>DCHP01000112.1 GCA_002315675.1 Rikenellaceae bacterium UBA1749 | reverse complement strand
ACATATAAAGATATTAACATATAAATACTATTAACATATAAAGATGTAAATACTCACTTACCCTATATAAAATAGACAACCACTTATAATAAAAGAATTTTTACCATTTGAAAAATTATTTTATCTTTGCAATTAAAGGCATTATTAAAGGTTTTACAATACATACTCATAAGGTAATTTATGAGGTATTCAAATCTTTATTTTGACCGTTTTTAAGAACATATAGATAAGTCTACAGAGAAAACAAAAGGTTTGTCTACAGTTCAATGTATAAACCCGTCTACATCCCAATTAAAACTATGTAGACAAACAAAAGTTACAATGTATGAAAAGGAAAAAAACAAAAGAGAAAACCGAATGGAAAGTTGTCATCTCAACAAAGATTACCCCAGAAACAAATCAGCGAATTCAAGAATTCTGCGACAAGAAAAAAATTAAAAAATCCGTCTATTTACGACAGATTCTTGAAAGAAAAAGGAACCTTTTTAATAACGACGAAAACTGCAGTAATATGAAAAAACAAGACAATAAAGAGTTAATTATAGAACTCAAAAAAACACATGAAATCTTCATAAAAGAAGTCAAAGAAAACATAAATCTTCTTTATGCAATTTCGGAAGACACTGACGAAATAACAACAAAGGAGATAATAAATTCTATCAAAGATCTCGAGAATCTCCTTCTCAATTCCCAGGAAGAATACCAAAAACTCCTCAAAAAAATCGAATAGAAATGGTTATAGTACAACTCAAACAATCCGCATCTTGTAAATCAGGTCTGAAGTATAACATGGACAAAATGTTCTTCGGAGAATGCGAAATTCTCGGAGCAGAAAACGTTAGCGAACCCAAAAATCCGTTCAGAATAAGATATGAAATGAGAGACCTGGAATTGAATCCATGGCTGCCGGCAAGATCAAGAAAACTAGGAGTTCATTTCGCCATGTCACCTGGACCAAACGAAGAACTTTCTGATAATACAGCATTCAACTTTGCTAAAGAGTATATGGAAGGAATGGGATATGGTGAACAACCTTGGGTAATCTTTAAACATAATGATATCGAGCGTAAACATTACCATATAGTGAGTACTCGTGCAAAAACAGATAATAGAGTAGTTGATATTGCAATGTCTGCATTTAAAAGCAGAAAACTCCTCAAGGAGCTTTGTCAGAAATACGGTCTCACCTTCGGACGAGATCCGAACTATGTCGGTAAAAAAACAGATACGGTTAAATATTTCAACTACAGAACGGGTAATACTGTCGCTCAAATTACAAGAATCCATGAAGAAGCGTTGAAGTATAATTTCAAAGATTTCAATGAATACAAGGCAATCATGGAATCCTTTGGAATAAAAGTTTCCGACAAAGTTCTGGATGACAATAAAAGACATCTGGGTTTCATCGGATTAAACCTAAAAGGACAAACCTGCACCAATTTCATCACGGACCTCGATAAAACAGGCGAATGGTACAACCAAGCACAGTCTAATAGTGTCAACCTCGATATGGAAGCATTCGAAACAATGCAAGAGATGATTCGCCTGCAATTCCTCAAAAGCCAAAATCTGGAAGAACTAAGAGAATACCTCAAGGAGGAACACATACGAATGGTAATCCGAAAGGAAAAAGGCATAAGACTAACAGACAGCATTTACTTTGTCGACAGAATAACAAAGAACTGCATCAAGCTTACGGACATCGACAATGTAGAAAGAGCAAACATCGAAGAGCTCAACACGAAAGGGGAGAATACCATCAAAGAAATTTCCAAACCTGAAAAAGACGCCCACACAAGAAACATCGAAGAAAGTGCAGCCAACGCTAAAGGTGTGCACAATGAAAAAGCGGAAGATGCAAGCGGCAAAGAGCAAAAACCAGAAGAACACAAAAAGACATTCTATGTCAAGCTGTGAGGAGAAGTAAAGTAATCCACTTTACTTGGTCCAAAGTAAACCTTTTCCTATAACATCCATTTAGCGAAAAGGTCCGTGATTTTACTTTACTTGTCGAATGTGCTGAAAATAAATGAATTATGTACATGGTCTTGTTTTAATCCGGCAGTCGCGGAAGAATTTCTGAGAGGCCTCGTCCATGTCATAGTGCTCCGGTCCAAGCCACATGTAAAAGTCTGTCCTTTCCTTTACATCGCGAAGTACATAGGCCTCGTCGAAACCGGTGGAAACAGCCACCGTCCAAAACTTAGTTATCAGATTACCTTCATCATCGTCAAAGGAAAAGTCCTTCCCGAAATGTGTCTGCATTTTCTTGAGAATGGCGTCCTCGAACTCATGGTCCTCAGCGGTCTTTTCCTCACGGAATCCCACATTGACCATATAGAACTCCTTGAACCGCAGATTTTTGAACCATTGCAAAAGGTTGTCCTTAGTTTCAAGAAGTTCCTTCTCCCTTTTCTTGCTGCGCTTTTCACCCGGAAGCAGGACAAGACTGTCGTCCAAACCTTTCAAGTAGCGTTCGCGGAGAACATCCCCGAAATTCCTGTTCATCTCCACGATGTCTTTCCCGGGAAACAGACAGTCCATCGCCTTGCGGGCAACGGTAATGCATTTCTGCTCGAAATCCAGACCCTTCAGATCCTCGGCACCGGGATCAATCTCATAGCAGTTCGGCGCCTCGTAGCCATCGTGTCTGGCATGATATTTCATCTTCTGGTCTTCACTGAGCTCTGACTCGCCCATACTGCAGAGGATGTCCCGGGCATCGGCAATGCAGTTGAACCCATCCATCGGTGAGATGGTTGAGACAAGATAGTACTTCCCGCCATCTATCACAGCCTTGATCCGTCCGATGTATTCTTCTTTGCTGATGTCGTTCAGATCGAAGTTTTCAGAGTTAAACATTACGTTCACGTGAACGCACGGCTCTTTGGTCACGAACCTGACAATGTCGTTTTTTGAGTATGGAATGTTCATTCTCGTCGATTTTGTAGATCACCATCAATTATTTCAAAGAATAAAGAACTCTAGATGGAGATACCAATTGAATATATACAAATACCTTGCATTAAACTTTTGCATATAGAACAGCAACCAATTTCCTCGCACCTGTTGGTAAATCTGGGTCTTGGATAATCCCTATCTTTATTTTATTATTTCTGCCGAAATAGGATGAAACAGCTTTCATGAAGTTTGACAACTCTCTCATCTTAAAATCTATTGAATGAATCTGGATACAGATTCCCATTATTCCGTCATGATCTATGGAAATAACAGACTGATACAACTCATCTGCTAGAGAGATTACACTATTGGAGCAACTTGTTACAATTGCGGCAAAAGGATTACCGGCCAGGTCTTTCATTCTTGCAAAATCCTTGGCAGCAAGACAAAAAAAGTCATCATCTTTTTTTATTTCCGAGTCAATCAACTCTTTTATTTCTGTCAAATCTAATGTTAACATATTCTCTACGTGTTTCATTTACTCGTCATTAGACTTATCAAGAATTTCCTTAAGTCTTTGAAGACTAGACTCTGTATGAACGAACTTCTCTCTGATTTCCATTATCCCTGTTTCCCATGCTCTTTGAATCTTGTCCATGTTGCCTTTCTCGAAGAATTCATCATAATCAATCATCCCCAAATTAACTTCAAGTGCCCAAATAACCTCGTCGCTGTGATTGCCACGATTATATATGTATCGCAAAAATGACAGATTCTTTTCCTGATCATCATAAAAGTTAGCCATATCATGGACGGAACCAATTCCTTCAGCGTACATATCCCATACATCACTTTCCGTTTGGCAGAAGTATAACCTTGCAAGATTGTCAAAATCTTCAGGAGATAACTCTTTAATGTATTCGATAAACTCGTCATTTTTACCGTTTCTTTTAAGGAAAGCGACTTTCTGACAATAATCAACATAGTCAAGAATACCAAGTTCTCTGAATGAACGAAAGATGAATTCGTCAATTAGTCTGAACCTGATCTTAGCACTTTCTATGCATTTCCAGGTATGATTGAGCATGAATCTCTCGACGCTGTATCCAACATTATTGAAAAGATTTTGAATTTTCGATATTTGCAGATTGATGATATCGACATCGCTGTCACCATAATAATCTTCGACGAGATTAATGACAAAGTGATCAATTTCTTCTTTGGTCATGATTTGCGGCATATGATAATTGGCGAGAAAATATGGCCGTTGTTCAGAATGGTTCCAATGCATAATTAATTAAAGATGAAATATTTATGTAATTATTAGTTTTTAATCCTTGAAAATAATGATCAGCGAAATAACTATTATCACCCCACAAACTATCATGAAAATAGCGCTACCTGACAGTGCTGCCAGACTCAGCGACCCGAACAGACTGACAACCAGTGTGGCGAGCAGGCAAAGAAGCGGAATGAGAATCAGCAGTCCTATCACTATCAGGATTCCCTTGAATATTGCTTTCAGCATAAATCAGAAGTATTCGTTCTTTTTACTGATAACTATGTAGTTTTTTTCAACGTAATCAGAGATGAGTTCACTTAAGTCCTCACAGATGTGCTGTTCTTGCCAGTCTCTGATAAGTGATTCAAAATTGACAGCTGTGAGATAGCTTTTGACGATTTCAACAGCGTCATCATTGCTGATGCGGTTGCCGATGGCATACCCGGCGCCCCCAAAGAGCAGGGCCTTCAATAATTCGCTCATATTTGGTTTTTGATATTATGATTCTATTTCTTCTGAGGTTGTGTCTTCCTTCGCTTTCTCGGAAAGAAATTCGGTGACATGTGCTGAAATCAACCCTGGAATGTCATCACAGAGTTCTTCCAGATCGCGATATTCATATGGGATATCACGTATTTCCGGTGAAATTTCGACATACCTTAAGAGATTTGTATCATAAGGGTAAGACCTTACTTCAAGGTCAGGTGAGATGTACCCTTCCTCCTCGAAATAATCGAAGACCTTTTCTGAGATATTGCATTCGAGATATCCCTGGATATCACGGCATATCTTTTCAACAGAATGACCTTTCAGATGAGAATAGAAATCCTTGAGGTATGCTTTGATGAGTTTGCATAGAAGTTCGGGGAAGGTATTTGTCTTCCACTCGTCATAATCCGGTCTAAATAATCGCGCCATTACAGTTATAATTAAATTTTATACCTGTAATAGCGCGAATTAATCAGAACGTTAGGAAAAATCACAAAGATGCAATGAGTATTTTTATTTATTCTCGTACATTTTTATTAAGAAGCCATCCAGTTTCCTCTTATATATATCTTTAACAATAAAATGAGGCTTAAATACTGAACATATAGGGGCATGATCTAAGACACCGGGAGAAGACAACGTTATGACACCATAACAATCCTTTGGTTCAGACTCATTATTTGGAGGGAGACTGGAAATAATGCCTATTTCCACTTGATCATGTGGGAAATATTGATTTCCTTCCCGACCATGAATTTCGACAATGTCACCGGATCTGAAATGCAACTGTTCCGGTTTCGACCAATCGGTTTTCCTTATTGAATTAAAATATTCGGTCCATCCCGTTGTCGTGGGACCATCATGGCCTCTGTCAGAAATGATCGCATAGGTCCTGGATGAGAATAGGGATCCGTAGCTGTCAAAGACATACTCCGCTATTGACTCGTCCGGACCAATCTCAATATCAAAAGGTATTTCGTGGATAATAAAGCAATACACAAAAGGATCTGGTGCTTTCCTCCTTATTGTCTGGAGTGCATCCTCACATCGATGGAAAAAACAACGACTGGATACGGATACCGGAAACACAGGATATGGATTCCGCTGATCGGGATTGTATCTGAACGTTGTCAGTTGAAATAACGAATTATGCTGGGGAAATGAACGCTCATTTTCTGCATTTCTTAAACTGCTCATCTAATAGTTGGGCAGCCGGGGTTTACCCATTCACAAGTTCTTCCGTCTTCAAGGTCGGCATATAGTATATCCCCACACCAATATGCCCGTATGGCACGAAGACCATATGGAATACCTTCGAGGTGGTCGGCACCAGGGTAAACCTGTCCCGGTTTATATAACCGCAAATAGCAGTTATTCCACGTCTGACTGTCAATTTTAATAGGGCCACCTACGAATCTCTCGTACTGTACGGCCCAGCCTGATTTTGCCATAAAAATAATTTTAAGTTGTTAAACATTAATAAATTAAGCACATTAGTAGTACCTACTTGTGACACAGATATGAAGACCAAAAATTGGTTTCTGCCTATATCTCATCGTAATCAAATTTCATAAAAAAAAACGCGTCATAACTGTAAAACTGTTCTGTTTACTTGTTATAGCGCGAACTAGTGGGAACGTTAGAAATAAATAGCAATTTTTCGGGGAATCACTATTCCAAAAATTCAATCTCAGTATTCTGAATCATTTGAAAGTGTTTGTTAATTGACTCGACACACTGTCCTGGACCTATTAGGGTGCAGGTCCCGGATACTACTTTTGGCAGAACATCAAAACTTCCGAAATTATTACGACAAAGAACGGAAAGATCCCCGTCAATATGAATAAGATGTATACCATCAGATTCCATCTGATCTTTTTCTATCTGTGAGATAGAATATTGTTCCGCATTAACAAAAATAACCAGACCTTGGTCACTTACATCTGTAGAAAAATGACCTGGGGAACAGTAATGCTCTGAATAGAACAACTCCGGGTGGAAATTATTCATAAAACTGATCTCTTTTTCTGAGTATGACTTTAGGTCTCCTGCCATCTTAGCCGCTATCATACAAACTCTCATTCGTTCTTTTCTGCGTTCTTCTGAATCGGCAGCAAGACGAGGCTTCGGTGCAGCCTTTGGTTCAGGCAGTCTTATATCATCCTCCTTTCGAACAGTAATTTTTTTAAATTTCATGGAAATAATAAGTTATTTTTTATTCTAACAATTCTGCTGTATCATTATGCGGACTATTGAGAAAATGCTTTTGAATAGATATACTGTCATCCTCGGGACAAACTAACAGGCATTCTCCTTTAATTCCAGTCGGTAGTCCATTAAAATCGCCGACACGTTCATAACAACAAAAATAAAAGTCTCCTTCTACACCGGTAATTATGATATTTTTTGATTTCATTTCTTCCTTTTCTTTTTGAGTCATAATATAGCGCTCAGTGTTAACCATTATGCCCATGACATCATCTTCGACATCATCTTCTAAAAATCTTATTGTATAGTGCCCGGGAGAGCAAAAATAATCATCATATTCCACTTCCGGGTGGAAATGATCCATAAATTCTACTCCTTCTTCTACACATTCTTTAAAATTTCCTGCTATTATACGAGATTCTATCGTTGCTCTTTCTGCAAGTTTACGAAGTTCTTCCTCACTAAGAGCAGAGAAATCTAGCTTTGGTTTAACAATGTCACCATCTAAAGTTACTTTTGCAAATCCCATAATTATTTTTCAATAAAAAAACTAATTTGTAATCATATCAAGTAACTCAATCTCATTAATATAGATATCTCCGTAAATGGAGTATATTTTGGATTGTCCAAAACTTTCCTTAATAACATAAAACTGTGCCCTGTTCCAAACCGGGTCATTATTGAGGTCGTTTCCGTTATATCTCGCATTTGTAATAATCTTTGGACCCTTTTTGCCATTAACTAACCCTATAGAATAAATATACTCATCATTTAGTATTGCTATTGCCCAACTTATCGTACAATCCTCCATGGATGTCATCTTATCAACCCATCCACGTCGTAAATACCATTTCTTGTGGTCAATAAACAAGCTTTCTCCCATCCATCGATCTGGCTCGGCTGCGCGAGTTCGTTCGTCTGCGACAGGAATCCGGATATGATTTTGGTCACTTTCATAAGAGATATAATTAAGAGCAGAAGTAGAATCGGTAACTACTTGTACGTGTTTTCTTTCAAGATCTGCCATATGAAGAACTCTGAAGGCAAGACGGTCAAGATTCGTGTCAGTAATTATTCTTCTCGGGGTCAGAAGTGTGGATACTCGATTATTTCTAACAAATAGAGACAGATTACCTATATTTTCATCATTCTGGTTGATGCTATAACCATGACCTTCTTTAGGCTGGACCCTTTCCTTCTTCAGAATATTATAAACCTTCTCTTGAATCCGTTTTATTGTATCCACATTATTTACTTTTATTTTCAACCAAGATGTAAAATAACGTACATCATCGTCATATTCAATCCAATTGGAGATCATTCGATATCTGTCTATCCATTGTGAATCATTCAGACCGAATTTCTCTTTCAATTTTATTCCAAAACCATATTCCTTTGGTCCATCAATCCATTTGGATTGGACTGCACTTTCAGCCACATTGTAGACAGAAGCAGGAAGGGTTCCCTGAATATGGTTTAGGAAAAACAACATACCATATTCGGCAAATGACTCCTCAAGTTCCCTGACCGAATTGTATCCTATTCGATTTATCGAATCGTAATATGCGTGCATCAGTTCGTGAACATAAACATATGCTGATACAACATCCGGATCTTGTTTTTTTGCCCTTGAGTGCCTCTCTATGTTGTCCTTGAACAGATAAATACAGGGCATTCCGGATAAAGGATATCGTGGCGTATACAATCCAAGAAGTCTTGGTAATCTTTCTTTTAGTGATTTAAGGATTCTTATATGTGTATATGAGATTTCGGATTCACAAATGGCTTTTTCTTTATCAGATAAGGGTATTCCTTCATTTATTTTCTTATTAATGCGTTCAATACACTCATTGTTGTCTGAAATATCTCTTGCAATAATATAATCAAATTCGTTCCAATTAACAATCCGTAATCCAATTCTCCTGATTGCTCTGAGTTCAGCAAAATTATAGAAACCCCTGAAAGGCATTCGCCTACCTTCTATTTCGGAAAAGAGAATTTCCTGGTTCTCTGTAAGCTGATATGTGCTTTCTGCAGATAATTCCGGTTTAATGTATTGTGTAGGAGTACAAAAATGTGAGGCTATGGATAAGAATATCTGTGCACATTCTTCATCAGTAAATTCTGAAATGTCAGGCAAATTGACTCCCTGAGCAGCTTGTGTGTCTTTTGTGAGAAACCCCGTCCCAATAAGGTTAGCATACACTGAACGTTTGCTCTTGTGGTATTTCTGACCACAATACTCATTAAATTTTGTGAGAGCTTCGTTGAGTTTCTGACGGGCATTAACTGGTGTCAACCCATAGCTTTCCTGAAGGAATGCTGAATATTCACAGCCTTCCCTATGATTCGGCCGATTGCGGATTTCTTCAAGTTTACATTCCTCTTCTTCACTAAGACCTATTCCCCATTTTGCTTGAAGTGCTTTTCGCTGGAGAGGCTTCAATGTTTCCATCCACTCTATCACGTCATGCAGGAATATTTCAATTCTTGTATCTGACTCCTCTTTGATCAAACCGCCGTCAGGCAATGATTCTCGCACCGAAGATGATGGTATGGAGTCCATGTTATCACTGCATGAGTCTTCCAGATTCTTGTTCCTCTTTCTCTGCATTGCATGTACTTCATTCTTCATGCAGGTATAGAGATATGAACCGAACTGTGATCCCCTGTCAGGAGTAAATTGCTTCAGATAATGACTACCCTTTGATAGAGCAGTTTCCAAAAGCCTTTGGATGACCTCAGGCTTTTCACATTTAGGCAACCCGCTCCAAGTGTTTTCAACTACAGAGCCAATAAGCTGTTGCATTTTTGGCACGTATTTGTCCCCACCGGATAAAAAGTCTGAGAATTCTTCTTGGCTAAGGGGATCTTCTCTGTGAGTTTTAAGCTCTTTCATAATTGCATGTATTTGGTTTTCCCGTATGAAATTACATTATCTTTTTCTCCTGTGCAATAGAATTGAAAAATCATATTGATATTTTCACGCTTTCAGTATCAATATAGAGCAATGACTTGAACACAAATAAGTCAGATTGTCCCATAAAATTCCTAACGATGAAACAACTTCACACTATTTGTCTGTACAAAACAGAATCGATATGAATGATATAGAAGAAGTTCTGGCTGGGAAGGATGCCGCAGCAGAAACAGTATGTATTAAGGAGTCAGCGCAGAATACGTCAGAATTTACATCCTTGTTCTGCATGAACATGGTCGTGAAAGTCCTTGATAAAGAGAAATCCATCACGGAGGTTCAGAAAATTTTGGACAGAGAAATTTCATATCTTGGACAGATGTTTTCGATCTCTCCCATTCAAAGTGTTCTTATGTCTGTCATTGCGGAGGAAGCGGGTTTTTCCGGAAGGACAACCACAAAAGAACTTGTAAAAAGACTGAATATCACCAATATCGAGATGTCCATGCTTCGTACGGATATCGAAAACCTGTCAAGACAACACATTGTACGAATTATTGCCAAAGACGGTTTTGGGGGATTTTACCAGATATATGAGGATGCTGCGGAGGCAATGGTCAACAATGTACAGTTCAAGGTTCCGGAATTTATCAATGTCAGCACCGAGGAAATCTTTACAAGGATGAGGTATCTGTTCTCAGAGTTCTTTTCTGATTCCCTGAGTTTCGACAGACTGTCAGAAGAACTTGAGAGTCTCGTCAACAATAATCCTCATTCTACATTCTGCAGCAAGGTGAAGGAACATGGCCTGATGTCGAACTATTGCTTTTCAATATTCATGTATATGTGTCATAGATGCGTCAGTCATGGGGACAATCACGTCAGGATCGGGAAAATACTTGAGTTGTTGAGTGATGACTGCGATGATAAGATGATTGAACGCCGTATCATGAATGAAGACACACCCCTACAGAAGAGTCACCTCGTGGAATTCTGTTCTGATGATGGTTTAGTTGATTCAAGTCGGATCTGCCTCAATACAGATACAATAAAGGAGTTCCTTTCTGAGTTGAACATCCAGATACATGACAGTACTGCACCATGTCCTGAAATGACGGACCATAATCTCATTGTTGAAAAGATTCTTTTCTTCAATGCACAAGAAAATGAACAAGTTGAGAGGCTTTCCGAAGTGTTGTCTGAAGAAAACTTCATGAAGATTCAGACCAGACTCAAGGAACAGGGAATAAGGACGGGTATTAACATATTGCTTTACGGCCCACCCGGTACTGGGAAAACAGAGCTTTGTTTTCAACTGGCAAGGATAACCGGTCGTGACATATTTACAGTCGATGTGTCTCAGCTGAAATCAAAGTGGGTGGGAGATTCAGAGAAGGCGATCCGAAGCCTATTCTGCAGCTATAGAAACACTGTCCAGCACAGCGAACGCTGCCCCATTCTTCTTTTCAATGAGGCTGACGCTATCTTCGGAACAAGAATGAAGGATGCCGAGATGAGCGTGGATAAACTTAACAACACCCTCCAAAACATAATTCTTATGGAGATGGAAGCAATTGATGGAATCATGATTGCGACGACAAATCTTGAAAACAACCTGGATCAGGCATTTGACAGGAGGTTTCTGTTCAAACTGGAGCTCAAACATCCAGAAGAGAAAGTGCGAGAGAAAATTTGGAAGCATATGCTGCCGCACCTATCTGATGAGGAATGTGACATGCTGGCCGAGACATATGATTTCTCCGGAGGGCAGATTGAAAACATTAATCGTAAAGCCTTGATTAAATATATTATCAATGGCAACCATGCAGGTTTTGGAGAACTCTGTAAATATTGTGATGAAGAAACCCTGAAACACAGTCATTACAAAAAGGTAGGATTCAATTTATAAATGCATAGAAAAAAGGAATATCAGTATGAAAAAATGGATAAATGATATTGAGCCTCTCTTTATTGAAGATGATAAACGGAACTATGGTCATAGAACGTGGGCAAATGCCGCATGGTCTGATATCACCCTTGCATTCGCAATAGACTTCAATTCTCCGGGGGAAGTTACGACAAAGAAGGCAGCGGGTGATAAACATATTGGATTTCAGTTAAATGCGGATGAAATTAGGAATAACTATGCTAATCCCGATTTCTGGGAAATGAAAGCACTCCGTTTTGCTGACTATATGAGAAACAACACACATTTCAAAGAAGATGGCATTAAATTAAACATTGCGGGTAATAGTATGATAACATTAGAACGATACGCAATTAAAGAAGAAGATGCGGCAGAAGTCATCTATTATATATTAAAAACCTTGAAGTCTGCCGGTATAAACATACTCGAAATTCGTTCTGGTGGACAAACCGGCATTGATGAGTTTGGAATAAAAGCCTCTCAACGACTCCATATTCCATGCAGCGTTCTTGCTCCAAAAGGATTTAGGATGCATTATCGGGAAGGAGAAGAGATAGAGGGCCGAGATGCTTTTACGGACCGATTTAAAATATCAAAATAAGGCCGGCCAAATACAAAATCATATTATGTTAATAAAACCTTCCGTTAAAGTGGGAGGTTTTCTTTTTAGTATGAGATGGTATTTAATTAGGGAATACGTGTTGTCCAAATTGGGCAATAAAAATACCCGTAGGTGAATATCCTGCGGTTAATTACAGATTACTTTACAATGGTTCTTATTGTTCTATCTTAACTACAAATCAATTAAGCCACAGCCTTAATATCCCTATACTGAACCTTGCCGATGGCCTTCTCAAACATATATGAGAACCTATCGGTTTTTTCTTTTGATAAATCGAAATGAGCGACGGGATAAACTTTGTTTCCCATCCAAGAAAGGATAGTTGTAACGTTCCCGCAGGTAGCACCAACTTCAGAGAAGACTTCCGTATCATTATACAGGCGTTGTCGACAGGGACCTTCGGGATATTCACGTACTACAATGGTGTCAAGAAAGAACACACCACAAGTTATTATTGAATTTTTCATTTTTCTCACACTTCGTTGAATTTAGGATAGCTCCGTAGAGATGTCTGTGGTTATCTTTCACAAAGATAGTGGAATTCTACGCCTTCAGTGCTATGACCTTCCCCTGCATCGAGAGGTAGATAAGGCTTGCTCTGACGGTGAGACCACCTCTTGTGAGAGCGTCCCTGTAGGCTCTTTGCTGGGGAGCGTAGTGCCCGAGGAAACGTTTGCTCTCCGGATTGAGCACATCCCTGTCAGCGTGAGGAAGGTTCTTGAAGTCCACCAGGATACATTCCTTTTCGGAAATGAACCACACCAGGTCAATGGAACCGATGGTCATCTTCCCGCCAAGGAGTTCTCTGAACGGAAGTTCGTGCTCGATTCTGATGGCCTTGCCATAGGTCTTCGATAGAAACTCGTAGAGAGTCTCGATGGACGAGATGACAGCATCAGGACTTGTGAGAACTTCTTTCAGATCATGCCTTTCGATGGTCTTGGCGGCAATCTGCACGCTGTCCGTTCTTGAAACCGTCGAGTCATACGAAGCGAAGATGTTGTGGATGCAGGTGCCGACCTCATCATCTTTGGCTTTGATTGCCTTGGAGATGAGCTGAGGGAACGGATGGCCGTCATCATTGAGGCATGACGTGGTTGTGGCCTTGACAAGATCTTCGTCGCCGAGGGAACTGGGGGAGACCCTCTTAGCTTCCTTGATGCTGCAAGGTTCAAGCTTTTCAAGACAGTCATAGGTCTGTGCAAGAGGTTCAGATGGTGCATCCTCGGTTTCTATCTCTCGATAGAAGAACTTAGGTGAACCGGGGCCCCAGATTTCCTGAAGGGTCCCATCTGCCCAATTTTTTCCGATACTGGCTTCCCACCCTATGCCGGGATAGGCTCCACAAAGTACGTCTGTAATAAATTTACAACCTTTGACTCTTCCATCGAATTGCCCCACTTCAACAAGGATGTCCCTGGCTCTGGTGGTGCCGACATACAAGAGGCGTCTGCCTTCCTTTATCTGGGCATCCATATATTCGGAGTAATTGCCTGTACCTGCAATCTGATTTATGCCGTTACGCATTTCGTCAGGGAGTTTCCCGACATAGTCATTAGTCAGGCGAGGGGAATAGGTGATGTAATACCCCGGATAAAAATTAAAGGCAGTAGGAACTGTTTTGCGCACTGCTCTTACATCCCATAGAAAACTCTTGGATATATGTTTGTCGGAGAGCAAGTCATTGCTAAGGGAAAATAGAATGACGAGCGGCCACTGGAGTCCCTTTGAGCCGTGGTAAGTCACAATGTTCACGCCTTCAGAAGCATATCCCTCGACCTTGATTTCTCCCGCCTCAATCTGAGAGATGAATCCTTCGACTGTGGCGCTCACTCCGAGCGTCAGACAGTTTGCCTCGTAATCCCTGGCGTTCTGAATCAGAGCCATGAGGTTGTCCTTTCTTTTCTGGGCTTCACCCCACTTGGCGCAGGTGTCAAGCAGGTTCATGCGGATGACAAGCCCCCTGACGACGCTTGAAATACCCTTGTCAGAGAGGGTATCACGGTACTCCTGGAGGAACTCTGTAAGTTTCTGGAGCTCTTCGTAATCCTTCCCGAGGATATCTCCGAGAGAAAGTCCGCAGCAGAGCTTCGAAAGCTCGGCGGTAAGCAGTTTGGAGTCACCGAGGATATAGTTGAGCATCAGCAGGACCAGACGAATCTCCAGTTTGGATGCATCAGCAGTGCTCTTGACAACTACAGGAATTCTGTATTTTGTGAATTCTGCAGCAATCTTCTCGATGTCGCTGTTTGAACGACAAAGAACTGCGATGTCGGAAGACTTGATGTTGCGGAGAATGCGCGTGTCCTTGTCAAAGACCTGTTTGATGTCAGCTCTGCCGTCAAGTATACGGCGGATTTCTGAAGCCAGTGCAGTAATGGTCTCTTCTTTATTCGGCACTCCGGGAGCTCCGGGTTTTCCACTCTTGAGGATTTTGCCGGGCTTCAGGGGGCAATTCCAGTGCTGAAGGTTGGGGATGCCACCCGGGAGAGACTCAGTTCTGTGAGTCGGTTTGAGAACAACATCCTTCTTGTCAATCTCCGGGAAGACCTTCACGAAAATATCGTTGGTGAAGTCCACCAGAGGTTTGAGAGATCGTCTGGAAACATCCAGAGTGCCTGTCTCGAAACCCTTTTGTCCGGCTTTCTCCTTGCCGCGGATATTGTCAGTCAGAGCCTGCACAAGGGAGGTGTCACAGGCACGGAATCCGTAGATTGCCTGCTTGGGATCACCCACCCAGTAACTTTTTGTGACAAGGTCACTGAGACGGTCGAATATCTCGAGCTGTTTGGGGTTGGAATCCTGAAACTCGTCCACGAAGACATACTTGATGCTCTCTCGGATTTCATCCCGGACCACCTTGTACTTCTCTTCCTTGAGCATAGCGAGGAAGTAGTTCTCCATGTCATTGTACTCAATGATGGAGTTGTCTTTCTTGTACTGCTCGAAGCGCTTGCGCCACTTCTGTGCGATGGTGAAGATACGGTCAGCGCAGTCACGGATTATGACGTAGTCCGCATTGCCACGGCAGGTCATATCGATAAGCTCGAGGGATTTGCGGTGACTTTCAGAGAGGTCCGAGATACCCATGCTGTCAGCCTTGGAGATGATTCCGGCGACGGCTCTTTTCCAGAAACCATAGTCCAGACGGGATGACATCATCTCTTTGAGGTCAACAGTTTCGGCATATGAACGGAATTTTGCGATATCCTCTGCGGTGGTGGATTCTCCGAGAGTTAAATTGATGTATGCCTCCTTGTTGTCGTCGTTCATCACCTCACATATGGCACTGATTCCAAGAAGATACCAATACTTCTGAATGTACTTGTAGGCGATGGCGTGGACCGTGCCGATGGATGCCGCATCAAGCTCAGTGGCCTCGGAGTACATCCCTTTTTCAAGGAAGCGGATGCGGGCATTGCGCTTGATGTCGGCGGCGGCCTTTTCGGAGAAGGTCGTCATTATTACCTCCGAGGGGGTGCATTCATGCTTTTCCACATGCTCTGCGAAGGTGTTGGTAAGGAAATATGTCTTGCCGGAACCTGCACCGGCGTTAAGGTATTTTATGTTCTTCATCTCTAAAGTCTATTTGAGTCCACCTTTGAGTGTGATGTTCTTGTCCCCGTAGGCTCTGGCCTTGAGGCTCTT
>DCHP01000025.1 GCA_002315675.1 Rikenellaceae bacterium UBA1749 | reverse complement strand
CTTTATACAAGTGTCAAACTTCGGATACAATCAAATCGTATTTGAAATGCATATTATTATTAATTTTGAGACATATTTTTTAATAGAACTATTTAATATTATATCGATGAAAAAATCAGACTTTATCCTAATTATTTCACTGATTTTACTGATTTTACTATTTTTTATTCCATCATTTAAGGACGGATTCAATTATTATACAGCAAATTATCCATTTCCTATGAGTTTCGTGAAATTTGCAATTTTGTCAACCATAGGTGAAATGATTGGTCTTAGAATAAAAAAAGGGCATTATTATGAAGCAAATTTTGGAATTCTTCCGCGAATGGTAATCTGGGGAATCCTTGGTATGTTCATTACCGGTGCCTTTATTGTCTTCAAGAGTGGAACATTAAGTCTATTTAGTGTTCTTGGAGCCACTGAAGCTTCTACATGGTTTGCTCCTACTGCTCCACTCACCTTTGGAAAAATTGTTGTTGCATTTACTGTCAGTGTTCTTTGCAACAGTTTCTTTGCGCCTGTGTTTATGACTTTTCATAAAATTTCCGATACACATATCAAAAATACAGGTGGTTCTTTGATTAAGTATTTTACGACTAAAATGTCTGTTCGGGATATTATTGTAAATCTAGACTGGGACACTCAATGGAATTTTGTTTTCAAAAAGACAATTCCACTTTTCTGGTTCCCTGCACATACTATTACTTTTCTTTTGCCTTCAAATATTCAGATACTCTTCGCTGCATGTCTAGGAGTTGCACTTGGAGTAATTTTAGCAATTGCCAACAATAAAAAGTAAGTATTATTCAAATGAAGGGCCTCTTAAAGTTTTCATTTTTTTTATTACTTACTCTGAATTCTTGCAACAAGAATTCACGCTCCTTGTCTTTGACAGAGGTTGTTGATAGAATAGATGTCACTGTCCTTGACGAGCAGATGGCAAAAGTAAGGGATTATGTACCACTATATTCAAATATTGCTTTTCGCGGAACTACCTTCTGGGCTCCTGAACAGACAGAAGTTAGCTATAGATGGGCCAGAGAAATTGGTGCAGATTATATACAGGCAGAAGTTCAATGTACAAAAGATAAGGTCATTGTTGCTTTCGCAGACGACGAATTATTAAAAAAATCAGATTGCAATGAAGTATTCAAGTTTGACAATGTAACATCTATTCGCCGTACATTCTATAAATCATTTAAAAACAGAGATGGATCTCAACATTTTTCGGATAATGATATTGAGAACCAGATTCAATACGACAAACTTAATGAATCAGCAATAAGGATAAGTGACTTTTATTATGCAGAACTTTTAATACTTGATGCCGGACAATGGTTTAATGACAATTATGTTTCACTCGCTAAAGAAATGTTTTCAAGCGATGGATCATCGTTGGCAGGAACATATATGACAGGTGGAAGTAGTCTATGTTATTCAAATGGTCAATATATTAGTTCGCTCCAAGACATTGCGGCCATAGCAAGAGGATCTAAGTTATCAAGGGACTTTGAAGGAAGACGAATATTACCCTACCATATCAAAGCTGAATATTCAGATTTAACTCTTGAACAAATCAGGCAATTGAATATTGATATCAATAATAAAAATACAGGTGGGACTTCGATTTCAAAATTTATGGATTTTGTAGAATACGATTACAAGAGTGGGTATATAAGTGATGATGTTGATAGCGGTAACCGTCCCGGAATTTGTATAACATTGAAAGAATATAAATATCAGCCAATAGATATTGAAGATCTTCTATTCAACGAATTAGATTATTGTGGATGGAATATAGTTACAAACATATCTTCGGATACTAAATTCTACAATAATGGCAAGGTCAATATTGGAAATACAAATGGAAAAGTCATATTGCAGACTTTCAGACTCAATTTTGTAGAACGAATTGAGAGTAAATTTGAAGGCCGTGTTCCTATGTGTTATCTTATTGATAATGAACGTCCAATCGACTGGAGTTACAAGGAATATTTTGACAAGCCGTGGGATGCTAGCAAGGTTATTGATTATGCGATTACACATAAATGTCATATTATCGGTCCTGGCGTTTCTGGTGGTGAACTAAATCTTCAGAACCGATGTAATGACTGGCAGATTGATTTAATCCACAAAGCCAAAATGCCTATTTGTACATGGCTTATCAGTGAAAACTCTCAAATGAATAAAAGCTTTGATGTAATGGTATCTGGGAGTATTGACCTTGTTCTTAACTGGCAGATCAGTAATCAATTGAGATGTTCTTCTTCTCTTTTTAATCCATTTCATTCTTCTTTTTCATATGACAACTCGGAAGCATCTTTGATTGTTCCAGATCCAATGGAAGTCCTGATCAGTCTTGAAAAAAGTTATAACAGTAAATCTTCAAACTAAATATTTTCTCAGAATTAATGACTGACATCATATTTTCTGAATATTCTCTAAAGTAGTCATTAACAATACAATACAATACAATACAATACAATACAATACAACAGGGACAGGCTCAAAGATCTAAATTAGATACTCAAACCTGCCCTGCGGTTTTTATTTAACATTCCCAACGTACTTCGTAGCCGATTTTCTCTGCAAAAGCAGCTGCATCCTTTCCGAAATCTCCAAAGAATGTTATGCGGTGCCAGATAAACTGATCCCATTGATTGTATATCTTCTCATAGTCTCCATCAACTTCAGCTATTATCTTCGTTCTGCATGCGCGATCATCACGAGAGTTGCCGGTTACAGTCCCGGTATGAATTGACATGATACCGCGTGTTACATTTAACTTCAAAGTTGTAACAGGATATCCGATAGGTGCTATTGCACGTACTGAAGCTCCATTGCGATCCTCAGAATGTGTCATAATCTCATATGGAACTGATGGACCATTTTGTCCCAGAAGTTTACGGGTAGATACACAATGTGTATAGATGATAGAACGGGTTGGAGCATCCAATACCGGATCTGATACGTACCCCATTCTACCTGACATGATATTGAATACCAACATCGTTAGGGTTGAATCCATATCATTCTCGCAGATACCTAACAGTCCTTCATCCTGTAATTGCATGAATCCTAAACACGGATATGCGCATAGTTTCTTTGAATATACACCTTCCAGACAGTTGATAGTGATAGCTTTAGCGTTGTGCTTGGATAAAAGTCCCTTCATTGCATAGTACAGACGGGCAGATTCGACTATTGTATCGTCAGTAACATCCTTGATGCTGTCTGCACCTTTTTTCCATGTTTCAGCCAACTGACGAGCCATTTCAATATTTATCTTTCCTGTCTCAGCGTTAATCTCATCCATCGACACCACGATAATATCAACACCGAATGTGTCCTTCGCTTTTTTCGAATAATCTTCTTGTATCGGATTTTGAACTGACAAAATCCTCATTCCACTAATCTGTTTTAATGTCTCTTCTGGCGAAAGCAGAGTGAGCTTATCCTCACGTTTCTTAGCCCTGCATGTAGCCGGAGTGAGTTGAATTCGGATGTCATGAGCAGCTTTGATTACATCTTCGGTATTTCCTCCATTCAACTTTGAAAATGCTCCAGCAAACTTCAGTATATACTTAAAATCGATTGCTGGCATGAATTCAAAATTTTTGTTACCGGCGCGGATATATTTAGCTACGCGTTGTACCCATACTCCATCACCTCCGTAAGGCATAAGTGTGTAGAGAATAGGTTTTTCAGTACTTTCAACGACTGTGTCAATTATACTTATTCCGGTGTTCATCTGCATGACAAGGTACGCTTTAATGTTACCTTTAGCATTATCTTCCGTGATGATTTCTTTCATCTGATTTGCATATGACACCTTTTCTGACAAAAATTCCACATCGAGAATATTTGAATTAAGAGCATCCATAACAGCCTTCATTTCCGGACGCATATCATAACCGACATTTGGCCAATCAGGATGATTTTGCACATCGTTCAATAGGGCAAAGATGACTTTAACCTTAGGTAGATTATTATTTTTATTGTTTACATTAGCATTGCTACATGAAATCAGTTGAGGTGCTACTATAGCGGTTCCGGATAGCGTACAGAAGTTACAAAGGAACTTTCTACGTTCATTACAATGTTTTGTCTTTTTCATTTTCTAACATTTGTTTGAGGGTTCAAATTGATAGTGATAGCTAGGCTATTGTCAATAATATCTATTATATCAAATATACTATTTTTCAATAGAAACATAAATTTTTTCCTATTCAGACAAACATATCATACAACTCATAGATCACTAACTTCTAATTAGGATATATTCATAAGACATTCTGCTTTTAATAAATATTATTACTACTTTATTGATGTATTAATTTCCAGCTTATTTTCAACCATTGTATAAGTACATTTTCAATGAGCTTTACAGGTTCTTGTCGTTTCCGTATGACATAAAATGACATCTACCTTTGAGGAGATACAATATCATTTTATTATACATTTCTTTGCAGTGAAGAATTTGTTACAGTTGGAAGCAACTATAATATGAGAACGGACTTCTTCCGTTACTCCCTCCGTTCAACTCGGAGATACAGATCATTATTATTTTTTTCATGTCATGAAACCTATCTATGTTGCTATCACAAGCTTCAAGGGTGGTACCGGATGCTCTACTTTAACTGTTTTATTGGCAAGCAGGCTTCATTATGAGTTAAATAAACGTGTTGCCATTATTGATTGTGACCCCCTACAGCATTTCTGCAGTTCATTAAGGACTGATGAGGTCAGAAAGAAAAGTGAATATCCAATTATTGAGTCTACTCCCTCAAATGCATTGTCTGATGCGCAAAGGCTACCTGAAGAAACAGAGTTTGTCTTTTTTGATATTCCAAAATCTGGATGTTTTTCACTTATGTGGAGTATGGATATTGTATATCTACCGATTGAAGAATCAATGATTTCCTGTAAATGGTTGAAAAATCTCTTTCAAATGGTCTACGATGTTAAGGAGAAAGGCTCTGAAACAATGTTCCGTGCATTTCTAACCAGATGTACTGCAAATTCAACAACAAGGTTGTGGAATATAGTCACTATGGCTGGTGTGGGCTATGATGTCAAAATCTTGATAATGGATATCAAGATACCAGAGAAGAAATACTTTACAATGAAGCAAATTGATGAAAAGGTGTGCGTATCAACAGAACAGCCTATTGATTTCAGTATTGTCAAGAAAATATGTATTGGTCAACTGGAAAATGACCTTATCAAGAAATCAAAACTATTAATTAACTATAGAAATAAAGTACAATGACAACACTTTTCTTAACCATTATCACGGTATCTTCCATTTTACTGATAGCCGGTTTTATACTTGTTTACGGAGGATCAGATGCTGCTGAAGATCATGTTATCGAAACAGATGATACTTCTGAGTTAATCAAGCCTTATAATTACACCACTCATTCTGAAATATCAGGAGAAAATCTTAACAAACTACTTGACGAGTCTGAGGAAGAATTTATAGAGAAATCAGCGCAATGTGATTATTCTGAAGAGTTTAATAAATCTCTATTTGAACAACAATTTATGATTGCAAAGAACAAGGATTCAGAAACACATTTAAGAATGCGTGCCGGACAATATTTGCTCTCGTTCAATTCAATGCCATTTCTGGATGAAATCATATCTAGACTTGCACCGGAAGATCAAAATTGTGTTTATGAATCAATAAATATGTCAAAAACTCAAGTTGAATCAAAAGTAGGAGAAAAACCATGGGAATCGGATTTGAAAAAATTATAGTCATTATTCATCATTTTGTGAATACCGGAATTCTTACACCATTCAATCAATTATTGACTATTGTTGGCAGTGGCCTGGTCGGTATTAATCAGGCAACAAGTGAGGTAACTTCATATTTTGCCCCTATAACCAAACTGATGTATGCAGTCGGCGCAATCGTAGGTTTAATTGGTGCGGTTAGGGTTTACGGAAAGTTTTCGTCCGGTGATCCGGATACTACTAAAGTTGCTGCAACATGGTTTGGGGCGTGCATTTTCCTTGTCGTTTCTGCAACTATCCTAAGTGCTTTCTTCTTTTAGACCATTTCTTTTATGACATATTATTCACCAATTAACCAGTTTATTTATGAATAAATATGAAATTCATCGTGGGGTAGGAAGTCCTCTTGAATTGTTCGGTCTTAAGTCATTCTACATTTTTCTTATTCCGCTCTCACTTGCACTTTCAATAATGCTATTCTTTATTCTTACGCTCAATAGTATGTCAACCCTGGAAGGCCTAATAATATCTACTGTGTTTGCCATAATGATGACTTCTGCAATATTGTTTGTAAATCATAAATTCCGTGATATTGATCTTACAATAATTTTAGCTCATAGGATGATACCTTACAAATTGATTAATTACGAACGATTATTTATCTGAACATTATGAACGAAAATATCCAATCAATTTTTCCGTTAATGTCATATGAAAACGGATGCTTAGTCTCTGTTGACGGAGATATTTCAATTGTATTGAGAGTTACTCTTCCTGAAGCGTATAATCTTGATGCAGAAGGATATCAGGCATTGCATGATTTCTGGCTGAAGGCTATTTCACACCTTCCAGAGATGACAATCATTCACAAACAGGATATATTCTACAGGAATAAATACGAAGGAAAATTCACTGATTGTCAGTCACCACTTCAAAGAGCATATGAATATCACTTTAACGAGCGAGAATATATTGAACACGAATGTTTGATTACACTTACCCTTTGCACTGCTGAAAGATTGAATGGTCAAAGTACGTTTTCCACTCTTTGCAGGAAATCAATTGTTCCGAAAGACATTAATACAGAAAGAATAACATCATTTGTAAATGCCGTCGATAACTTCAAGAGTGTACTTTCATATCTTTTAACCATCGATACTTTATCTGAAAGTGAATTACTTGGGACACGTAACTGGCAAGGTGTTATTGAAAGATACATTTCAATAGGATATGAGAATACATATCAGACTCTCAATGATTTGACATTCAAAGATAGAAACAACAAGGCCTTTTCACAACCTAGATCGGGTGACAATCAAATGTTTTTCTATACTATTCCGTCATCTAAACTGATGCCTGAACATCTATCTGCAAGTCGTATTGTTTCCAAATATTCAACAGATGTCAGTAATATGGTCTTGTCATTCGCCTCACCATTAGGCATAAGCTGTTATTGCAACCATATTTATAACCAGTATCTTTTTATTCAGAATACAGAAAGAACACTTAGAAAACTTGAAAGTGATCTTAGAAATATGAAATCACTATCACTATACAGCAGGGCAAACAGGGTAAATGCCCATATACTTGAGAAATTTCTTGATGATGTTCATAGTAGTGGAGAGAGAATCGTAAAGGCTCATTTCAATATAATGGGATGGGCTGACAGCATGAAAGAGAAGGAATATTACAAAAAACAGATAGCACCAGCTTTTAGTAGTATGGGAATAATGCCCCACTATGCCAATGAAGAGACTCCCCTGCTCTTCTGGGCTGGTCTTCCTGGTAATGCAGCTGATTTGCCATCAGAGAATCTTTTCGTCGAATTGCCTTCATCTATGCTCTGCATGTTCACAGGTGAAACAATCTATAAAAATTCTAAATCAGATTTTGGTATTAAGTTGTCTGACAGGGATTCAGGTCGCCCTGTTCTTGTCGATATATCAGATTTGCCAATGAAAAAAGGTGTTATTTCAAATCGTAACAAATTCGTTCTTGGCCCAAGTGGAACAGGTAAATCATTTTTTATGAATCATATGCTTAGAAATTACTATTCATCTGGCGCCAGTATTGTTTTGATAGATATTGGAAATTCATACGAGGGTCTATGCAATTTCATTCATAGTGAATCTGAGAATAAAGATGGGACATATGTTACATGTTCTGATTACAGTCAGTTTTCTTTCAACCCATTCAGGCGAGGTGATACAAATTTTGATGATGAAACGATAATAAATCTGACAGCCTTGTTGGTCTCTTTATGGAAGAAACCAGATGATTCTGTCGCAATGGTAGAGGAGAATTTTATTGAGGATATGCTGGATAGATACTTGAAGCTGGATTCGGCAAATGGTTCATTCAATGGATTTTATAGATATATTAAAAAGTGTATGCCAAAAGAGCCTATAAGAAAACAGATAGCTGAGAATTTCCTGATGGTACTCTCACCATATTACGAAGGTGGACGATATGACAAACTTCTAAATTCCAATAATATAACTGCAGACTCGATGCTCTCGGACAGATTTGTTGTTTTCGAGATTGATGCAATTAAGGATAATCCTGTGCTTATGACAGTTGCCTCAATTGTCATTATGGAACTATTCATTACCAAGATGAAAACACAGAAAGGAATAAGAAAGATGTTTGTAATTGAAGAGGCATGGCGTGCTTTAGCAACTGAACGAATGGCATCATATATTAAATATCTGTATAAAACTGTCAGAAAGTATTTTGGTGAAGCAATCATAGTAACTCAGGAGGTTGATGACGTACTCTCATCATCAATTGTGAAGGAAAGTATAATCAATAACTCTGACTGCAAGATTCTTATGGATGAAAGCAGATATCTAAACCGTTTTTCAGAAATCCAGGACGCACTAGGAATTACAGAGAAACAGAAGGCAGAAATATTGTCAATCAATCAAAGCAATAATCCTCAGAGGACGAGATACAATGAACTATGGATAGGACTTGGTTCCAGATTCTCAAAAGTATACTCGCTTGAAGTCAGCAAAGAGGAATACTTTACATACACTACTGAAGAAACAGAGAAAAAACGAGTAAAGGATCTAGCTGAGAAATTGGGTAGTTATACCCGTGCAATTGAACTACTTGCCAATGAATAGAAAATCAATAAAAATCACTCAACTCAATAATAATTAGTCCTCTTTAATAGTATGTTTTATCTTTTTTGCCACAAGCACAGATATCTGCATTGGGAGTGTTTCTCTATTGATTGGACTATTTCAAGTCGGTCGAATATTCTAAACCATTAACAACAGATAACATGAAAACTACACATTCATCAAAGTCAACAAATTATTCAGGGATAATCAAACTGAATGTTTCATTATTAGTTCTTTTACTTTCATTTTATTATGTGTCAGCTCAAGTGGTTGTCTCAGACCCGTCAAATCTTGCACAGAGTGTTGTGAACACTGCCAAGACCATAGGACAGTCTGAGGCTACCCGTGTAGCTGTTCTGGAAAATGTCCTTAATACTCAGAAAATATTTGAACAGACGAGAAAATATTATGAGTACCTCAAAACTATCAATACGGTTGTAAAGGATGCATATGAATTGAAACATACAATCGAACTTGCTTCTGAGATTACTTCGTTGTATAAGAATAATTTTCAGAAAATATCTTCAGATCCAATATATACTGCAGAAGAAATATCTGCAATATCATTCGGTTATGCGAGAATTCTGGACAAATGTGCCAATGCACTATTTGATGTCAAATCAATAGCAAGCAGCTCATCAGTATCAATGACTGACAAGGAAAGGCTTGATATACTTGAACGAAGTCATGAAAAAATGGTTCATTACAAAAAGTTGCTTGAATACTATACAAGGAAAGTTCAGGCGGTTTCATATGTAAGAAATCAGACGGGTGAAGACATTGATGGCATAGTAAGACTATATGGGTCTTTGACAGATCATATAAAATGATTAGGAGTGAATTACATGAACTGAAATATCAAGTTAGGAATCTTTTGTAATATGCATGAAATACTGATATCTCTTTATGATGAAATGATGCCACTTTGTTCATCAATGGCATCAATTGCAAGGGTATTAGCAGGCCTTGGAGCACTTGTGTATATATCATTAAAGATATGGAGCACTCTCGCTGATGGAAGAGAAATAGACTTTTTACAATTACTTAAACCTTTTGCAATTGGTCTTTCAATTCTATTCTTCCCAACACTTGTCTTAGGGACATTGAACGGAGTACTTGGAATAGTATCCAGCGGCACAGAATCAATACTTGAAAAAGAAAAATTTTCTGTTGGTGAATTTCAGAAAAGAAGAGATGAACTTGAAAAAATTTCAATGGCAAATAATCCAGAGACAGTGTACCTTGCAAGTGATGAAGAATTTGATAAGGAAATAGAAAGTCTTGGATGGTCACCTAGTGATCTTCTAACCATGTCCAGAATGTACCTGGAAAAAGGAGCTTATGAAGTCCGTGCCAATGTCAGGGAGCTTGCATCTGAAGTAATAAACATTCTATTTGAGGCATCAGCAATTATAATTGATACTCTGAGGACATTTTTTCTTGTAGTTCTATCAATACTCGGTCCAATATCGTTTTCACTTTCTATATGGAATGGCCTTGAAGGGACTATGAGTTATTGGTTCTCAAAGTATATTCAGATCTATCTATGGCTTCCTGTTTCAAACCTGTTTTCATCTATCCTCTCAAGACTCGAAATTCTAATAATTCAGAATCAGATAACAGAACTGGAGGCAGGCACTCCAAAAATTAATTCTGGTTATTATATGATTTTCATGATTATCGGAATTGTAGGTTACTTTTCCGTTCCAACAGTGTCTGAGTGGATTGTTCAGGCTGGAGGTGCAGGAAACTACAATAGAAACATCAATAGGCTGACAAGTGGAACCATTGGTTTATTGAAAAAAATCGGAAGTCATGTTCTTTCATAAATATTTCGGTATACACAATAAATCGAATTGACATCTTCATATAATTCAATTGTGAGTCCACTTTAAAAAGTCCAAA
>DCHP01000021.1 GCA_002315675.1 Rikenellaceae bacterium UBA1749 | reverse complement strand
GCAAACTGAACTGCAAACTGAACTGAAATTAAGAAAAAAACAATATCAGTATTATAGAGATAAACTGCTCTCTTTTGAAGGTAGAGATGATGTGGAATGGAAGAAATTGGGAGAGGTTTGTATTGTGTTAAGAGGTAGAAGACTCACCAAATCCCAACTTTCAGAAGATGGCAAATACAAGGTGTTTCATGGTGGCATTGAACCCATTGGATACTATGATGAATTCAACAGAGAAGGTAATACAACAATGGTAATAAATGTTGGAGCATCAGCAGGAACCCTTGGATTTTCAAATGAAAAATTCTGGTCTTCTGATGGATGTTTCTGTCTGTCACAAACACCTATGCTTTCTGGAAAGTTTGTCTTTTATTATCTCCAAACAAAGGAACCATACCTTATGTCAAGGGTTAGAAGGGCAGGAATACCAACTCTTGATGGTAAAGTCTTAGAAGATATGTCTTTTCCCCTTCTACCCCTTGCTGAACAACAAAAGATAGTTGATATTCTTGACAGATTTGACACTCTTGTCAATGACCTTACAACTGGTATCCCAGCAGAGATTGAGAAGAGAAGACAACAGTATGAGTATTACAGGGATAAGTTATTGACATTTAGATGAACAGATTATTGATATGTGAATTAATTTGATACTAAATTGACATAAATTTATTGCATATTGATTTTTTTATTAAGTTTGCTTAAATTTTAATAGCATGTCACAAGTATCAATGACTGTCCGAATGGATAGTGAATTAAAACAAACTTTCGATAAACTTTGTTCCCAGTTTGGGATGAGTTCAAATGCAGCAATGAATATCTTTGCAAAAGCAGTAGTCCAAAGAGGACGAATACCATTTGAAGTGATGTCAGATGAAACAGCTGAAAAGACTCAGCATTTAATCGATATTTTTTGGGCTGAAAAACAATTAAGCAGTATTGATATTGAAAATATTCTAAAAGAGCACCTTCGTACTCCATATAAATATGCAGAGAAAAAATGAGAACGATTGTTCTTGATACGAACTGCCTTTTGGTATCTCTTCCATCTCAGAGTCCTTTTCATAAAATTTGGACAGAAATATTACAAGGGGAGATATGCTTGTGTATTTCAAATGACATTTTGGAGGAATATGAAGAAATTATCGCTTTGAAAACAACTGCCGAAATCGCGAAATCAGTTGTTAAACTTATATTGTCTCTCCCTAATTTGAAGAAGGTAACACCTACATATATTCTTAATTTAATAACAATTGATATAGATGATAATAAGTTTGTTGATTGTGCTTTCTGTGGAGAAGCTGAAATAATTGTGAGTAATGATGCACATTTTAATGTTTTGAAAAATGTTTCATTCCCAAAACTTTCAGTAGTTACCATTCAGGAATTTATTGCATCGTTATAGTTAGCTTAATCTGATTAATTTATATGTCCCAATACAATATCATAGCTGAAAGTTCAGAATATACTGTTGTCTCTGAATATGAGCATGCAGTAAGTGCTTCTGATACATACCAGAGTGAGGCTGACCTTGAAAAAGAATTCCTCCACCTTCTGGGAGAACAGGGATATGAATACCTGAACCTCCATACAGAATTAGACCTTGTTTCCAATCTAAGAAAACAGTTGGAAAAGCTCAACTCCTACACTTTCACAGATAATGAGTGGGAGCATTTCTTTGGTGAAAATCTGGCAAACAAGAATGATGATATTGTAGCCAAGACACAAAAGATACAGGAGGACTACATACAGGTTCTCAAAAGAGATACAGGAGAGAGCCAAAACATATACTTGATTGACAAGACCAATATCCACAACAACTTTGTCCAGGTCATAAACCAGTATGTAGAGACAGGTAGTAGTCATGATACAAGATATGATGTCACTGTTCTTGTAAATGGACTCCCACTTGTTCATGTTGAGCTCAAAAGAAGGGGTGTCCAGCTCAAGGAGGCATTCAATCAGATAAACAGATATCAGAGGGATAGTTTCTGGGCTGGTTGTGGTCTTTATGAATATGTACAGATATTTGTCATCTCCAATGGTACAAACACTAAATATTACTCCAATTCTACAAGATCCAATCATCTGAAAGAACAGGAACTGGGTGGTAGAAACAAGTCAAAAAAAACATCTAATTCTTTTGAATTTTCATCTTTTTGGGCTGACGGCAATAACAAGATTATTGCAGATCTTCTGGATTTTACAAAGACATTCTTTTCAAAGCATACCCTGCTGAATATCCTTACAAGATACTGCGTCTTCACAAGTGAGAAGATACTGATGGTGATGAGACCATATCAGATAGCAGCAACAGAGAGAATAATACAAAGGTTGGTTGTAGCCAATAACTACAAGCTCTATGGCAACATAAAAGGTGGAGGATACATCTGGCATACAACAGGATCAGGAAAAACCCTTACTTCATTCAAGACTGCACAACTGGCATCCAGACTTCCTTACATAGACAAAGTTCTGTTTGTTGTAGACAGAAAAGACCTGGACTACCAGACAATGAAGGAATACAACAGGTTTGAGGATGGTGCCGCAGATGGCAACACATCAACAGCAGTACTTCAGAGACAGCTTGAAAACAAGGATAAGAATGGTGGATTCCATGATTACCGAATAATTATAACAACAATCCAGAAACTTTCAATATTTGTCCAGAAGAACAGGAATCACCCAGTATTCCAGAAGAGAGTTGTCATCATATTTGATGAATGTCATAGAAGCAATTTTGGCCAAATGCATGCTGCTATTACCAGGAACTTCAAGAAATATCATCTGTTCGGATTTACTGGAACCCCAATATTTGTACAGAATGCAGGAGCGGGTGGGGATATGAGATTGAAGACTACTGAACAAGCATTTGGAGACAAGCTCCATACCTATACCATTGTAGATGCCATCAATGATGAGAATGTCCTTCCATTTAGGATTGATTATATAAACACTTTCAAAGAGAAAGATGGAATCCTTGACAAGCAGATATCTGCCATAGACAGGGAAAGAGCCATGCTCTCACCAGAGAGAACATCCCAGGTGGTGAAATACATACTTGAGCACTTTGATCAGAAGACAAAAAGAAGTTCTTTCTACAATTACAAAGTGCTTGATGACATACATAAGGTAGCAAGCGCCAGAAAAGGAGAAGGGCTGTCTGAACATAAGACCGAACAGAGACTTGGAGGATTCAACGCTATGTTCGCAGTGGCATCAATTCCAATGGCCAAGGCATATTACAATGAATTCAAGAAACAGATCGCTAGAATAGCTGAAACTGAAAGATTGAAAATTGCTACCATATACAGTTATGGACCTAATGAAGAGGAAATAGATGGAATTCTGGCAGAAGAGAATCCAGAAAGCACAACTCAACTTGACCAGCAGTCAAGGGATTTCCTTGAAGGTGCCATAATGGACTATAACAAAATGTTCTCCACCAACTATGACACTTCAAGCGAAAAGTTTCAGAACTATTACAAGGATTTATCCCTAAGGATGAAGAATAGACAGGTGGATCTTTTGATTGTAGTTAATATGTTCCTGACAGGGTTTGATGCTACAACCCTCAATACCCTGTTTGTAGACAAGAACCTGAAACAGCATGGACTGATTCAGGCCTTTTCAAGAACAAACAGAATCCTGAACTCTGTCAAGACATTTGGAAATATTGTTTGTTTCAGAGATCTTCAGAAGGCAACTGATGATGCAATAGCCCTCTTTGGAGACAAGGATGCAAGTTCAATTATCATTCTAAAAGATTTCTGGTCGTACTACAATGGCTATGACACAGAAAAAGGGAAGCATTGTTATGGATATAGAGAACTAATAGAACAACTTTGCAATGAATTTCCTGAAGGGCAGCCTATCAAGGGAGAAGAAGCAGAAAAGAAGTTTATTGTACTTTATGGATGCATACTGAAATCCATAAACATACTTTCAACTTTTGACCAATTTGAGGGGAAAGAGATACTTTCCGACTACCAGATGCAGAATTATCAGAGTAATTATCTTGACCTTCAAGAAAAATGGAGAAAGAAGAAAAATGGAGAAAAGGAAGATATAAATGATGACCTTGTATTTGAAACAGAACTTATAAGACAGGTTGAAATCAACATTGACTATATCCTTCTTCTGGTTCAGAAATATCATGACAGCAACTGCATGGACAAGGAGATACTTGTCAATATTTCAAAGGCTATTGGCTCAAGCATGCAACTGAGAAGTAAAAAGGAGCTTATTGAGAGCTTCATAAACAGTGTTAATACTGAATCAGATCTGGATGGAGTTTGGAAGAGCTATGTTGAAAGACAGAAAGCATCAGACCTGAAAGAACTAATAGATAGCGAGAATCTGAAGCCTGAGGAGACAGAGAAGTTCATTGAGAGCAGTTTCAGGGATGGCCAGGTAAGAACAACAGGCACAGACATTGACAAGATACTTCCACCTATGTCAAGATTTGGTGGAGGTAACAGACAGGAAAAGAAGAAAACAGTTATCGAGAAATTACAGGCATTCTTTGATAAATATTTTGGATTGTAATTATGAAAAGAAAATGGGGGTGGGTAATTATTGCATTTGTTTCATTATTGTGTATTACGGCATGCAATGAAGATAAGGTATATGATAATCCACTGATAGATACGTCATGGATTAGTAATGACAAAAATATAGTTTTGGATTTTACTGGGGAAAGTACAGGTAAATATTACAACCTGGAAGACGAGTGTTATGGATACTTGTTTACATATAATTTCATATATGATGACACTTTTCAAATCAGAATAGACTTCAGTGGACGAATAGTTGAAACTATACTACGATATACCGGAGATCAAATTATCGGGATTAATGGCATGGTGCTGACACCGGCTCCCAAGCCACAGCCGATGAGCCAAGTCTGTCTGGAATGAACTTTATGGGATGGTTTTCCATAATTTATCAGTTGGAATATGAGAACCGGTAAAGTTGGGAGGAAATATGATTGGGAGGAAAAAGAAAAGGATCATAAGATCCCTTGATGGAGCCGTGAGCGGGACTTGAACCCGCGACCTCTTCATTACGAGTGAAGCGCTCTACCAACTGAGCTATTACGGCATTAATGTATATATATATTTTATTTAGATTATGACATATTTGTTTATGTCTTTTAGATCTGGTCTTTTGGGGGGATTGTATTTGTGTATTGTATTTTAATTTAATTTATCAAATTTATATTTGATTGTTTAATTATACTGATTAAAAGTGGGTGTATCCGGTGTATTTGTAATCTGGCGAGGGACTATTCAAAAATTTAACCTGCCCTGGACCAGTATACAACTCCCCAACTTTAACGCATGGCAAAGGTAAACATTTCTTTTTTTCCGCCGAAAATAAAAGTTGATAATCTTCGCCTGCTTCAAGGGCAAACCTGATAGGGTCAAGATCATACTTGTTGCAGAAAGTTCTTAGTGACTCAGAAATAGGCAACTTGTCACAATCAATGGTTGCAGATAGACCGGACTGGTCAAGAATATGATGAATATCACCGGCAAGTCCGTCAGAAATATCCATCATTGAATGAACCTCCCGAAGTTCTGCAAGTTCAGTTCCAATTTTGAGCTGGGGTGAAGGGTTAAGATGAGCTTCAACAAGAGACTGAAAACCAACAGGGTCTAAATTATTCTGAAGAATATAAAGTCCTGCCCCACTATCTCCAAGAGTACCTGTAACATAGATATCATCGCCAGACTTTGCAGTGGAACGTCTTTTGATACTATTGTTGTCCACCTTACCTATTGCAGTGATATTTATAAAAAGAGAATCTTTTGATGATGTAGTATCACCACCAAGAATAGGTACCCCAAAGGTTTTTATTCCCAGAATGAATTGTTCAATCCAGCAGTAGTCAACAGTCTTCGGAACTGATATTGAAAGGAAAAGGCCAAAAGGCTGCGCGCCCATGGCAGCAATATCACTGAGATTAACTGCCGCTGATTTTCTGCCGATCTGAAACGGGGATGCCCACTCCATTTTAAAATGGATGTTCTCAACAAGGGAATCAGTTGTAATGACAAAACTCTGCTGACCGACAGGAATTATAGCTGCATCATCACCGATTCCTTCAATATCATCTGAAAAATTAGGCTGGAAATTCCTGATAGTATCAATAAGTTGAAACTCACTAAGACTCATGATTAATCAAGCGCAAAGTTTGACAGATTTCTGTAGGCAGATTCATATTGACTAACGAGATTGTCAATTATCTCAGAGATAGATTTTATAGAATCAATCATGCATACACACTGTCCGATGCTGACCTCGTTAGAAATATCACCTTCGAATGTACCTTTTCTGTTACGACCTTTTCCAAGGAATTCGAGAAGCTGCTCTTTTGTAGCGCCATTATCTTCCATTGAAATAACTTCTTTGAAAAAATCATTCTTGACAAGTCGTGTAGGAGAGACTTTTTTCAGGGCAAGCATTGTTGATGTGTCATCAAGTCCGATACAGTAATTCTTATAGTTCTCATGAGCTGAAGACTCTTCAGATAATGCAAATAATGTACCAATCTGAACACCTTCTGCGCCAAGTGACATTGCAGAAAGCCATGCAGCGCCTGAAGAAATGCCACCTGCTGCAACAACCGGAACAGTCAGTCTTGAAACCAGTTCCGGAATAAGGACCATAGTCGTAAGCTCATCCTTTCCGTTATGACCACCAGCTTCAAAGCCCTCAGCGATTACAGCATCAACACCTGCGGCTTCTGCTTTAAGAGCGAATTTCAAGGATGCAACAACATGGGCTACAATACATCCTTTTTCTTTCAGGTATGATGTAAATAAAGATGGATTGCCACCGGAGGTGACAACAATCTTGACTCCGCTCTCTACTGTAATGTCAATAAGATCCTTAGCAATTGGATTAAAGAGTGGAATGTTTACACCAAAAGGAATATCCTTTAGTTCATCCTTGCATTTTTGTATATTCTCTTGAAGGACATCGGCGGTCATACTTCCAGCACCGATAATTCCAAGACATCCTTTTTTACTTATAGCCGCAGCAAGACGCCAGCCACTGCACCAGGCCATCCCGCCTTCAACAATCGGGTACTTGATCCCAAATAATTCTGTAATTTTTGTTTTCATAGTACAAACATAATAAAACCCAAGGAAAAAAAATATTAGATACAAATAAAAATAAATTAATGGGAAATAATAAGTATTTTTGTTGTTCGGAATAGGTAGAAAACTTATAAAATCTTAAATGAAAAAAATTGCAATTATAGCAGGCGGAGATTCCTCAGAACGTGAGATTTCACTTCTTAGCGGAAAGAATATATATGAAAGTATCAAGAATGAATATGATGTCACCCTGATTGATCTTAGCAAGAAAGGCTGGATTACATCTGAAGGATATATCATAGACAAGAATGACTTTTCATATACTGACAACAAGAATGTTAAACATACTTTTGATTTTGCACTGATAGCAATACATGGTACTCCAGGAGAGAACGGTATACTTCAAGGGTATTTTGATCTGATAGGAATGCCATATTCCAGTTGTTCAAGGGAATCATCTACAATAACATTCAATAAATATCTGACCAAATGCATGGTCAAAGGTATCAGTGGACTGAAACTTGCAAAGGATATTATCCTGACTGAAGGGCAACCTTATAATGCAGATGAAATAATTGAAAAACTATCGCTTCCACTATTTGTCAAACCAAATGCAAGCGGTAGCAGTTGCGGTGTAACAAAGGTCAAGGAGAAAAAAGATCTGGACAAGGCAATAAAAGAAGCGTTCACAGAAAGTTCAGCTGTGATTATTGAAGAATTTATTGAAGGACGTGAAATCGGCCAGGGAGTAATGATTGTTGATGGAAAGGCTATTATTCTGCCAATAACAGAACTAATTTCCTCAAGAGAGTTCTTTGATTACATAGCAAAATACACAAAAGGTATTACTAATGAAATAACACCTGCTGAACTGCCTGAATCAATGAATGAAAAAATAGGAGAACTTACCCTAAATATATATAAAGCTCTTGGCTGTGAAGGTATCGTCAGGGTTGATTATATCATAAAGGATAAAAAGCCATATTTCATAGAAGTGAACACTGTACCTGGAATGACAGCTGAATCTATTGTTCCATCTCAGCTTAAATACATGGGCATTTCAATGAAGGATGCATGGAAAATGATTATTGAACAAAAAAAATACAGAAATGAGTAATTACACATTAAACAAGGAAATAGGGCTAAAACCTGGTGCCGAGCCTATAGATATTATTTGCAGATTCGAAAGAATCAAGACGCAGATAACTCCTACACCTCAAGATGGGGCTGATAAAATTGCTGAAATAATTATTAATACCATCAAAGAGAAAAATGCCAAGGGTGAAAAGTGTGTACTAGCTCTTCCCGGAGGAAAAACACCTATCAGCATATACAGATCAATCGTATCAAAATCTGCTGCTGAAAAAATAAGTTTCAAAAGTGTTGTAATTTTCACATTGTCTGAATACTTTGGAGTATCGGATGATGATATGAAGAGTTATTCATACAACCTTCTCAATGAACTGATCAAAAAAGTTGATATTCAGCCTGAAAATGTTCACACCCTTAATGGTGCAATCGAACAGGATTCAGTCACAGAATACTGCAGCAATTATGAAAAGTTTATCAAGCAGGAAGGCGGAATTGATATTATTCTACTTGGTGTAGGTGTTGATGGTCAGGTTGCACTTAATGAAAGTGGTTCATATCATTCTACAAGAACAAGAATGGTAGCACTTTCAAACCAGTCACGAAAGATTGCATCTGAAATATTCTTCAACAACGTTCCTTCAAAGGCTATAACTGTAGGTCTTGGCACTATAATGGATGCTAGAAAAGTTATTTTATGCGGATGGGGAAATGACAAGGCCGTTGCCTTCAAAAAAATAATAGAAGAAGAATCAAGTATTGAGATTCCTGGTTCCATTGTTCAGGAACATGAAAATGCAGAAGTAATTATCGATGAGAGTGCAGCAGAACTTCTTACAAGGGTAAATACCCCATGGCTTGTAGGCACATGTGAATGGACAAGAAGATATACGAGAAAAGCTGTAGTATGGTTGTGCCAGAGGTTGAAAAAACCTATTCTTAAACTGACATATCAGGATTACATAGACAATTATCTTGGACAACTTATAGATGAAACAGGAAAAACATCCAACGAAATTAATATCGAAATTTTCAATGACCTTCAGCACACAATTTCAGGATGGCCAGGTGGAAAGCCAAATGCTGATGACACTTATCGTCCAGTGAAATCAAATCCTTTTCCAAAACGTGTTGTTATCTTCTCTCCACACCCAGATGATGATGTTATTTCTATGGGAGGTACTTTTATCAGACTGATTGAACAGAACCATGATGTTCATGTTGCATACCAGACTTCCGGAAATATTGCAGTTCATGATGATGTATTGCTACAGAATCTTGACACAGCTCGGGAACTTGGTCTTGGTGACAAATACAATGAGATTAAACAACTTATTGAGAACAAACAGGAAGGACAAAGGGAAGATGCAAGACTGTCACAACTCAAAGGAGCACTAAGACGCGCTGAAGCGAGAGGCGCATGCCGGAGCATGGGACTGAATGAAGAGACAAATGCCCATTTCCTAAATCTACCATTCTATGAAACAGGTACTATAAAAAAAGGAACTGTTGGACAAGAAGATATAGATATTATCAAGAAATTCCTCCGTTCAATCAAGCCTCATCAGATATACGCAGCCGGCGACCTTGCCGACCCTCATGGAACACACAGAGTTTGTATTGAAGCTATATTGACTGCCCTGAAACAGATTATTGCAGAGGGAGACGAATGGCTGAAAGAAACTACCATGTGGCTATACAGAGGTGCATGGATGGAATGGGATCTTGACCAGGTAGATATGGCAGTACCTTTGAGCCCTGGGGAAGTAATCAAGAAACGTCACGCTATCTACAGACACCTTTCTCAAAAAGACATCATGCCATTCCCTGGAGAGGACAAGCGTGAATTCTGGGAACGGGCTGAGGAACGTAACCAGAATACTGCAAGATTATACGATCTATTAGGTATGGCTGAATATCAGTCAATAGAAGTATTTGCTAAGTTTGATATTTACAAGAACCTGCAATAAATATCGCCCAAAAGGCAAATAACCTATCTATATAGAAATTCCCGGTACCATAATACCGGGAATTTCTGGTAGAAGAGGTAGTTAGTACATATCAGGAAATCAATTAGAATGTGAAACAGCAAATAGATAGAAGCTCACTATATTCCTGCATTCTGGCTATATATAAGGAATCCCCAATTCCAGGGAC
>DCHP01000110.1 GCA_002315675.1 Rikenellaceae bacterium UBA1749 | reverse complement strand
GGACACCCAAAAATTAAGCGCTTACTAAAAAACTAATAGTTTTTTAGAGGAGGTTTTAAACATGGATCAAATAGTCCACAACGTACGCCAAGAATATTGGCGAGACATCGTAGCCCAGTGCCAGAGTCGTCCGGAAGGCATGACTGCCAAACAATGGATGCATGAAAATGGCATCAACGACAAGTCTTATTACTACTGGCAACGCAAGTTTAGAATCGAAACCTTTCAGGAACTGGTTGAAGAACCTGAACTTCCCGTTAAGATTTCTTCCCCCGCAAATGTCTCATTTGCGGAGATGCCATATCCAACTACAGGTCAGGCTGCCTCGACTACAACTGATGCAAATCAGATAACCCCGGTAGGTGTGATTCGTTCTGGAAATATGTCTGTTGCATTTACCGAGAACATTCCTCCACAGCTCCTGTCACTCCTGGTTAAGGAGGCGGCAAATGCTTGAGGATGTAGCCCAGATTCAGAAGGTGTACATTGCCTGCGGTTTTGTTGATCTCAGAAAAGGAATCGATGGACTGTCCCGAATCATTGGTGCCCAGTACAGGAAAAATCCTTTTGAGAAAGGAACCTTATTTCTTTTCTGCGGGCAGCGTTCAGACAGAATTAAAGGTCTTCTTTGGATGGGCGACGGTTATCTGCTCTTATATAAGAGGTTTGAGGATGGTTCACTTACCTGGCCCAGAACCACACAGGAGGCTGCAGAGCTGACAGAGGAACAGTTTCACTATCTGATGCTCGGACTGAATCCACTGGATCCTAAAATCAAAGAAGTCTATCCGAAAAAATCCGGATGATTTATGCAAAACATAGAAAATAAAAGGGCGTTTTTTGCGTCTTTCATTGTTGAGATTCCGTACGATTTTATGGCTGTCTTCGGGGAATATAGGCCCGTGGATGACCTTAAAATATATTTTTTGAACCTTGAAAACCCTATATTTCCATTCCATACTCACCCATTATTGAAAGTATGAACCATGGGCAAAATGACGATGCTCTGTTTCCTGATAATTCGTGTGAATGAAGACTTTCTGCTATAATAAAAGTATCCAAAGAAAGGGATCTTAGGGTATGTGCAGAAAGTTTACACCGGATGAACTGAATACTATGAACGTATCCGAGAAGGACAATGTAATCTTTCAGATGCAGGACCGCCTGGACAAGCTGGAGCAGGATTATGAACGACTGATTGAGCAGATCCGCATTGCTGACCAGCAGCGTTTTGGCAGACATACGGAGCGCCTGGACCAAATCGCAGGACAGCTTTCTTTCTTCAATGAAGTTGAAGACTGCTGTATTGATTCTGTTAAAGAAACATCTATTGAGGAAGTTCTTGAAATTCGGGTTGCAAAGAAGAAAAAGCAGCCGGGACGCCGTGAGGAAGACCTGAAGGACTTTCCACAGGAAGAAACTCCCCATTATATTTCCAAAAATAAACTGGATGCTTTTTATGGTGCCGGCAACTGGAAACAAATGGCTGATGAGCACTACTGGCAGCTCCATTTTATTCCCGGCAGATGGATCGCGGAGAAGCATCTGATTGGAGTCTATGTTGGTACAGACGGTATGCATCAGGATGAGTTCCTTCGTGGAGACCATCCGAATACCATGTTTAGAGGAAGTATTGCTACTCCCTCTCTTGTTTCTGCCATCATCAATTCCAAATATATCAACGCAACTCCCCTGGATCGTCTCAGCAGGGATTTCCAGACAAACGGTCTGAACCTTTCCAAGCAGACCATGTCAAACTGGGTTGTAAATACAGCGGAACGCTACCTGTCACCGGTTGTTGAATACATGAAATCAGTACAGTTAAAGTCCCATGTTGGTCAGTGTGACGAGACTCCCCTGGAGGTCATTCAGGATGGAAGGCCTGCCGGCAGTAAAAGTTACATGTGGGTACACCTTACAGGTGAACTCAGTTCCGGGCCGAAGATAGTGGTTTATGAGTATCAAAAAACCAGAAACAGTAAACATCCGATGGAATACTATAAAGATTTCCAGGGGGTGTTAGTGACAGATGGTTTGGCTCAGTACCACAAGTTGGACCGTGAACTGGAAGGCCTCACAAATGCCAACTGTTTTGCTCATGCAAGACGTGATTATGCGGATGCGGTAAAAGCAATGAAGAAGGACAACCTGGATTCCATTGCTAACTCGGTTGCATATCAGGCGCTTGTACGTATCTCAGCTATATATAAGCTGGAGAATACGTTAAAGGATCTCTCTCCGGAAAAACGTCTGGAGGAACGGCAGACCTCAATCAAGCCATTGGTTGAGGAATATTTCACGTGGGTAAAAACACAGCTGGGGGTAGTACCTCCCAAGTCCAAAACTGCAGATGGACTCAAATACAGTATTAACCAGGAAAAATACCTAAAGGTGTTTTTGACTGATGGTGAGGTTCCCATTGACGACTCCGCATCAGAGAGAGCACTCCGCGACTTCACGATAGGTCGTAAGAATTGGGTCATCATAAATACTCCAAGAGGAGCAGAAGCAAGTGCGGTGATCTACAGTCTCACGCAAACAGCCAAGCTTAATGGACTTAATGTATATCACTACATGAAGCATCTGTTGACAGAACTAGTGAATCTAGGCTGCAAAGATGGAAATATAGAACAGTCAGTACTGGAGCCATTGATGCCTTGGTCTAAGACATTACCTGCTGATTGTTATAGTAAACGTCGCCAATAAAACAGCGACGTTTTTATTTTAGGAAGGGCGAGCGTTTTGACGCTTACTTTTATTTGGACTCTTTTATATAACGGAATATGTAACAAAATAGTAGCAAAATAGTAGCAAATAAGGTAGTAAATAAAGTAGCAAAAAGAGTAGTAAAAAGAAATCATATAGAGTATAATGCAAAGTAAGTGAAGAACTCTATCGCAAGGTGGAAGGAAGTCAATTGCTATAGTGTTAGTGGCATTTTATAGGAGGTTCATATCGATGAATATTGGTGTGGAAACAGAAAAAATAGAATTTAAGAAAACGACAGGAGAACTACGAGAAGGCATAACTTCATTAGCTTCTATGCTTAATAAGAATGGGTATGGCGTGCTCTACTTTGGTGTTAAGGACAATGGAGATGTTGTTGGACAACAAATGGGCGACAGAACCCTTAGAGAG
>DCHP01000040.1 GCA_002315675.1 Rikenellaceae bacterium UBA1749 | reverse complement strand
TTTCTAAATGCTAAAGTTGAATAGTATAAGAGACAATCTATGTTACTCAAACCATTTGATGCTTGGAATGCCGTAGCTTCGATAACATTCTGTTTCTTGTATCTCCTTCCAGGCTTCGTGGAGGAATTCGGTTTCCCCGGTAGGTAATGTTCCGTTGTCGACAAGCTTGGAAAAGAAATCCATTAAACTATCGATGGCATATTCTGGTGAATAAATGTCATCAAAGTAGTTGTAATGCTCATCAAGAATGAAATGTCGGCACATGGATTTTGCCAGTTGCAAAAATCTCAGTACGGCCTCATGGAACTCTCCTTTTTTCGCCATATCCTTGATGTACTCATTCTCATCGTACATGTAATCGGCAATGATGTCGCAATCCCAACTGATGTTGCGTGAATTGAAGATATGGGTTTCGTAATCCTGGTTCAGGGGAATGAGACTCTTTGCTTCCTTCTCTGCTTCAATGCGATTGCGTTCTTCCTGCTCTTTCCTTTCAATCTCTTGCCTAAACAGATAGACCTCTTCATCATTCATTTCACGAGTAACTGAAATAGGTTTACCTGCAAATTCTTCCGATGGTACCATATCTGTCAGCGCCTTCTGCAAACCGCTGAATTTTCCATATAACTTTGACTGCTCAAAAATGAAACAGGAAACATACCTTCTTTTCTCCTCATTGTTCCATGCCTTAACCGCAGCAACCAACGCAGAAAAACTATCCAAGATGAATTTCTTGATTCTTATATGGTAGGTCTTGATGTACTCTTGAAGGTCATCACGATTAAGTAGCGATGGAATATGTCTGCATAACTCAATGGCAATGGCGTAGGCCGCATCGGGCCTTCCTAACTCAATAATCTGTGGTACCGATTTCTCCTGCCATCGGTTTATCAAACGGAACTGATACAGGAAATCATCTCTATCTACTGGTTGATATGTCACTTCCTGCTCAAAGAACCTTGCATACTCCTTTTCATAGTCAATTGTCAATCCATTTGGAATAAATGTAATCACCGGGCGGTCCATCACTTTTCTTCTATGATAGTCCTCTTGTTTTTTCTTCTGTTTACGTTCATGTCGCTCTTTAAAATCAAGATCTTTCCGAACCTTATCCTCTGCAGACCTGAACTCCGTGGATGCCATAGTCTCTGGGGTTATTAACCCGGCAATCTTCTTTGTGATGTATTCAACCCATACGGCTTCGTTATCCTTGGTAATTACCTGATCGTCAGAAATAGATAGCGCATGACACTTACTGCTTATACCATCGTTGAACCTAATCTCTATCTTCATCAACCTTTATGACTTTGTGAATCCTATAATTCGGTATCGTATATTTTATCATCCACCTGCTCTTTGAGATCCTCTATCTGGCATCCTAATTTCTTAGCATGCTTCTTTAAAGTTGTTAAATAGTCTTCATATTCCCAGGTGCCAAAAGCTGAACGTCTCATCATATCTGCAAGACTCCTAAGAGATATTTTTCCAAACTTAGATGTAAAAAGATATTCAACATTGATATGCTCCATTGTATGCATCAGGTAAGGATTGGCTGCATATATAGCGCCATTGATATATGGTTCAATCGAAGGGTACTGTGTCTTGCTTCTCTCCTGCAAGAGGCTCTCGATATTTTCTGTAAACTGACGCATGATAGGCAGAACACGTACAGGGCACTCATGACGCTTGATACACTCCCACCACGAGGCTATGATGAATAGCACATGTGGCCATGTAAAATCCACACCGACCATAAAACGTTCAGGTTCATCCTCAAAAAGTCGCATCATATCATCACTCCATTCTTTGACTGGTTTTCCATCTAGTTTCACAAATCTGTCACCCATGAAAGTATGGCGTATCGTATAACAGAAGTACAAAATTACCCCAATATACGAGCACTCCTCTGCGCGGGTCGTTTCACAATCATCGCGTATCCAGCATTCGCTTGCCAATTCATATAGTTCACGAAAAGAATCTATATCTCCCCATATCTGTATTCCAAGTTTATGCTTGGTATTCTGGAATTCAAGGCGCACCTCAGGTGCGTTATTACATAATGATAGTTTCATTGATCAAGTTGTTTTTGAAGTTGTCAAATTATTATTTAAAAATTGTTGTTAATGTAGCAGATAATTGAAAATAAGTATGTAGATGAAATATTGTTGTCAATTTATGATTGTAAGTCATAATACATTATGAGTCGATATTCAATCAGCCTCACTGATAAACAATCCCAAGTTACCAAAAATATTCTTGATTCGTAATATATCGAAAAGGGAAAATATAACTATCCGCCAAAATGACTATACTATGACCCCATTTGCTGTATACAATCAAAAATATATGATGTCGACATAGCTACACATAAGCATGTTTTGTATGCTGAGGTCCTCTCCTAATATATTTTTCAATACCAGTTGGTTACACTACATTTTTAAGTGACTTTTTGATAATTAAGTCGCTGATTTTCAGGTAATAATAATTTTTAAGGTGTCAAATGAAAAAGAACAATATACAGGCTTGTAGATCTTTTGTTTTGAACTCCATATTGCTTCCGTATAGCTACAAAGTTCTATTATGTATTTATACCAAAATCATTGTTATACTTGTCTGTAAACATGTTTTTGCTTTTTTTGAGTGTCAAAGACTGGGTGGCGCTTTTTACCGAAAATCTGTACTATGGAATTACGGACAAATTTGGTAACAAAAATAGAAATGAATCAACTTGAAAAGAAGAAGTCTTGTCATTTTGCCACTGACACAAGTCTCTGGAATGGGGTGTTTCCCAATATTTTGACTTTTTCATGTAGACTCAATAGTATATTCAGAAAATAATGATGCCGTGAATCACTTGAAGCAGACGACAAATCTGAAGTATACTGATTTACGAAACTTATGGGATGATCGTCACTGGAGGATGATATGGTATGATAAGAAAGGCTGACTTGCCTGAAATAGAATCTATAGGTTCTGCAACCCATGAAGGATATTATTGAACTGGAAAAGTTGAGCAGTAACCATTGTAATATCCAATACAAACATTAGTTGGAAATGGAACTAATTAGAAATGGAACCTGGCCCTGATTTCAAAACTGCGCGGTGCCATCGGACGTCTTAGGATTCCGTAATACTGGCAGTCAAGGATATTCCTGCAGACACCTTCAACTGTTACAAACGGGAAATTGTATCCTAGTGTAATATCCTGAAGGTAATATCCGTAGATGATTTCATTTTTGGAAGAGGATGCCGCCATTGATGCGTACTTGGCGCTTTCACCATAGCCTTGGTAAATGAGAGACAGCTTCTTCCATGATACATCAAGGAAAATTGAATAACTGACAGGTGGTACATATGGAAGCTGGTCAGTTGATACCGGACGTTTTGAGTAACTGTCCTCCGCCCTTGTGGAATTTATTGTCAGGTTACCGTCAACATCGATTTTCCAGTCTCCAAGTTTCCATACCTTTCCTGCGGTGATTTCAAGTCCGAAAGCGTTCACGCTTCTTACATTTGATGCAGTCCAGTACTGCTGGGCTGTCGGAAGCCACAGGATCCAGTCGTTTATATGGGAATAATATGCGGTAGCAATTACTCTAAGGTCATTTTTCCTGTATGTATATCCGATTTCCGCAGTGGCGGATTTTTCCATCTGCAGATCCTTGTTCCCCCCCGGTATATAGTATAGGTCGGAAAGGGTAGGGAAGTGTACATCCATATCTCCCCTTATTGAAAATGTGGAAGCTTCGCCTGCTTTCAGGTTTACTCCAAGAGTAGGAAGAAGGTACCAGGTATCACCGACCATACCGCATCTTCCCATGATTGTAGTATTTACTATGGGTGTCCAGTCTGCAGAAAGGGAAAGAATCTCCGAAAATTCACCACGCCCCTTGTCGTATCCCTCACCGTATAACAGATCGCGGCTGGATGCAGAGCAGTAGAGACCTTTAGTGATGGAACTCAATTTGAATCTGTCATCAATCTTCCATGTAATGTCGCCTTCAATCTGTCCACTTTTTGAGAAACCCCTGGTGTCTATGTATTTGTTATAGCCGGTAGCTGTCTTATTATTCTTTTCAAACAGATTGTCTTCCAGTGATCCGCCTGCGCTTATGCTGAAGTCAATTCTCTCAGAGTAGTATTTGTAGTCGACTGTTGCTCTCAGGGCCCTGTCGCGTGACGAAGTAAGATTGCTGTTCTGCTCTCCTTCCCATGAAGTGAGCTGGGGCAGATTTCGGATATTCCCTGTTCCCCATACAATCGCTGAAAGTGTCTGGTTCTCGGCCGGTTTTGCCCAGATTTCCTGCATGAAACCGAAATTGCTGTAGTCTGCATTGAGGTTTTTCTGAACAGGATGCCATCCTGGCTTTTCGGGGTCGAATACATCCCTGTTTACAAATTCAAAGTCGTTCCTTGATCTGTTTGCGTATATTCTTGTATTGCTTCTGACCTTTTCCCCTCCGGCCTTTATTTCAAGATATCCGTCGGCTGAGTGAAAACTTCCATACCCTCCGGCCAGCGTAACGCCGAAAGGCTTCTCATTCCAGTCTGGCTTGCTCTGAAGTGTTATGGTTCCTCCAAGTGACCCTATCCCATGATTGTCGGCAGAAACACCTGCTTCCACAGAGACCTGGTCTACCATATACATCGGAATAAGGGAGAAATCAACGGCTCCTGTAATAGGGGAGTTAATTTCTATACCATTCCAGTATACCGTCGTATGGGTTGCAGAAGTCCCTCTGAAGGTGGCCTGCTGGGTTGCGCCACGTCCGTAATTTTTGATGTTGACTGATGATGAACGCTGAAGCATCTCTCCAAGGGTGAAGCTCTTTGAGCTTTTTATGATGCTGGTGTCAATAATAACGCTGCATAGTGGATCACCGGCACTATTGCCGTATGCGGATACCTCCACCTTGTCAATCCGAAGCGAATCAAGAAGCTCTGGATTGTTGTTGTCCCCTGCTGTGTTGCACATTACTCTTGACGGCATGAAAAGGAAAAACGGCATTAGAATCAATTCCGAGAATAAAGAGCCAACCCCTGAAAAACCAACCCCGGTAAGATATCCTTTCCATATGTTTCTCTTTTTCTTGACATGGGAGAGTGGTCCCTGCAGTTTGATTACAGAAATTATATCAATGATTCTTACTGTTATATGTCGGGGAATTATTTTCACTTATTTCCTTTCACTTCTCAAAAATAATTGCTCTTTATATGTGGGAGCTGGAAAGAGTTGCAAAGATATTAACAAACTATCAACAAAAAAAGGTACCATGTCATAAACATGATACCTTATGGATTTTTTTGTAAATATCAGTTATTTTACGCTATTTACAACCTGTTCGAAAGCCTGTGGGTGATTCATTGCAAGGTCTGCAAGAACTTTACGGTTAAGGGCGATACCCTTAGCCTGAAGTTTGCCCATAAACTGTGAATAAGTCATACCATAATTACGAACTGCAGCGTTGATACGAACAATCCAGATTCCACGGTATGTACCTTTTTTGTCCTTACGGTCACGGTATGCATAGCATAAACCTTTTTCTACTGTGTTTTTAGCAACTGTCCATACGTTGCTTCTTGAACCAAAATTACCTTTGGCAAGTTTTAAGACTTTTTTACGTCTAGCGCGGCTTGCTACCGCATTTACTGATCTTGGCATTTTTTTGTCAGTTTTTCGAATACTTAGCGTTCCTCTTAATAGGAATCTTCTCTTGCTAATATACTCTTGGTTAATAAATAATAAGTTACTTTTCGACTTGAAGATTATTTAACAAGCATCAATTTAACTGCTGGTGCATCTACTTTATCCATAGTAGCTGTGTGATCCAGGTTACGTTTACGCTTGATTGTCTTCTTTGTCAAAATGTGACTTTTGTAAGCGTGTTTACGCTTGATCTTTCCGGTACCAGTGAAATCGAAACGTTTCTTGGCAGCCGAAATAGTCTTCATCTTTGGCATTGCGCAATCTTTCTTTTTAGGTTTATATTTAGTTTATTTCTTTGGCTTTGGAGCCAATATCATATTCATTTTCTTACCTTCAAGTGCAGGTAGCATCTCAACCTTTGCAATTTCCTCAAGAGCCTGTGCAAATTTCAATAGAAGGATTTCTCCCTGATCCTTGAAAACAATCTCGCGCCCTCTGAAGAAAACATATGCCTTCACCTTAAAACCATCGTTGATGAAGTTCTCGGCATGTTTAAGCTTGAAGTTGAAATCATGCTCATCAGTGTTCGGGCCGAATCTAATTTCCTTGACAACGACTTTTGCTGCATTGGCCTTAATTTCCTTTGCTTTTTTCTTCTGCTGGTAAAGGAATTTCTGGTAATCTATCACACGACATACAGGAGGTACGGCGTTTGGTGATATTTCAACCAAGTCCAGATTCAGTTCATCAGCGATCTTCAGCGCTTTTGAAATGGGGTAAACCCCTTGTTCAACATTGTCACCAACAACTCGGACTTCGCGCGCAGTAATTTTTTCATTGATTCTGTGCTGGTCCTTGTTCTGTGTTTTGCCTCCAGCCCGGTTATTGTTATTGCTGTTCGGAGCTTTTGGTTGAGGCTTTTTGAATGGAATAGGTGCTATTGCTGTAAAAATTAAAGGTTAAACAATATGTTTTGTTATGTTGTTACTCACTTATTTCCTTCTCGACAAGATCCTGAACCCACGCTGTGAAGTCTGCAATAGTCTTTGTTCCAACATCTCCCTTTCCCTGAAGACGTACGGACAAAGTCTGATTTTCAACTTCCTTTTCACCAACTATCAACAGGATAGGTGTTTTCTGGAGCTCGTTGTCACGAATCTTTCTACCGATTTTTTCATTTCGGTCATCAATTCGGGTGCGAATATCGGATTTATTGAGCAAATCTGCAACTTTTTTTGCATAGTCGTTGAATTTCTCGGAGATAGGCATTATAACAGCCTGATCTGGAGTCAACCACAAAGGTAATTTACCTGCAGTATGTTCAAGAAGTACGGCAACGAATCTTTCAAGGGATCCGAAAGGTGCTCTGTGAATCATTACTGGGCGGTGGAACTTGTCGTCGTTTGCCTTGTATGTAAGGTCAAATCTTTCAGGAAGGTTGTAGTCTACCTGGATTGTTCCAAGCTGCCATTGTCTTCCAAGTGCGTCTTTGACCATGAAATCAAGTTTTGGCCCATAGAATGCTGCTTCGCCAAGTTCAACAACTGTATTAAGATGTTTTTCTTCTGCGGCCTCTATGATTGCTCTTTCTGCGCGTTCCCAGTTTGCATCAGTACCAATGTACTTTTCCTTGTTGTTTGGATCGCGAAGTGAAACCTGAGCGGTATATTCCTTGAATTTCAATGTCTTGAAAATATAAAGAACAATATCGATAACCTTTTCAAATTCTTCCTTCAACTGGTCAGGACGGCAGAAAAGGTGAGCATCGTCCTGCGTAAATCCACGTACACGTGTAAGTCCATGAAGTTCTCCACTCATTTCATAACGGTACACTGTTCCGAATTCAGCAAGCCTTACAGGAAGCTCCCTGTACGAACGGGGTTTGCTACGGTATATTTCACAGTGGTGAGGGCAGTTCATAGGCTTAAGCAGGAACTCTTCGCTTTCGTCTGGAGTATGGATAGGCTGGAAACTGTCTTTGCCATATTTTGCATAGTGGCCGGAAGTAACATAAAGTTCCTTCATACCGATATGAGGTGTTACAACCTGCTGGTAACCATACTGCTTCTGAACCTTTCTCAGGAAATTTTCAAGACGTTCACGAAGAGCGGCGCCTTTCGGTAACCATAATGGAAGACCTTGACCGACTTTCTGTGAGAAAGTGAATAGTTCCATTTCCTTTCCGATTTTACGGTGGTCACGCTTTTTTGCCTCTTCATAAAGCGCGATGTACTCATCGAGCAAGGCTTTCTTAGGGAAAGTGATACCATAGATACGGGTAAGCATCTTTCTCTTTTCATCGCCTCTCCAGTATGCACCGGCAACAGATGTCAGTTTAATGGCCTTGATGATTGATGTGTTCTTTACGTGAGGTCCACGGCAAAGGTCTGTGAAACAGCCATTCTTATATAAAGTGATTGTGCCGTCTTCAAGTTCGCTGATAAGTTCCAGTTTGTACTGGTCTCCCTTTTCCCTGAACATCTTGAGGGCTTCAACTTTTGAAATGTCCTTACGAACGAAGTCTTCGCCTTTCTGCGCAAGTTCAAGCATCTTGTTTTCTATGGTCTGAAGATCGGATTCCAGAATAGGCTTAGGAGAATCAACGTCATAATAGAAACCATTGTCCACTGCAGGTCCGATACCGAATTTGATGCCTGGGTACAGTTCTTCCAGCGCTTCAGCAAGAAGGTGGGAAGATGAGTGCCAGAATGTTTTCTTGCCTTCGATGTCATCCCATTTGTGTAATTTAATAGAGGCATCTACAGTAATAGGTTTCTGTAAATCCCATATCTGATCGTTGACGGTGGCAACAAGAACATCGTTTGCAAGTCTTAAACTAATGTTCTGAGCAATTTCAAAAGGAGTGATTCCTTTCTGAAATTCCTTTTCGGATCCGTCAGGGAATGTTATCTTAACCATTATAATATTATTTTTTACGTACAAAATCGAGCTACAAAGTTAAAATTTTTTTTCTCAATGTTATACATTCTTTAATTTTTTAACTACCTTTGTTGTCGCTTTAAGGTTCTGCGCAGATGGTGGAATTGGTAGACACGCTACTTTGAGGGGGTAGTGCTGGTTTTCGGCGTGAAAGTTCGAGTCTTTTTCTGCGCACAACAATATGCCCGGATGGCGAAATTGGTAGACGCGCTCGTTTCAGGTGCGAGTGCTGCAAGGCTTGTAGGTTCGAGTCCTATTCCGGGCACCAGGTTGGAGAGAAGTATCTTTCTCTCCTTTTTTTGTGTCTTTCTCTCCTTGTAACTTGCTAGTTTCTTGATAGATAAGGTTTAATACATTGTTATAATTTTTGGTTCGATAATTTTCACCATCAAATTCTATTTTTTCGTTGAACATCGAACCAATTACTTTTAACTTTATTTCATAATCCCCTTCTCTAAATAGTTTTCCAAATGAAATCAACAGCTGTGTCTACTTCCGAAAACAGCATCACTAAAAATAGTTTACAAATGTCTACTTTTGTAAAAAGATATGCGGTAAAAAAATTGCCGATGTCTACTTTGGAAAATATTAACATCTAAAAATTATTTTCCGTGTCTACTTTTCGCATCTGGTACAGTCTACTTTTCGCATCTGGTACAAAGAAAGTTTGTGAATCATAGAAAAAATGTCACTTTTTAGTTTTTAATCATCGAAAAAGTGTATCTATTTACAAAATATATCATCGAAAAAGTGTATTTTTGCAAAAATAAGATAGACTATGTACAGAAAGGTAATTGAGGAACTGAAAGATTGGAAGAACCGTGAGAACAGGAAACCTCTTCTTCTTCTAGGGGCACGGCAGGTTGGCAAAACCTGGCTTATGAAAGACTTTGGGCGTACATTCTATGAGTCGGTAGCATATGTGAGTTGCGACAAAGAACCATTGGCGAAAGATCTGTTCAAGACGGACTATAATATTTCTAGAATAGTGCTTGCCATCCAAGCAATAACAGGAGTAAAGGTTGAGGCGGAGAAAACACTTATCGTCATAGACGAGATTCAAGAGGCTCCACGCGCTTTGCATTGTCTCAAGTATTTTTGCGAAGATGCCCCAGAATATCATGTTATTGCTGCAGGTTCGCTACTTGGCGTAACGCTCGGGCAGAAAGAGTCTT
>DCHP01000079.1:16316-16723 GCA_002315675.1 Rikenellaceae bacterium UBA1749 | reverse complement strand
GTAAACATCCTATATGGTTCATCTACACCTTTTGTCACCAGGTCGTCAATCAGTACACCAATATAAGCTTGATCCCTTCTTAACACAAATGGCTCACGTGCCTGAATCTTCAATGCCGCATTAATACCGGCCATAAAACCTTGTGCAGCTGCTTCCTCATACCCTGTTGTACCATTAACCTGACCAGCGAAATATAGCCCAGAAACAAGCTTAGTCTCCAAAGTACGATTTAGTTGAGTTGGAGGGAAATAATCATATTCAATAGCATATCCTGGTCTATAGACTTTTGCATTTTCAAGTCCTTTGATTGTATGTAGTGCATCAATCTGGACTTCAAAAGGCAAAGAGCTGGAGAATCCGTTAAGATAATACTCATTATTCAATCTGCTCTCTGGTTCAAGAAATAG
>DCHP01000079.1:0-16155 GCA_002315675.1 Rikenellaceae bacterium UBA1749 | reverse complement strand
GGTAACTGATTTTCGACAGGAGAAGTTAAGGAACTAAAGGAAAATTTAGATGGATTTTCGTCACCAGGCTGAATTTCAAGGGAATCAATATCTATAGATTTTCCATCTATTCTAACAGGAGTTCCTGTTTTCATCCTTCCAGATTCAAATCCCAGAGAAATGAGCTTCTCTGTTAGTCCATAAGAAGCCTGATCCCCAGACCTTCCACCAGAAGTTGAATTTAGACCAACAAAAATTTTACCAGAAAGGAAAGTTCCACCTGTCAAAACAATTGCTTTCGACTGAAACTCTATTCCAATATCAGTTTTAACTCCTACTACTTTATTATTCTCAATAATCAGGTCATTTACATTACCTTGCCAAAGATCAAGATTCTCAACGGAATCCAGGACATTACGCCAATGGATTGGGAACATCACTTTATCACACTGAGCACGGGGAGACCACATTGCTTCTCCTTTACTTCTACCAAGCATCCGGAACTGAATAGAACTCCTATCAGTAACTATTCCCATATTTCCACCAAGCGCATCGATCTCACGGACTATCTGTCCTTTAGCTACACCACCAACTGCAGGGTTGCAAGACATCTGGGCAAATTTCCCTATATCCATTGTTATTAGTAAAGTCTTACACCCCATGTTAGCTGCAGCAGAGGCCGCTTCACAACCCGCATGACCACCTCCAACAACTATTATATCGTAACTATAAATCATACAAATTGATTGCTATTTCTTCCATTTTACGCATCATCAGAATATCATTTTCCGCGTGATCATTATAGCCAAGTAAATGTAACAGGCCATGAGCTACCACCCTTAATTGTTCCACGTGGAACTTTTGATTATACAACTGGGAATTGCTTCTTACAGTGTCAATGCTGATAAGCAATTCTCCAGATACAAAACCAGGTGTTTCATCTGAATTATCAAACGTTAAAATGTCAGTATAATAATCATGGGACAGGTATTCCTTATTAGCTGAAAGCATGTAACTATCTGAGCACCAATTAATTGACAAATCCCCAAGCGATTTGCCATGTAACTTTGCCAACTTTTCCAACCATAGTTTTTTTCTTTTGACATCTTTAGCTCTAAAATCTACATCAAGAGACGAAAAACAAACTGCCATATTAAAATTTATTAAAGTTTATCCATAAAGAAGGATCCATAGTTGAAGATTCCTTCCAAAGTTCAAAATGAAGGAAAAGTTCGGACATATTTGGGGAAGAAATACTACCGATACTCTGCCCTGTAGACACCTTATCTCCTTTTGAGACAGATACTGAAGAAAGGTTTGCATAGACAGATATATACCTTCCATGTCGAACTAGAACAGTATTTGCCATACCCGCTATTGCATAGACACCACGCACTTCACCATCAAATATTGTCCTAACATCAGAAGGGCCGGTAAAAGCCAGATTTACGCCTTTATTTGAGACTTTAACTCCTTTTATGGTAGGATGGTCATGCACGCCATAATGATCAATTATAGAGGATTCTACGGACAATGGGGAAGGTAATTTTCCTTTATTCCCAATGAATGAAGATGACAACCTTGCATCATAGGATAAATTATTCTGATTCTCAAGTGAAATTAGATGTTCAATGGCACGTTGAAGCTCATTAATCTTAGCTCTCTGCTGTTCTATCTGAGACAACATACTTGATTCCCCTATCTTTAGTTCCTCTTTTATTTTAGCAAGCTGGGATGTTTCTGTAATTATTTTATTAACCTCCTTCTGCCGTTTGATCTGAAGGCTTTCAAGCTCCTTTTTTTGTGCTGTAATCTCCTTTCTGGTTATCCCTGTAAGCAGAATAACTGAGTCAAGCTCAGATATTAAACTAATATAGGAAGACTCAAGAGAAGAGAGATATATTTTATCATTATAATCCAAAGAGACGTATGACTTACAATTAGCAGATAAGACAAGAGAAGAAAAAGATTGTTTAATGGAATCTATACGGGACTCACAAAGAATCACTTTCGCATCACAGGATTGAAGTTTGGTTTCCAATGAAGAGATTTTAATATTTGTCTGTTTGACAAGATTCTGCCTTACATTCAGTCTCCTTTCCAGTAATTTTACCCTCTCATCAGATTTTATCTGTTCCTGCCTGTTAGATTGTAAGAGAGAATTTATTCGCTCAATTTCACGTTCCGCATAATCTATTTCCTCCTGTAGTTTGTCAATGTTCTGAGCATATGAAAAAGAGAAAAATAGAAAAAAAGATAGTATGGTGAAAAATAGCCTCATTATTTAAGGACATTTAATCTTTGAGCTATTACAGAGGGATCTACACCTGCTTTCTGAGCCCTCTTATAGTAATCCCGGGCCTGGATATTATTTCCCATTGCAGCGAGAATATCAGCATAATGAAGCAAAATTTCATCTGATACATCATTCTCTGAAAGGGAGAATACCATGTCCATCAACTCCTTCGCTTCTTTATAACGGCCTAATTTATAGAGAATATAGGCTTCAGTATCCAGATAAGTAGGATTTGATTGAATTAAAATATTGCATTTATGGGACATCCCAAGAGCCTTATCAAGATTCTGGTCAGCCAGAGCCAGGAAATAAGCGTAATTGTTAAGAGCCAACGGGTTATCAGGATTTGACTTAAGTGACAACTCATAACACTTGAAAGCTTTATTGACGAGACTATCCTTGTAATAAAGGTCACCCATATATGAATAATAATGGGACAATGACGAATCGGATGTCTCCTTCTTTATAACACTCTTCAAAAATGAGTAACAACTCTTGGCCCCATATTTGTCTTTTATTAGTTCTGACTTATATAGTACAAAATCAGTTACATGTGGAGATGCCAGAATGGCGGAATCAAGAAGTGAAAAAGCAGAATCATAGTCATTGGAAAGGGTTAGGATATTAGCGGTCTGAACAACATATTTTGGGACATCAGGTAAACTTGAATGAAGGGAAGACAATATTCTCAAGGAAGTATTATAATCTTTCCTGAAAAAAAAGTAACCTAAAACAATATCTCTGACAACATCTGTTGAATCTGTTTCGGAAAGAGAAGTCTCATAGAAAAGAGAATCCATCAACGGAAAATAAATGGAGTCTTTCCTTGGATCGACTGCTATGAACAACTGACTGAATATTTCCGACTTGGCCTCAGATTTGACATAAGGAGATGACAATAACTGAGAAGTGGTAACAATGGCATCTTTTTTATAACCCCTTGTTGCGTAAAAAAAGTTTCTTGAAGCCACTAATTCTATTGCAGTAGAGTCCTCAGACTCTATATCCTTCCATATTGAATATGCTACCGAATCATTTCCAACTGCAGCGTACACATTAGCAAGATCCGCCAAAATAGAAAGACTTTCAGGATAAAGTTCCGCTACCCTAATATTGTACGAAAGAAGCGAGTCATATTGATTCATCTGAGAAAGTATTTCTCTTTTTATTGCATAAAGTTGAGGATTAAAACCAAAACTTGATTCATAATCATTAATCCTCAAAAGGGAAGAATCCGCTTTATTGTTATAATAGTCAATAACAGCTAATGTCGAGACAAGACTCTTGTTGTTTGGTGACTGTAACAGGAGTTTCTGACATAGGGATTTTGCATCTGAATACTCATGTTTGCCAATCTTGAAGTTAATCATCATGTCAGATAAAACTTTTTCGTCTGCACCTGAATTATATGCCATTTTAAGGAACTTTTCAGTTTCAGGGCCAAAATCACTTGCTGCAAGTCTTAAATTCAAAGAACTAAGTAAGGACGGCATGTATACCGAGGAGTCTGATTTCAAGATAGACATGTCATAGAGCTGCCTTGCGGAGGGAATATCACCCATTAGTTCAGATTGAACTGCATATAAATAAAGTGAAAAATTATCCTTCGTTGAGGAGGATAATTTCTGAGTATCTTGAGCGTTTACAAAGAGAATACCTAATAAAATGTATAAAAAAGAGATTAACGTCTTTCGCATAACCCGTACTCTATTGATTATTATTTGAATAATCCTCGACAAAATATGATTCCTTTAGACATTCATTTGCCCTTTCGAGCCATTCTGGCTGAGAGAATGGAATGTTTCTATATTGTGGATTAATATATAAATAACATTTCTTCAACTCCTTCAATAACCATTCCATAATGTACTCGTTGCACTTTTTCTGGTATGCGGCTTCTTTGAGGTATGGATATTCATAATCAAGAGAGACTTTATGAGCAGGTCTTATGTCCAATAGCTTTATAATCTTATATACTATCAACCCCTTGTCACTCAATGTTTCATAACAATCCGACACATCTCCCACTTCCATTTTACTAAGTTTCATCTGTTCAAGAGGCTGTAACTCTTCTGCAAGGAAATAAGTTGATGTCTGATCCAAGGAACCTGTTGCATGATAAGAGTTGACATTGAAGACCTTTCCACCATTATACATAGTTGCACGATCATTGGAATATCTCAAGGCAGCTTCATCAAATGTCAAAGAGTCTTTTCTAAGAAGATTAGCAACGGAATCAAGGACATGGGTCACACGGGCTACCTGTTCAATCGTAAATTCAGGAATTAAAAGTAGATGACGGAAATGCACCATATTACCATTCTTTGATATCAATTCTATAATGTGGTAACCATATTCTGTCTTAACAATTTCAGAGATCTGACCCGGTTCAAGTTGCTCCAAAGCAGCGATAAATGGAGCAACAAGACTGTTTATGTCAATAGGGCCTATCTCACCACCCCTCTGCGGAGAACCATCATGAGCCTGAGAGTACATTCTGGCAAGAACAGATAATCTTTCTCCCTTTAATACCCTCTCTCTGTAATCAAGAAGTCTTTCCCTGATTTCAAACTCCTTTTCTTCTGTTGCCTCTGGAACAGAAACTATCTGAGCGTAACAGTACTGTACTGGAACTGTAGGCAAAGTATCAACACCAACCTCCTCGTAAAATTTCCTTACTTCCGGTATTGAAATCTTAACTTCATCCTTTATGTTGAACTGCATACTACTTGCCAGTTCATTCTCAACAACACTAGATTTAAGATCTTCCTTTATCTGATAAATTGGCTTGCCGTACAAAGCTTCAAGTGCCTTGATTCCTCCCACTTCAATAGCCATATTCGTAGCCATTTCGTCAACCTGCTGTTCAATAGTTATCTGACTTACGTTCTTGTCAAGTGAATCACGTTTTGCACAATGAATCAATAATTTCTGAGAGAAAAGACTTTCAAGCGCCTCAACTTCAACTGATTTATCTCCAGGCATAGTACCATATTGTTTTCTGAATTCTAACACAGAATTCATTGTATTCTTAAATTCAGTCATCATCACAGGTTGATCACCGACTATACCTATCAAATCTTCTGCAAGATATTTGGTGGAATCCTGAGAAGAGGCACTCTGAAAAACAAATAGAAAAGCTACAATAAGTATATAAACTCTATTCATAACACTTTACTTTATAACAACCATCCCACTATTAACCGCATAATTCACCAAACTATCTTCCAACTGGGATTTTAGCTTATTTCTGCGTTCGTGAAGAAGTATTTTCTTAATATTATTCATTTCCCTATCCAAAGGAACAATAGATCCTGAAGGAAGGTAATCATCAATTCTTAACATATAGTGCCAGTTATCATCCTCAACATCATAAAAACGACGTGAAGAAAATAATTCATCAGCCTTATTAATCTGAAATGGCACAACCTTGGCTATTTCGGAAATATCAACCCAATTATCCACATAATTAAAACTAAGATAATTGTTTTTATCACATATTTCAAGAAACTCGGAGACATCTTCTTCATCCTTAGAAATAAAAAGATTTTCAAGCTTTCTTGCCTGACGCACACCAGAAGGAATCCTTGCCACAGCACCTTTTATGAGTGGAGATGATAATTTAAAGGACGATAAATGACCTCTGTAGTAATCTGAAATTGCCGAATTATCAACAGTCGTATCCAGATTGCTTTCTATAAATGATGTCTCAAACTGATACAAGATAAGTTGACGACGATACAATTCAACTTTTCTCTCTATTTCATTCAGATCTGCGGATGAATTTTCAAAAATCTCACTTGAAGCTATTTTCTGTAGAACCTGAGTCTTGATCCATTCATCTACAAATTGTTTTCTAATGGAAATACTATCAGAATCTGAAACATAAGAAGTGAATATTGAAGACAGATCACTTTCATACAAATGCAGATTTCCTACAGAAGCGACTATTTCTGTGGACTTGGCATTGTACAGACCAAGCTTTCCGCATCCTGTGGAAAGGATACAAAGAATACAAATGGTGAAATATGAAAGTGGTCTTTTCATTTATTGATATTAATTATCTGACGATTTTTTCTTGCCGAAAACCGTAACATTTACATATCTTTTCGGATGCGCCTTCAAATCAACCAATAAGGAGTCAAGACTTGCTATTGTAGCTGTCAACGAATTATACAATTCATCATCATTTACCAGTTTACCTATATTACCATCTTTTGAATTAACTTTCTTAAGTACAGAACTTAAAGAAGAAACAGCTGCATTTGCATTTTGCATTAGAGACGGAAGAGAATCCGAAGCAATATTCAGTTTGTTGATAGTCTCGTTAATGGAAGGTCCCGCAATAGCAAGTGAATGCGACAAACTATCAAGATTCTCTATGATATTGGATAGATTCTTTGATTTACTGTCTACAAGGCTTGAAAGTGATGCTGACAACTTTTTAATTGAATTAATAGTTTCAGATAAATTATCAGTATTTTCCTTGGAAAGGACTCTGTCAAGACCAGCCAGAATACTATCAAGACGTACAGAATAAGATGAAAGCTTTTCTCTTAGGATTTCGTATTCAGAAGTAATGAAAGATGTCAATGACTGCTCCTCAATCACGGTAACCGTATCATGATTTTCATAGTATGAAGGCGCCTTGCCGTAAACAACTTCAATAACCTTACCACCAAGTAGACTTGAAGATGCAATCTTTATCTTGGAATCGGTTGTTAATGGATATTCCTTGCGCACGGAAATCGTAACAATTATTTTTCCGGTTTCCATATTCATATCAACATCTTCTACAGTACCGACTCTGAAACCCTTCGAAATAACAGGTGCAGAAGCCTCAAGTCCATCTGATGAAGAAAAAACTCCATATAAAACCTTATCAGAAGAAAAAATTCTGTTGTTTTGAATGTAGTTGATACCAAAGTACAGAGCAATAATAATAACTACTCCAAACACACCAACTCTAAATTCTCTTGATAATTTTTTTGCCATAATTTTCTATTTTCTCATTGTTGCTTCAATAGAACGCGCCTCATCAAGTTTTATAGCTTTACCATCATAAAACGAAACTATAAAACAATCAGGAAACTTCTTGCGCAAACTATCACGCAAAGTTAGTGTTTCTTCGTAAACATTCGCACCTAATACCAAATATTTGAAAATATTTCCATCATATTCACAAATAACCCTGGTTGACCATTCAAAAAAATTGTCCCTTGTAACCGATACTGGATTTTTACTTGCCATTACCTGAACCTTATACTGCAGTTTATGTGATACTTTACTTGATTCAGATGAATTGGACAAGGAATTATTGATAGAAGTGGAACTATTGTCAGTAGCAACTGTACTTTGGGATGAACCAAAGGATGTTGTAGAAGCAGAAGAAGCCGATGAAACAGAAGGACAATTATATGATTTTATATAATTAGTAATAGCTTCAAATATTGATTTTGCAATAATGTCCTGACCTTTTTCAGATGAAATATACATTCTGTCAGACTGATTGGAAATAAATCCTATTTCGGTTAGAATAGATGGTGCCGCAGTCTTCCAAAGCACCAGGAAATTTGCCTGTTTCACCCCCTTGTCAAGCATTTGAGATGAAGCGTATTTCGAATAAATATTTTGGAGTTCGGTTGCAAGTTTCAAACTTTCATTCTGATATGAATGTTGCTGGAGCGAAAAAATAATAAAGGATTCTGATGATAAAGGATCATATCCCTCGTATTTGACTGAATAATCATCCTCTTGAGTAATAACAGAATTTTCCCTCATGGAAACCTGTAGATTCTCATTGCTTTTTTCCATTCCCATTACATATGTCTCAATACCACGGGCAGAATAATTCCTGGAAGCATTGGAATGAATGGAAATAAAAAGATTTGCATTTGATCTGTTGGAAATGGATGTTCTCTCAGATAAATCCACAAAAACATCGCTATTTCTGGTGTACACAACCTTAACATTAAAATCAGAATTTTCAAGAAGTGCACCCAACTTCTTGGAGACGGAAAGATTGATATCTTTTTCTTGCAGTTTTCCTCCTATAGCTCCCGGATCTTTTCCACCATGACCTGCATCTATCACAACTACAAAAGGTATCTGATTATCATTACCAGAAGCTGATAATTGAAAAAGGGAAAATAGTATAAGAAATATTGCTGGTATTATGGTTTTTGAGTAGCTATTCATTTTTTTTGTACCTTTGCCTTCTAGTGTTTATTGAAGATGGAAGTATAACATGCAAATATAACATATTCAAAGTTGTTTTGAATATTTTTGAATCAGGAAGTGAATAATAAGGGAATAAAATATCTGATACTTTTTACAATAGGAAGTTTAATCCTGACTTCTTGGTATCCTTATTTTGATAAATCTGTTTCCTTTACTGATTCAGAAAAAAAAGATTCTATAATCGTTAAGTCATCTTCAAAGAAATTATCAACAAAAAAATCCAATAAAAGGGATACTACACTTAAAGATTCAGCTCTGGTTGACTCTATTTTCGATACCACACTTAAAGATTCTAACTTGACTGACTCTATAATCCGAGACTCTATAATAGGTGATTCAATCCTAGGTAAGATTATCCAACGGGATAGCGCTTTATTGGATAGTGAAGTATATGAGCCACTATTATCAGATCCTATTCACGGAAAAAACAGGGATTCACTTGTATACAACCTGGTTACAAAGGATGTATTCGCATGGAGAAACGGAGAAGTTACATACCAGGATATGAAACTTAATGCGGATTATATTACCATCAATACCGATACAAAAAATATAAGGGCAGAAGGTTTGTACCCGGCAGATACTGCTAATCTTGCTGATTCATTGAAAGTCAAAACCAGACCTGTTTTTTCACAAAAAAATGACAAATATGAAGTAGATTCCATGGTCTACAATATGGAATCAGGAAAAGCATTCATTCAAGGTGTAAATACAAAGCAAGGAGAAAGTATTATCTGGGGTGGTGAAGTAAAAAAGATGCCAGACAACATCATCCATATGCATAAGGCAAAGTATACAGTATGTGATGCCGATCATCCTCACTTCTATTTACAAATGACCAAAGGAACAGTTGTTCCAGATAAAAATACCGTATTTGGACCAGCATATATGGTTATTGAAGATGTCCCAATCTATTTTCTGGGCGTTCCTTTCGGGTTCTTTCCACAGACAAAAGAACGAAACAGCGGTATTATTATTCCTGAATTTGGAGAAGAATATGTAAAGGGTTTCTTCTTGAGAAACGGGGGTTATTATTTTAATCTCGGAGATAATTTTGATTTGAAGTTATTAGGAGGTATTTATACTCTTGGATCATGGCAAGTTGGATTAGGATCAAGTTACAATAAAAGGTATAAGTATAGAGGATCATTCAGTTTTGATTATGGGGCCAATAAAATTGGTGATAAAAATTCAACTGATTACATAGACACAAAAAATATTGCAGTCAGATGGTCTCATTCAATGGATAATAAATCTACCAGGGGGTTAAATTTTGCTGCGTCAGTAAACTATACTTCAAGTTCATATAATAAATACCAGACTCAGAATATTAATGATTACCTTTCTTCCCAGACATCATCTTCTATAAATCTTTCCAAATCATGGGCGGGAAAACCATTTACATTGTCAGCCACTGCTTCATTAAGCCAGAATACAAGAGATAGTACCATTTCAATGAATTTACCTACTATTTCCTTTAACGTGTCAAGAATAACACCTTTCAAGAGAAAACATTCTGTTGGTAAAGATAGGTGGTATGAAAAAATTGCATTCACATATGGTATGAATTTTAAAAATGATCTTTCTAACATAAAGGAAAACCAATTGATGCAGAAAGATATGTTTGATAAAATGAGATTGGGATTCAACCATAATATTCCTGTTTCTGCCAGTTTTAACCATAAAGGATGGCTCAATATCACTCCAAGTTTATCTTATCAGGAAAGATGGTACTTCAGAAGTATAGAGCAGAATTGGGATGAAACAAGCCAATCTATAATTAAAGATACAACAAGTGGTTTTTATAGGGTAAACAACTGGAATGCCTCATTATCTGCTAATACCAAACTATATGGTACTTATACTGTAGGTAGAAAAAATCCAATTTTTTTCCGCCATCTGTTTACCCCATCATTCGGTTTTTCTTTCACCCCTGACTGTGGATCAAAATATTATCGTACTATACAATCGGATTCAACAGGAAATACAATCGAATATTCACCTTGGTCAAATGAACTGTTTGGAGTACCTTCAAAGGGAAGAAGTGCAGCATTGACTTTTTCTTTCGGAAATACGCTGGAAGCAAAAGTTCATAGTGATATGGATTCAACAGGCTACAAAAAAGTAAAGATTATTGAAAGACTTAATATTTCTTCAAATTACAATTTCATAGCAGACTCACTTAATTTAAGACCTTTCTCTTTTGTTATGCAAACAAATATTGCAAATAAATTTCCTATATCTTTCAATGCTACTTTTGATCCATATCAAGTTAATGAAAATGGAACCAAAATTAATAGATACATGATTGAAAAAGGTCATTTATTAAGAATGACCAATTTGTCCTTTTCACTAGGATATGGTTTCCAGGGTGGTGGAAAGAAAGAAGGTAGTTCAAACCGGACGGCTGTGAACAATGTGTACAACAATACAAATTCAATGGTTAATACAGCCATGAATAATAAAGACACTTTCTTCAGGCAGAACGAGGATAATAAGGACAACAGTAACGCTCTTATGAATTCAAATGATCTGGCACTGATGGCTGCATCCCAGTATTACGATTTTTCAATTCCTTGGAGTTTGAGTTTATCATATAATTTCAGTTATTCAAAACCAGGAAATGATGCTACAATATCTCAAAGTGCGAACTTTAATGCTAGTGTAAATTTAACTGACAAATGGGCTATTTCTGGCAGCGCAGGATATGATTTTGCTCAGGGAAAGGTAACACCTGGTACAATAAGTATTAGAAGGGATCTGCACTGCTGGCAAATGTCATTAACATGGGTACCTGTTGGTTTCAGACAAAGCTGGTCATTTAGTCTTAATGTTAAATCATCAATGCTGACTGATATACTTAAAGCAGAAAAGAGAAACAGTTTCTACGACAATATTTATGGTTATTAATAGTTATTGATTGGCTATTAAACTTACCACAAATAATTATTGTGATTATAGCATCGTTAATCTTTCATAAATTCCAGCTATTTTTCCAAACACCTTTTTTATTTATATTGTATATTATTATTTAAAAGATTTTAAATAAATAATAACAATAATAACTGTTAGTCTTGTTAACAACTCTGTTTTATTATTTATATCTATTTAATTTTCAATATTTTATAAACATTCTCATTGTTAACAATTGACTCTTTTTTTGTTAATAACTCTGTTAATGATTTTTTGATAATCTATAAACACCTTTTTTATCAACTTTAAACTTTTTGTAATTGTTAATAAAAATCCAGTTATCAACAATTATTCACATATTTTTAACAATCAATTAACAAATAATAATAGAAAGTAGAACAAAATATTATTGGTAATAATTTCCGAATTGATTCCGTGCGTGCGCGTATAGCTACAATGTATTATTATTAATTTATGTAAAAATCCCTATCCAGATAGTTTGTAAGCATGTTTTTGTTTTTTTTAAGTGTCAAATACTATACGATGTTTTTATTATTAATGAAAATGATTTTTTAATTTTTTTTTGTTTATTTTAAAATTAGGTGTACCTTTGTCTGCGCATTGAGTTATGGTGTAATGGTAGCACAACAGTCTCTGGATCTGTTTGTCTTGGTTCGAGTCCGAGTAACTCAACATAAAGCTCTTAGATTTTCTAAGAGCTTTTTTGTTTGTGTACTATTAAACTTGTATTGTAGTAGAGCGGAACTAATTCAATGTTAGCTCATTTATAATGTTCTTGGCATCTGCAAATTTTTCAACTATGAATAATAGGTAACGTACATCCAATGAAATTGTCCTTTGCAGTTCAGGCTCGAATGCAACATCACCACTCATTGCTTCCCAGTTGCCATCAAATGCCAATCCAATCAGTTCGCCTTTTGAATTTAGTACTGGTGACCCTGAATTACCACCTGTAATATCATTTGTAGATAGGAAATTAACATGTAATGTTCCATCCTTGTCTTTCCAGCGTCCATAATCTTTTGCTGCTAACAATTCTTTAAGTTTAGGTTCAAGTTCAAATTCTGGATTGTTCTTATCTTCTTTCGCTACAACCCCTTCCAAAGTGGTAAAATAATCATAGAATACGGCATCTGCAGGTCTATATGGTAATATATTGCCGTATGTCATTCTTAATGTAAAATTAGCGTCAGGATACATAGTTTCAATACCTCTCATTTCCATCAATCCCTTCAAATAAAGATGATGCCCCTTATCTAGAATATCCTGGTATTTGTTGATATCGTTATTTTTATTACTCTTTACTATTTTTGAAAATAGTTTGGTTAAAGTGTCATTTCTTATTATTTCTTTGAAGTTTTCCAGCTTCAATGCTTCCTTGTATTTTACACTATCAGTAAAAATACTTGCCTGGAAGATGTCATCTACAAAATCTGTCAGTCTGTCTTTGTTTTCCAGTAAAAATTCAGGACATTCATCAGAGTTGAGGGAGTCAATCATTATTTCAAACATTCTTTTTGTAGTTTTTCTGTCAGTTGAAGCATTATAGTCTTTAAAATATTTTTTCCAGTATTGCGTGTTGTTTCCATTATTTACCATTCTGTATGTTTCAATACCTGAAACACATTCCCTTATTATTGAGGCATACCTTATGTATTTGTCAAGACCTTTCTGTCCTTCCATAATATAGTTAAGTGCCTCCCCATATTCTTCAATACGTTTTTGGTCTTCATTTACCCAATTTGTAAAAGCATCCTGTTCATTTTGTTTCCTGTCTCTGAGGTGCAATTTCCTGATACCCTTACTCATACCAATGGAATTCTTCCAGTAGTTTGATGATGAGGCATATTTGTTTGCGTATTGAAGCCGGATCTTTTCAGAGGAATTCATATCCTTTTTCCATATTTCCTGTTTTTCTCCTCTTATGTAAATAAGAATAGGATCGGTGATATTAAGTTTTGTATCAATTTCCCATGTGGTCATGTATCTGTCTGTACTTCCTGGGAAACCTAGAATCATGGAATAGTCACCTTGTCTGTACCCTTTTGTAGAAACTGTGAGGTGCTGTTTTGGCTTATATGGAATGTTTTCCTTATTGAATCCTTTTGTTGATCTGTTATTCTGATCTGCATATACCCTAAATATTGAAAAATCTCCTGTATGTCTTGGCCACATCCAGTTGTCTGTATCTCCACCATATTTTCCTATGCTTTCAGGTCCTACGCCAACCAGTCTGACATCACCAAAAGTTTCTTTTACAAATAGAATAAACTGGTTGTCTTCAAACATGCCAACAACATTGGCGGAAATATTTTTTTCGCTGTCAGTGTATTTGGATTCTATTTTCTTTATGACATCAATGATTATTTTTCTTTGATTATCATATTCCTTTTCATTTTTGATAGCTACGGTAATCTGGTCGGTAACATCAATAATCTCTCTTATGAATGTGACTTTCAATCCTTGGGCTGGCAGTTCCTCTTCGTAGTTTTTCGCCCAAAAACCATTTTTTAACCAATTGTGCTCCATAGAGCTCAGGGCTTGGATGTAACTGTATCCACAGTGATGATTGGTGAAAACAAGTCCTTCTGAAGAGACTATTTCTCCTGTACATCCGCCTCCGAAGATTATAATAGCATCTTTAAGGGAACTTTTGTTAGCAGAGTATATTTCTTCTGAAGACAGTTTCAAACCGGCTCTTTTCATACTTTGGACATTTTTCCCTAAAGTTGAAAGCAGCCACATCCCTTCATCAGCTTTAACCACCAGTATGCTGATTATGGACATTGTAATGATTAGTAATATCTTTTTCATTTTTTTATTTTAGTTATTTTTCTTTTGGTGAACAAAACTACTTTTTTTCGTACCTTTGTTCAAAATTATTTGATTATTATGAGAATACCAGATAAAGTTAATGTTTTATTGTTAGGAAATGGCGGGAGAGAGTGTGCTTTTGCCTATGCGATTTCAAAATCAACAAGACTGAATAAATTGTTTATAGCACCGGGAAATGCGGGGACTGCTAAGTATGGGGAGAATGTAAATATCTCTCCGGTTGATTTCCCATTCATTGGTCAGTTTGTATGCTCTAACAATATAAATCTGGTTGTTGTTGGTCCAGAAGACCCACTTGTCAAGGGTATTGTGGATTTCTTTGCTGAAGATGACAACTTAAAGTGTGTGCCGATTATCGGGCCATCCAAAGCGGCTGCAGCCCTTGAGGGAAGCAAGGATTTTGCAAAGGAATTCATGATTCGGAATAATGTTCCAACTGCAAAATATTTTACTGTTTCTGAAAATAATATAGAGGAGGGAAAGAGATTCCTTTCAACTTTAAATGCTCCTTTTGTATTGAAGGCAGATGGTCTGGCTGCAGGGAAAGGCGTACTAATAATCAATGATTTGCAGGAAGCGATAACTGAACTTGAGAATATGATAATAGGCAAGAAGTTCGGAACTTCCAGTGCAAAAGTGGTAATAGAAGAATTTCTATCTGGAATTGAACTCTCTGTTTTTGTAGCAACAGACGGATTGCATTATAAGATTCTTGCACCAGCAAAAGACTATAAAAGGATTAATGACGCAGATCAAGGACCAAATACCGGTGGTATGGGTTCTGTTTCTCCTGTCCCTTTTGCTGATAAAGTCTTTATGGATAAGGTTGAAAACACCATTATCAAACCTACAGTAGAAGGAATCGCCAAAGAGAATCTGGATTACAAAGGGTTTATTTTCTTCGGTCTTATTAATTGTGCAGGTGAACCTAAGGTTATAGAATATAATGTAAGAATGGGTGATCCTGAAACTCAGTCTGTTCTGGCTCGTCTTGATAGTGATATTATGGATTTGTTTGAAGGTATTGTCTCTAAAAAGCTGGATAAAGTGAATGTTGTATTCTCAGAAAATACAGCCTTGACAGTTGTATTGGCATCAGAGGGGTACCCAGGAAGTTATCCTAAGGGAAGAGTAATAACAGGATTAGACGAAACGGAGAATGTAATAGTGTATCATAGTGGAACAAAGTTGGATAAAGGAGTTGTTGTAACATCCGGTGGACGCGTCCTTGCAGTAACAGCTTTGGCGAATGATATTGATTCTGCAAGAGCAGAAGTATATGGGCAGATAGATAAAATTAAATTTGAAGGTGTCCAGTTTCGACATGATATAGGTCTGGATTTGAAATGAAAAAATAACAATAATTATATATTCAAAATGCAACAATCTATTAATACTTACAATTTCGCAGGCAAAAAAGCTGCGGTGCGAGTTGATTTCAATGTTCCATTGGATGAAAATTTTAACGTAACTGATGCAACACGTATTCGTGCTGCAATCCCTACCTTAAAGAAAGTACTTGAAGGCGGTGGGTCACTTATTCTTATGAGTCACCTTGGTCGTCCAAAAGGAGTAACTGATAAATTTTCATTAAAACATATTATTCCTACTATCGAAGAACTTCTAGGAGCAAAAATAATTTTTGCTCCTGACTGTCAGAAGGCTGATGAAGTTGCAGCTGCTTTGAAACCAGGCGAAGTGCTTCTTCTTGAAAACCTTCGTTTCTATGCTGAAGAAGAAGGCAAACCACGTGGACTTGCTGAAGATGCTACAGATGAAGAAAAGAAGGCGGCAAAAGCTGTTGTAAAAGCTTCTCAGAAAGAATTCACAAAGAAGTTGGCAAGCTATGCTGATTGTTATATTAATGATGC
>DCHP01000019.1 GCA_002315675.1 Rikenellaceae bacterium UBA1749 | reverse complement strand
TAATTTTCAAAGTGTCAAAAACAAGTAAGTATTTTATTTTATATAACAATTATTTTTCATTGTTTTTTTTCAAGAAGTATTTCCCATATGCGCTAAATTTTTGAAAATCACATTTTTCCATAAATAAAGATACTATAATAAAGAAAAACATGCAAATAAAATTTCATTAATTTTCGCAGAATTCCGTAAAAATATTTGAAATTGAGAGTCTTTGAAATTTCATTGATTAATTTTATTAACTTTGCGGAATTGTTGAACTAAATATAATAAAAACAGTGGTAGACATTTTTGATAGAATAAAGAAATCACATGGTGGCCCGCTTGGCCAGTACATTGATTATTCCCATGGTTATTTTACTTTCCCTAAACTTGAAGGACCTGTTGGTCCTCATATGACATTCAGGGGAAAGGAGGTCCTTAATTGGAGCTTGAACAACTATCTTGGACTTGCCGGCAATCCAGAAGTAATTGCTGCTGATGCTGAAGCAGCAAAACAATGGGGAATGGCTGCTCCTATGGGAGCACGTATGCTCAGTGGTAATACAAAATACCATGAAGAGTTTGAACGTAAATTTGCTCAGTGGGTAGGAAAAGAGGATGCATTCCTGTTGAACTTCGGTTATCAGGGTATGATTTCTATAATTGAGAATCTGGCAACAGCACGTGACGTAATTGTTTACGATGCTGAATGCCATGCATGTATCATTGATGGTATGATGATACACAAGGGAAAGGGTGGTAAACGTTTTGTTTACCCTCATAATGATATGGCTCGTTGCCGCAAGCAATTGGAACATGCCACTAAACTTGCAGAAGAGCAAGGCGGTGGTGTACTTCTTATTACAGAGGGTGTATTCGGCATGAGAGGAGACCTTGGTCAGCTGGATGAAATATGTGCAATGAAAAAGGATTTCAATTTCAGAATCATAGTTGACGATGCGCATGGTCTTGGAACGATGGGTAAAAGAGGCACCGGTACTCCTGAGCACTTCGGAGTAGAAGATCAGGTTGATATTCATTTCTGTACGTTCGCAAAGAGTATGGCTGGTATCGGAGCTTTTGTTGCTTCAGATCATGAGATAATAGATAATTTCCGTTACAACATGCGTTCACAGATATATGCAAAGTCACTTCCTATGCCTATGGTTCTTGGAGGATTGAAGAGATTTGAAATGATACAGCAGCACCCTGAATTCCGTGAAAAACTATGGGAAATCACTCATGCACTTCAAAATGGTCTTCGTGAACGTGGATTCAACATTGGAAATACAGTTGCACCGGTAACGCCTATCTTCCTTAAAGGTGGTCCAAACGAAGCAACAAACCTTATTGTTGACCTTCGCGAGAATTATGGCCTGTTCTGTTCTGCAGTTGCATACCCAGTAGTACCAAAAGGTGAACTTATTCTTCGAGTTATACCTACAGCTGCCCACACAATGGAAGATGTTAATTTTACCCTTGACGTTCTTGGTCAGATTAGAGGCAAACTTGAAAGAGGCGAATACCAAAAAGAGATGCCAATGATGGCAGACAAGAGAGAGTTCTCAAAGAAATAGTCCCTGGACTATTCAAAGTAGACCTAACTAGTTCGAATAATAAGGGAGGGATAATAAAATATTCCTCCCTGTTTTTTACAAATGAGACACGCAATCAGATACATAAAACAAAGGATAAACATTCTGCTTTGTTCAACAATACTTCCCATTGTATTGTTGAGTATATCTATGAGTATCTATTCATGTGTAAAAGAATGTGTAAAAACCCAAAAGAAAGAAACTATCATATTATTCGACAATGACGTACATTGCGCAGTTGACATTTATAGCCACATATCTGCATTGAGGGATTCACTTGAAAAAGAGGGGAAAAACGTATATACAGTATCATCAGGAGATTTTCTGTCAGGAGGAAACATGGGAAATTATTTCCATGGCAAATTCATTGTGGATATTATGAACTGTGCAAGATATGACGTAATAACAATAGGAAACCATGAATTTGATTTCGGTATCGAAACACTTAAAAACAGAATGGACAGCCTTCATGCAAAAATAGTATGCTGCAATTTTCTGGATTTACGTCTGGATAAACAAATCTTTGAGGGCAATACTGTTTTGGGTGATGTTGCGTTTATAGGAGTTACAACACCAACAGTATTAACAAGTTCATCTCCCAAAAATTTCAGGGATGAGAACATGAACTATTTATATGGTTTCTGCTCGGACAGTATCTGTAAATTGGTACAGAGAAATGTTGATGAAGCAAAATCAAAAGGAGCAAGGCACATTATCATTCTTTCACATCTTGGCAATTCTTTAAACCCGATATTGACATCAACTGAACTAATTAGGAAAACAAATGGTATTGATGCTGTACTGGATGGTCATGAACATAATGTAATAGAATGTGACACCATCCTCAATTCAGATGGTAAACCTGTATTGCTCTCATCAACCGGAGCATATTTCAAAAACATCGGTATTCTTTCCATAGATTCAAAAGGAAATATTAAAACAAGATTAAGAGAGAAAAAAACAATATATCTAAAAGACTACAGGATTGATAGTATTGTTGTAAAAGGAATTGAAAACTTCAACAATATGGCAGCCAATCAGATAATTGGAAGCACCAGCTTCGATTTATCCATTATGAACTATTCAGGAAGCAGACGGGCAGTCCGAAGCAGCGAAACGAATCTTGGTGACCTTATTGCTGATGCATTCAGGGAGTCAACTGGCGCAGATATTGGAATTATCAATTCTGGATCTATCAGAAACAACATCAACAGGGGCGAAATAACATTCAATAAGATACAGGCCGTCTGCCCATTCGAAAATCATGTTTCGGTGATAAAAGTAAGTGGACAATCCATATTGGATGCAATAGAAATGGCAACAATGAAAGCGCCAAAAGAAAGCGGGGCTTTTTTTCAGGTAGCAGGAATATCATACGAAATTGATACCAGGATAGAGACTGAAGTTAAAAGAGACAGTACCGGAATATTGCTTGTTCCGGAAAATTGCAGAAGAAGAGTCAGAAATGTCAGAGTACTCGACAGGAAAGATGGTATTTACAAACCACTTCATTCCAAAAAGGAATACACTGTTGCGGGTATTGAGTTTATCCTGACAGACAAAGGGGATGGAATATCCTTCGCCGGATATAAGACTGTAATGACTAGCGCAACTACAGATGTCCAGATAATTGCAGAATATATCAGAAACGATTTACATGGAATTATCGATCAGAAGTATGCTCGTCCGGGAAATAGAATCAGCATTGTCGAAGAGAAAAAAGCAGATTCGAAGAAAGCTCCTGATATTATTGGACATATCAACTGATGCACCTGTCGATAAAATAACAGTTGATATATAGGTTTTATTGATTGATTGCTCATCACTTATTGCTAGTTTATCACGAAGTGATAGAACTGCACTGGAATACTCAAAGATACTTACATGACATACTATAGATTGCGGACAAGTTCCAAGGTGCGCGTTACACAAGAAGGTACTTCCTGTTTGTAATGCGAGACAAAAATCAATGTCTTATGAGGCCTTTGCATGAATGTATCGATAATCTGCATGACCTCGTTACAATGAGTCGGATCCAGTCCATGGAACGGTTCATCCAAAACCAGAAGTTCAGGATCCTTTACAAAAGCACGGGCAAGAAGACAAAGTCTTTGTTCTCCGTCTGACAATTTCATGTATGATTTGTCAGAAATGGAATCAACCCCGAAAATCTTCATCCAAAACAATGCTTTTTCCGTCTGTTCTGCGCTAGGTGACTTAAAAAGTCCAAGAGTATCAAAAAAACCACTGGAGACAATCCTAAGTGCTGAAATATCTTTTTGATATGATCTCTGAAGTTCCGGACTAACATAACCGATATGCTTTTTTATTTCCCAGACACTTTCACCCGTACCTCTTTTATGGGAGAAAAGTTCAATATCACATGCATATGATTGGGGATTGTCAGCACAAATCAGGGACAACAGTGTAGATTTCCCTGCCCCATTCTGACCAGTCAGAAGCCAACGTTCACCTTCTTTTACAGTCCAGTTCAATTCTTTGAGAATTGTCCTGTCACCATAGCGGATTGAAACGTCATTGCACTTTACAATTTCAGGATTAGGTTCAGTAGGATAAAAAGCATCAGGTTGAGTGATTGGAAGAGTTTTTAGCATATCAAGTTTTGAAGTCGCGATTTGTCCGCCTGTCTGATTCAGGAATCTATACTGCTGGATAGTAATTTTATTCAGGACAGAGAGATTTTCAACTTGAATAACGTGGGTTATGAAATCTGGCATAAACTCTGGCTTTGTCAAAACAAGAACAAGGGTCATTCCGGTTTTTTCAGAGAGCGTCCTTAGCAGTTCAGACACCTCATCTCTCGTTCTCTTGTCAAGTCCTATATATGGATTGTCAATAACAAGCAGTTTGGGCATTTTCATCAAAGCCTTGGCAAGACGAAATTTTCTCAGTTCGCCGCTTGAGAGAGTGATTACAAACTTATCCATCAGCGGTTCGAGATCAAAAATATCAATCAGTGTATCCCTTATTGGTGAGGACTGGAAACTCAGTCCAAGAGATTGCTCAACTGTAGGAGTTGCCTCCTCATCAATAAAGCATTGCTCCCACCTCTGTTGAAGGAAGTAATTGCCATCAGCAGGACCATATGAATCCTTGAATGCAATATATCTTACATTATCGGAAATCAATCCCTCATTAAAATGATATTCGATAGAGTTACCAGAGAGTTGAAGTGAATATGAAATCACTTCTGCAAGTCTAGATTTTCCAGAGGCGTTATCACCTACGATTGCTATTTTTTCTGCTTCTTCAATAGTAAGATTGATAGGAGTCCTAAATGCTTTTTCAGGATTTCCGACCAAACCGTTCTTTATTTCAACCAATGTCCTCATCCAACAAACTTTCGCCCTTTTCCGTTTCGTGAATTCATTCTGGTTCTTTTTTCAATCAAAGCCATCATCAAATATATATAGATGAGTCCACTTTAAAAAGTCCAAAAATTGAGAAACGCCCCATTCCAGAGGCCTGTAGCGGATATAAAAACCTTAAACGACACTAATTAAAGTGGACTCATAGATACCTAATCCTAAAATTCATCAGGTTTCTGACCATCATGCTCTTTCCACATACATTCAGTTATTCTGAAATCCGAGAATACTGACTTGAAGGATGATTCCTCTGGTGAACATGCATATACTCCAAACGATATAACACCAGAACCTCTGAACATATGGCATACTCTCATCTGACTGAAATTGTTGCCATCTCTGGAACATTCAATACAGTAATCGTCGCCCCTTCTTGAGAACCTGTACCACATTGTTTTTTCACTTGCACTGATTTCTGTTGTTGCCCAGTCAGAGTAGCCATTGTTCGTAACTACACTTCCCAAGTGCTGAAATTGACCATTTTCATATTCCACTGAAGCCTTCAGCCAGTTTTCACTATCCAGATACATAACTATTCCGCATTGGTCAAAACGATGATGACTCCCCGAAAAGTCAGTCTTTACAATGAAACTGAAGAATTTCTCTGCTGTTGAGACCTGAAAAACAGGAGCATTGTCATTTCTGAAATGGTAATATGTACGTTGCCAAAGATCTGTTCGTGGTGCCGTTTCTATAGTTAATTTATCTGAAAATATGGAATATGATTCTGGATGTCTGGTCCATGAGAATAAAGAGAAGTCAACATGTCCCCCATTTGCAATTGCTTTCTTTACGGCATCATTGCTGACATAGGGAAGATACTCCTTAGTGGCAACCGAGTCAGATACATAAAAAGAATGCTTGAAAGATATCCTGGCGCATGAAAGCAATGACATCAAAAGTAACAGATACAAATATTTCATTTGGCTTAATGACTATGGTTGATATATGTTTGAAGATAATATCAACACTTTACAATTAAACATACAATCACTACTTAGCAGACTAACCCCACTCACACCTGAGAACCAAGTGAATGGGGTAAGATTACTATAGTGCAATAAAATTACTTATTCAGATATTAACCGATAATTAAAATGAGAGCCGTTACTCTATTTCAATCAATTTCTGATCAGTCTGGACGGCATCACCGACCTGTACAAATATCTGACGCACCTTACCTACGTAGTCGGAAGTTATACTGTTTTCCATCTTCATAGCCTCAAGCACCAGGACATCACCATTTCGTGAAACCTGATCGCCGACTTTGACATCAATGGACAAAATTCTACCAGGAAGCGGAGCAGTTATAACATTTCCAACAACTGGAAGGAATGACGCTTCCTTTTCTGCCGCGGCTTTTGCTGCTGCTTCAGCTTCAGCCTGAGCTTCTGCTACTTTCTTGGCATCCCATGCAGCTTTCTTGCCTTTCATGAGCCAGTCTTTTGCTACTTGAGGGAATAGTTCAAGAAGTAACTGTTCCTTTTCTGTTTCTGCAAGTTTCACACCGCCACAATCTTCCAGAACAGGATTCTCCTGCATTTTATACTTACTCACATCATATGGCACCTCTTCTGCTGAACCTGTAATCTGTTCACGGAACTTTGAATCAACCGGAATTGGTGTAGTACCATACTGCCCCTTGACAAGGGCAACAAACTGATTGGAACAGTTGGAGTACATACCCTGACCCTTCTTCAGGGAAATGGCACTTGAAACAGCCTGAGCACCAACAATCTGAGAAGTAGGAGTAACAAGAGGAATAAGACCTGCTGCACGACGTACAGTTGGAATCAGAGCCATAGCTTCATCAAGGATTTCCTCACTCTTCAGAGCCTTCAGCTGTGCCACCATATTTGAGTACATTCCACCAGGAACTTCAGCATTTTTCACTATTTCATTTGGTTTAGGGAAACCATAGTAACTTTCGAGCTGATGACATAGATCGACAAGCTTATCTTCTTCGACAGCTTTGGCAGCCTCAACAATCATGTCAAACAACTTATCTATTTCCTGAGGTATTTCTTCCAGAGGATATATTGGATTTGGGAACATCTTTGTTGCATCATATGCAGAGAGTTCCTTACGGATTTCAAGAATACCCGCATTGATTTTTTCTGTTGCCTTTATGTCAATATCAAGTTCGACACCAAGTTTCTTGCAGAACAGATAGATAAACTCGAATGAAGGAGCCGCAGAGCCTCCGGAGAAATTCCACATATTTGTATCAACCACATCCACACCAGCTACAATAGCCTCAAGAACAGAAGCAAGACCATAGCCTGGAGTACAATGGGTATGGAAGTCTATGTCAACATTAACATTCTCCTTAAGGAGTTTTATAAGATTGTAGACACATTTTGGCGGAATAAGGCCACTCATATCCTTGATTGTAATCATATCAGCTCCAAGAGCCTGAACCTGAAGTGCCTTGTCAAGGAAATACTGGTCAGTGAACACCTTCTTTTGTTCTTCAGTCTTTTTCAGAAATGAGAAGAGACCTTTCTTCTTCGGTGTCTCCTTTGGATCAATAGTATAGCATACTGCGCAGTCTGCTATTCCACCATATTTCTTTACATATTTTATCGTACTCTTTACATTGTTTACATCATTAAGAGCATCAAAAATACGCATAATACCTAGACCGCTCTCAATAGCATTACGACAGAAACCTTCAATGATATTATCTGGATATGGCGCATAACCAAAAAGATTACGACCTCTTGAAAGAGCTGTCAGTTTACTTACATCACCTACTGCAGCCTTGATTTTTTCAAGACGATCCCATGGGCTCTCACCAAGATAACGCATAACTGAATCGGGCACTGCACCACCCCATACTTCCATTGCGAAGAAATTAGCGTCTTTATAATATGGAAGGACTTTATCTATTTGCGCCTGAGTCATTCTGGTCGCAAAAAGGGATTGTTGTCCATCTCTTAAAGTTAAGTCACGGATTTTTAATTTTCTACTCATAATTATTCGATAATATGTTTTTATATAAATTATTATTCCTTTTCTATGTCAACTGAAATCAGTTTAATATTTCCCTGAATCCCGGAATTGCAAGCCAAAGATGTTCCGTCTTGTGGGAAAGATCAGAATTCTTGTCTATAAGCTGAGATCGTAGTTTCTCAGAAACACTGGCCTTTGAATCTGACTTAAAAGCAGCCAAAGCGTAAAGAAGTTCCTTTTCCTCGTCAGTTTCCTGAATGAATGGAACAATATCTTTTACCGCATCACTGTCACCAAGCATTGCATAACAGAAGGCAAGAGGTTCCATTACTCCGTCTGTATCTTCAGGATTAAGCTCCAGCACTGTTTCTGCCAGGGAAATTGCCATTTCAAAATCGCAGATCATATAATGGTCAATTGAAGACTGAGCCATTAACTTCACTGCAGCAGATGTAGTTGAATCCGACAAGTCCAATTCTATATCGTCCTCGTCATCAATCGATTCAATCAGCTCAATGGAAGCATCGAGGCGAACCTGACAGGCTTCCTGGATTTTTGAGTGTTCCATCAGGTAATCTGCATAGAATAATTTTGCCATGAAATTTCCATCCTCACGCGAAGCCAGCTCCAATTGTTCAACATCTGTACCTCTGGAGACTTTTGTTGATTTCACCGATCCACGCAGGACAAAAAGGCCATTATCTTTAGCTACGATTTTCATTTGTCGCAATCTTCAGCGATACAAAGGTACAACAAATTTAAAATAATTCAATCAGAGTTTTGTATATTCGCAATAAGCAAATATGCAAAATGAAAAGAAAACTTATCTATCTTATTGTTGTATCAGCTGTTATAAGAATATTGGCAGCAAGTTTCACGGAACTGGGTAATGATGAAGTCTATTACAGAATACTTGCTTTGTTTCCAGATCTTGGTTATTTTGACCATCCCCCAATGGTTGCCTGGCTTGCAGGCTTGACCACCCTTTGGAGTACCACAACATGTGAACTTCTTGTAAGACTTGGTCCTATTATCATAGGATGTATAAACACTTGGTTGATTTATATCTTGACAAAAAAAATGGGAGGCAGCGACAGAGCCGGATATATTTCAGCACTACTCTGTACGGGATCCATATACATGTCTGTTATTTGCGGCACATTCATTATGCCTGACACTCCGCTTACAATGTTCTGGCTTATATCACTTATCCTCCTGATAGATGTTTTTAAGAATCAGAGCAGGAAATCCCTGATACTTTTCGGTTTTACAGTCGGACTGGCTACCCTGTCAAAATACACCGGTGGTGAATTGTGGCTAGGGGCAGTACTTTACATCCTTATCTTTGAAAGAAAATGGCTAAAAAGCCCATATCTGTACATTTCAGTTCTCATTTCCGTTATCTGTTTCTCACCAGTAATACTCTGGAACATCCAGAATGATTTTATTACATTCACTTTTCATGGTGAACGTATCACCGGCGGAAGTAAGATTGAATTGTATCTATTCTTCAGGGAACTTCTTGGAGAATTTTACTACAACAATCCTATCAACTGGGTCTTGACCTTACTGGCTGTAATTTCCTTCTTCAGAGCCACAAAAACAGGCCGGACAAATCAGAATACCGCAGACATTACAATTAACAGCGAGAAGCCTGTTTTTGTTGCAAAGAGCTGGTTTTATCTTCTGCTTTGCATAGCGGGGCCAATGATATTTTTATTTCTAACTGTATCCCTTACAAAGGAAACCCTTCCCCACTGGTCTGCACCTGCATACCTTACATTGATGCCTCTTGCCGCACTCTATCTTGACAGCAGAAAGGAAAGCGCCATCAAATGGGGATATATTGCCAGCGGACTTATTCTTTTCACTCTGATTGCAGGAGTTATCCAGGTAAATATCGGTATTGTAAATATTCCTGATGACAGGGGGCCATGGAGACTGGGGAGTTCCGACTTTTCACTTGACATGTACGGATGGAGACAAGGAGCGCAGAAATTTGATTCAATTGTCTCACAGGATACGATAATGCCCAAGGATGCAAAACTAATCCAGTATGGTTGGGACGATGCGGCCCATATTGACTGTTATTTTGCCCTGCCTTATGGACATAAGGTCATGACTTTAGGAGAACCCGGTTCTGTTCATTACTGGGATTGGATTACAAAAAAAAGGGGAGCTTTCAGATGTGGAGAAGACGTTTGGTTGATTACTTCAAGCCGGTATCCGAAAAAACCAGAGGAGTTTTATGTTGAAGACTTCGAAGAGATATATCCTGCTGACACACTAAAGATCTACAGAACCGGCACCCACGTCATGAATTTTTATGCATACAGGCTGAAGGGATTGAAGGCATCATCAGAAAAAGCCATTTTTCGGAAATGACTTTTGGTCCCATTTTCCAGTTGAGACCTGGTGTGAGGATGGTTCATGTATCATATTTCCGACCACGCATCAAATGATGTACGCGACTCCCTTGCATTCTTGCAATATTCACTGACTTTCACATGCTCGGGATGAACCTTGTATGAAGAGAGAGATTCTTCTCCGGCAAACGAGCTTTCAAGAAGAGCATCGTAGTTCTGCATCTTGTCAGTCCCTAAAAGTACCTTTGCTGACAAAAGACCAGGGATAATACCAGGGAGAGCCTCAAGGTATTCTTTCATCCATAATGCAGATTCCGTCCTTTGAGTTTCATCACCCATAAACTTCCACATTACATAATGTTTGTAAATCCTATCCATCACCATTCTGGTGTACTTTTCACCTAAAAACGCAATATCATTCAGCGGCTGAAAGCCGAGAGACGAATAATAACCTTTAAGATGCTCATGATCGGGTCGGTCGAGAACTATCAATGAGAACTTCTTGAATCCTTTATCCATTCCACGCCTGATTGCATCAGTCATAAGGAGTTTACCAAGACCAAGATGTCTTGCCTGAGGAATTACCGCCATGGAATCAAGATAGTATTCATCTTCATTGCATTCCATATCTGATTCACGCGCTAAACTGCTCTCAAATGTTCTACGCCTTGCTTCCTTATAAATTGTCCCGGGATATGAGACTATGCTGCCGACAGGATTCCCGTCACAAAAAGCTATTCTCGTATTTCTATATGAAAAAATTGTATCAGGTTGTCTGGATTTATTCAAAATGGAAATATTGAATGGATCATCAGAATCAAAACAGGATACAAAATCATACTTCTGAATGGCAGCCAATACACATTTTGCAATAAAATCCGCATCACCTATTTTAGCATCTACAATTCTAATATCCATAACTATATTTTCAAAGACAAATCTACTTAAAAAAAATTGTTGTTTCTACAATTGGTACAGGCCTCCGTATTGTGGGGTTTCACAATATTGGGACTTTTCAAGTACTCAAAAGCAATAATCTTATTCTACCCCCGCGTCTGCTTTATTTTGAGAGCAGCATAATGAAAGGACAATCGGTTAAAACAAAAATGGGGAAACATGATAAAGCATTTCCCCACTTTTCTTCTACGATCATCTATTAGCCTCTAACTTCTGCGCCGCAAAGTTTAGTCAGGGAGGATGAGATATTCGACATCACTTTCTCGATATCCTTATCTGTAAGTGTTTTTGTTTCATCCTCAAGCACAAAGCCAAGTGCATATGATTTCTTTCCTTCAGGAAGTTTGTCACCCTCGTATACATCAAAAAGAAGAACCTGTTTTAGTAGTTTCTTTTCGGTCTTGCAAGCAGCACTGCGAAGTGAAACGAAATCAACATCCTTATTTACAAGAAGGGCAAGATCCCTGCGTACAGGATGGAACTTCAGAAGATCCTGAGCCTTGACCTTTACTGTCTGCTGGGCTTTGAACAGACGATCAACATCTATTTCAGCATAGAAAACAGGTTGCTTGATATCAAACATATGACGGACGGCACCTGAGACCACTCCAATATTCATCAGCGCATTACCACGCATTACATATTCAACACCTTCAGCAAAAAGATCGTTTGCAGATGGTTTCCATTCGCCTTCGTATATATTTATTCCTATTCTGCTTAATGTTTTTTCAACAAGTTCCTTCAGTGTATAGAAATTACATTTCGCCTCCTTCATTCTCCATGATGGAATGGATTCCTCACCAGAAACAACAATTGAGAGACGCATTCCTTCCTTATATTTCTTTACACCCTCACCTTCTCCCATATACTGGTAGCAATTACCGAATTCATACATTCTCAGGATATCCTGTTTACGATTTATATTAAGCGAAACAGCCTCTAGGGAATTGAACATCAATGTCTGACGCATTACATCCAGATCTGAACTGAGCGGATTCATGATACGGACAAGTGAAGTTTCCGGAAATGTTTTAGAATCCTTATAATAAGAGGATTTTGTCAGTGAGTTGCTCATAATTTCATTACATCCGAGAGATGTTAGAAGTTCAGAGATTACACTGATCATCTTTTCATTGCTCTTTGGTGTATCATAGTTGATTGAGAGTTTGATACCTTTCGGATTTTCAATGTTGTTGTATCCGTATATCCTTAGAATATCTTCAGCGACATCAACTTCTCTCTGAACATCAACGCGATATGGAGGGATGGAAAGTAGAAGTCTGTCACCATTATCTTCAAGAATTTCCATTTCAAGACCATGGAGAATTGACATAACCATATCCTTTGGAAGAGTCTTTCCAATCAAGGCATTTATCCTTGAAAGGGAAATTTCCACCTTGAAATTCTCAATCTTGACTGGATATATATCCTGGACATCTGAACTGACCTTACCTCCGGCAAGATCCTTCATTAATTGTACACATCTTGCAAGTGCATATGGTGCCATGTTCGGATCCACTCCCCTTTCAAAGCGGAATGAGGCATCCGTTGACAGGCCATGGCGTTTTGCACTCTTACGTACCGTGACAGGATTGAAATATGCACTTTCAATAAATACGCTTGTTGTAGAATCTGATACACCTGATTCAATACCACCAAACACACCGGCAAGACACATAGGCTCCTCTGCATTGCAAATCATAAGGTCATTAGCAGAAAGTTTTCGATCGACACCATCCAGAGTCTTGAATGGTTCACCTTCAACTGCCTGTCTGACAACAATCTTGTTACCTTTTATCTTTGAGGCATCAAATGCATGCAGTGGTTGACCGCATTCAAAAAGTACAAAGTTTGTAATATCAACAAGATTATTCTTTGGATTGACACCTACCGCTCTCAAACGTTCCTGCATCCAGTCAGGAGATGGGGCAATTTTAAGATCAGTCATTGTAACCCCCATATATCTCGGAGCTGCAGAAGGAGACTGGACGTCAACCTTAATAGATAATGCATCATTGTCCTTCTTCACTTCAGGAACCTGAGGAAGAGATGCTTTGACATCCACTCCTGTAGACTGAAGATATGCAGCAAAGTCCCTTGCAATACCATACACGGATGCACCGTCAACTCTGTTTGGTGTCAGGCCTATCTCCATGACGACTTCACTCTGAAGGTTATAGTAATCACATGCTGGAGTCCCTACAACTGCATCTTTTGGAAGAAGTATAATGCCATCATGACTATTTCCGATACCTATCTCATCTTCAGCACAAAGCATTCCGAAACTTTCAGTACCACGGATTTTTGACTTCTTGATTTTAATTGGACCTTCCCCTGAAGTAGGATATAATGTAGCACCTACTGTTGCCAGAACAACTTTTTCTCCGGCAGCTACATTCGGAGCACCACAAACAACCTGAAGTTGTTCTTTACCTGTATCAACTTTTGTAATATGAAGATGGTCAGAATCAGGATGATTTTCACATTCGAGGACTTGAGCAACGACAAGACCCTCCAGCGAGCCGGGCACTGCTTCCTTAGTAATAAAACCTTCAACTTCCAGACCTATTTGAGTCAGGATTCTGGCTACCTCTTCAGCTGAAAGATCGGTCTTTACATAATCTTTCAACCATTTATATGATATAGTCATGATTATAATTTTTTAATTTGCAAAGATAGTTTATTTAGTAAGAAACTACAAGCTATTATACAAAATCTCAAGCGATGCTGATATCGATGAATTTGTCGACATCTGAATCTGCTGCAATAATATCGCTTTTGCAGCAGCTTTCTGTGAATTAGTTCCAACTTCTGAAATAAAGGAAAGTGTACATGCAAGTTTTGGTCCTTCATGTTCAGGCATCGATGATATCAATTTTTCAAGAGATGATATATACAAATCGTAATCCTTCATGATATATGATTTGATAACAGCAGGAAACAGGTTGACAGGATCATCCACAGGTAGGATTGTCAGGGTAAACTGAGCTATTCTCTGAAGTTTCGCCGTATCAGAAATACTTGATGAGAGCAAGGATTCCATGAAGAAATCATGCATGACATCATGCACGACTCCATAGAAAAATATACTGTCAGAGGGATTCTTGGATATCTCTTTCCGGTTTTCAAGGACAAAATCAAATGCCGTTGAGTAATAATAGGTTATTGTCCTGTTCTGGAATACCCACCTGTTGGATGGCTTCATCAGGTGTTCTTTGCCAAGTTTCTGGGAATACTCCGTGAAGACCCTGTCTGCACCCTCTTTATCTCCTGAACTCGCAAATTTTTCAAGTTGTTCCACTTTCCATAGATTCTTGCCATCAAGAGCAAAGATATCATCCTCTATGGTATTGATAAACTCATCCGGTTCCATTGCTTTATCAATTTTATTGATTACAACTCCGGACTGGTTGAATATAAAGATACTGGGATAATCCGTAACCTGATAGTCAACCGCGAATTTCGCACCACCAGGTGTACTTGTATCTATCTGCCATACAACAACATTGCTTGAAAAGAAATCAAGAACCTTACTGGAACCATTCATCATTTCATTCATCCATCTTGACTTGTAGTTCCAGCCCGCATAGCATTCAACAAGAAGAAGTTTCTTCTGTTTCTTGGCCTCAAGCAAAGCATCATATACGTCACCTTGAAAATATTGAACTCCCTGTGCCATCACTGAATTCGAAAGCACAAGGAGACAAAATACAATGTGAAGTATTCTTTTCATCTGAACTATTCGCAACCGCCACACTTGCAGCCATCACCGCATGAGCAGCCTTCCAGGCATCCACTATCACCGCCGCAATTGCATCCACAGCCACCGCCACCACCGAAGAAGCGTGCATTATCCTGTTCAGTTGCATCACGCACCGTAACAATTGTTCCTTCGAAGTTAAGGGTCTTGCCGGCCATTGGGTGATTGAAATCCATAGTTATTGCCTCATCCTTGACACCAACGACCTTACCCATAAGTTGATTTCCGGCAGAATCTGCCATTGGAAGAATAGTTCCTATCTGAAGTGCATCTGACACTACTTTGCCATCAACCATGAATATTTCCTTTGGAAGATCCACAACATTTCCCTCATTTCTTTCCCCATAGCCTTCAGCTGGAGAAAGTGTAAATTTAAATGTATCACCTGTTGTTTTACCAAGCAGATACTCTTCAAACTTAGGAAGAAGCATCCCCATTCCAAACAGGAATTCAAGAGGGCGCTCAGCAGTTGCCTGATCTTCAACTTTTCCATCAACGGTAAGAACGTAGGTTATACCTACAAATTTTTCATTTCCAATAATCATTGTCTTGTAATAAAATATTAATCTAGTTTATATCAAATTTTACTATCAATATGCCATATTAGCATATTACTTCGTCCATACAGCGTCATTCACACCACGAAAATAAGATTGTCAACATCTGTCATGTATTCTCTACACATGTCATGTATTGTTATTTGCGGATATGAATTGTTTATTTGCAAAGTGTATGCCATTAATTTTCCAGAGCCTCGGATGTTGGGATAAGGTTCCTGTCACCATAGCCATTGTCAATTTTTGTAACATAAGGCCAGAACTTGAACTCCCTGATCCAAGGAAGCGGGTACGCTGCCTCACTACGGGAAAAATCATATTTCCAGTCATCTGATGCAATTTCAGATGCAGTATATGGAGCATTTTTCACTATTTCGACATTATTCTCGCATTCAGACTTGATTTTCAGCAAAGCATCTGCGAATCTGTCAATTTCATCCTTACTCTCACTTTCCGTGGGTTCAACCATCAGAGTGTCATGAACTGGAAAACTTAAAGTTGGAGCGTGGAAACCGAAGTCCATAAGTCTTCTCGCAACATCACCACATTCCGCACCGGTATCAACACGCAATCTGCGATAATCAAGAATTGTTTCATGCCCTACTCTTCCTGTCTCCCCAGAATAGACAATATCTATTTGCCCCTTCAATCTGGATGCAAGATAATTGGCATTCAGTATCGCCATTTCAGACACTCTTCTCAGACCATCGGCACCAAGCATAAGTATATATCCATAGGTTATTGGAAGTATCATTGCTGAGCCGAACGGAGATGAAGATACAGCTGTGATACCATTACATCCACCAGCCTTTACCATTGAGTGAGAAGGCAACAATGGTGAAAGATGTCTGGCCGTACAGACTGCACCGACTCCTGGTCCACCGCCACCATGAGGAATCGCAAATGTCTTGTGAAGATTAAGATGACAGACATCTGCACCAATATAACCAGGTGAAGAAAGACCGACAACCGCATTCATATTTGCGCCATCGTAGTACACCTGACCACCATTTTCATGAATTATATTTACCAGTTCCCTTATTCTGCTTTCAAATATCCCATGAGTGGATGGATATGTTATCATACATCCGGCAAGAGTATCGGAGTACTGTTGCGCTTTCTCACGCCAGTCCTCGACATCAATATTACCCTTTGAGTCGCATGCAGTGACAACAACTTCCATGCCTGCCATAGCAGCAGACGCAGGATTTGTTCCGTGGGCAGATGCAGGAATTAGCACTACGCGGCGCTTTTCATCGGATCTTAACTGATGGTAAGCTCTGATCAGCATTAGACCTGTATATTCACCTGCAGCCCCAGAATTTGGTTGGAAAGTCACTGCATCAAATCCGGTGATTGTTGCTAAATATTTGGAAAGCTTTTCAATAAGCTCCATATATCCCGCCGCCTGATCAGATGGGACAAACGGATGGACATTCGCAAAACCATCAAGCGAAAGAGGCATCATCGTAACTGCAGGGTTCAGTTTCATGGTACAGCTTCCAAGGGATATCATTGAATTTGCAAGTGAAATATCACGAAGTTCAAGTTTTTTGATATACCTCATAAGTTCAGTTTCTGAATGATATGAGTTGAAAACCTTCTCGTTGAGGATATCATCCTGTCTCTGAAACTGAGAGGAGAAATACAATTTTTCATCAACAGTTTCTACTTTGTTGAATTCTCTGGATGCTGCTGATGCGAAAATAGATATGACATCATTCAATTCATCAATCATTGACAATTCATCAAAACTGACACGAACAAGGTTCTCAGAAATATAACATAGATTATAGCCCTTGCCAAGTGCAACCTGCTGGATCCTGTCTGACGGAGTCTGTACCTCAACAGTATCAAAGAAATCACTGTAGCTTACCTTATACCCAAGTTTTGTTATTTCCATGGCAAACGTAGCTGCATAGCTGTGGGCATTGAGTGCGATACGTCTGATTCCCTCTGGTCCGTGATACACGGCAAACATTCCGGCCATTGTGGCAAGCAGTGCCTGGGCAGTACATATGTTGGAAGTGGCTTTTTCACGTTTAATATGTTGTTCCCTTGTCTGCAAAGCCATTCTTAATGCCTTGTTTCCCAGACGATCCACAGAAACTCCTATTATTCTACCCGGCATCTGACGTTTGTAGGCATCTTTTGTTGCCAAAAAACCGGCCGAAGGGCCTCCGAATCCCATTGGTATACCAAACCTCTGTGATGATCCCACAGCAATGTCTGCACCCCACGATGCCGGTGATTGTATCAAAGCCAATGCAAGCAGATCCACGGATGCCGCAACAAAAACACCATTTTCATGACATTTGCTTGAAAAATCCATGTAAGAGCATATTCTACCATCAGCCGCAGGATATTGTACAATTGCACCGAATTCCTTGCCTGAAAACTCATAATCCTCAAAATTATCTATTACAAGTTCTATTCCACGCGGTTCAGAACGGGTAAGAAGGAGATCAAGGGTCTGAGGAAAGATATTCTCATCAACAAACAGGATATTCCTGCATTCCCTCTGTGCCTCACGGCTTCTGAGTGCAAACATCATTAGCATTGCCTCTGCAGCTGCCGTTGCCTCGTCCAAAAGGGAGCAATTTGATATTTCCATGCCCGTCAAAGACATGATCATGGTCTGGAAATTCAGAAGAGCCTCAAGACGGCCTTGAGATATTTCAGCCTGGTATGGAGTATACGAGGTATACCAAGCGGGATTTTCAAAGATATTACGCATGATAACGGCAGGGGATGCTGTCCTGTAATATCCCATCCCGATTAAAGTACGTAGAGGCCTATTCTTTGCAGCAAGAGAGCGAATATGTTCTGCAAACTGCCATTCTGCCATTGGTTTAGGAAGTTCAAGATCATCCTTCAGTCTTATATCCGAAGGAACAACCTGAGAAATGAGTTCATCCAGGGATTTTACACCAATCGCATCCAGCATCGAACGTTGGTTTTCAGAGTCACCGACTCCAATATGCCGTTTAAGAAAAATATCCTGCATAGATATCTAATTTAATATAAAAAATCAAGTTGAGCGGTATAGTCAGTTAAACCATACAAAGTTAATTAATTAAAGCATTTTAGCAATAGATGAAATTATATATACCTTTGCCACATGGGAAGATATTTCATTAAACTATCATACGACGGAACCAATTATTTCGGATGGCAACGACAGCCACATTCCATATCTGTAGAGGAAGTCATTACCGATGTAATAAGAACCCTGTGCAGAGACGGAAATATAGGAATAGTCGGTTGTGGCAGAACTGATACCGGGGTAAGCGCAAAAGATTATTACGCTCATTTTGATGCGTCCATTACCATTGACTGCAAAGAATTCAAGAGAAAAATGAACATGATGTTGCCAAAAGATATTTCAATTGAGGATATCTTTCCGTGCGGACTACATGCAAGGTTTGATGCCACGAGAAGAGAGTACAAATACTATATTTCAAGAAAAAAGAATCCTTTTGACAAGCATCTATGGATAGTGCATCAACCACTTGATATAGAAATCATGAGAGATGGATGCAGAGTTCTACTTGATTATTCAGATTTCACATCATTTGCAAAACTTCATGGGAACGCTGAAACAAATATCTGCAAGATTTATGAGGCTAAAATTGAAGAAACGGAGGATGGACTGATTTTTACAATAGCCGCAAACAGGTTTCTTCGTGGAATGGTAAGGGCAATAACCGGCACACTAGTTGATCTGGGACGAGGCAAGATTACACTTGACTATTTAAGAACCATAATAGAGGGGAAAGACAGAAGTCTTGCTTCAATGCAAGCTCCATCTGAAGGATTATTCCTGACAAAAATAAACTATCCAGGATTCTGACACCAGCCAACAATGGATAACAGACAATTGAATGAATACAGCAGGAGCGGTGGTTATACAACCACCGCTCCTGCTGTAAATGTGAGTATAATTGTTTGTCAAAGATATAATTACTATAAAAAATTATAACTGATAATTTACTTATGCCTACTCTGCTTTTTCCTGCATATGTTCAGGAAGGGAAATCTTTAGGTGCATAAGTCTGAAATAAATATACCAGACTGAACTATAATACTGATCCTTCACTGAAAGATAATTATTGAATGCAGGGAACTTTTCAAGAAGTTCAGGGTGTTTTTCAAATCTGAACCTTTTCCAGCGTTTGATGGATTTTTTTCCGTATTCTTCCTCGAGAGACTCAGCAAGTGATTTCTCACATGCAGAAAGTTTGACATCAAGGATTATAGGAATATAACTTTTTTCCCCTGTAATTGTAATATCACTGAAAACAGACTTTGGCATCAGAAAAAGAGGAGTTCTAAAATCATCATCAAAAACTTCATTGACACCATTTACGACCTGAACATCTTCTACAGTACCTTTTTTATTAAGCACAACAGTATACTGGAGTGTCATACCTCTTTGAAGCTTTCCGGTAGTCTCAAGGAACCTAATACCTTTCAAATGAACAATGAGATTATTCACCAGATATTTGGAGAAAGTATCACTAAGTTTCTGAACTTTGGCATCGTCTGATTGGCCAAAAGCCGGAGTCAAAAGTACAACCGACAAAAAGATTAATAAAAACTTCTTCATTTTATAATAATTAAAAGTATTTCAAAAAAAGCATAGGGAATAAGCCGGGTTCTGTTATCACTGTCATTAATCTAGTCATGCAGTCACCTGCACAATCATTTGTAGCAACCTACCCTCCGACCACTTGGACGGGCAGCCCTTCAACTATAAAAGCAGGTCGGTATATTTGGTCTTGCAACCCGCAGCGAGGTACCTGATTGTCGTCACCGAAACCAGCGTGGGCTCTTACCCCACATTTTCACCCTTACCATAAATGGCGGTTATTTTCTGTTACCTCAGACATAACCTCACGGCCATCTTGTATTTTCGCAAGTGCAGCGCCCTGTGTTGCCCGGACTTTCCTCAAACAAATATATATAAAATTTGTCAGCGACAGCCCCCCTATGCTAAACAATATCGCAAAAATAATGAAACTTGTTCAATTATATCATTCCTGAGAATCCCATGAATGCCATTGAAAGAAGTCCTGCAGTGATAAGGGCAAGAGGCATACCTTTCATAGCTTCAGGAGTGTCAGTCAGTTCTAGTTTTTCCCTCATTCCGGCAAAAAGCACCAAAGCAAGCGTAAATCCAAGAGCTGTTGATGCGGAGAATACAACACTCTCACCAAGATCATACTGTTTCTGTACCAAAAGAATAGCGATTCCAAGAACTGCACAATTTGTAGTTATCAGCGGAAGGAAAATCCCAAGCGCATTATATAGTGTCGGACTGATCTTTTTCAGAATAATTTCAACCATCTGAACAAGTGCTGCTATAACAAGAATAAACACTATTGTCTGTAGGAAACCGACACCAAGAGGATCCAACAGACCATACTGGATAAGCCATACGACCAATGCGGAAATAGACATAACAAATGTTACAGCCATTCCCATACCTATTGCAGTAGAGACCTTGTTTGAAACTCCAAGAAACGGGCATATACCCATAAATTGAGCCAGGATGACGTTATTTACAAATATCGCCGATATGATTATAACAAAATAGTCCATAGCTTATTATTGTTTTTTGTACTTATTAAAAATTGCCAGAAGATATCCAAGCACAAGAAATGCTCCTGGAGCTAAAATGAATATCAGAGCACCATCTGAGTTCATAAAATCGAATTTCATTCCAAATATTGTAAGAGCGCCCAGGAATTCACGTACAGCGCCGATAATTGTCAGGGATAGAGTAAATCCGATACCTATTCCAAGGCCATCAAGTGCTGAATCTATGACTCCGTTCTTACAGGCAAATGCCTCAGCACGTCCCAGTATAATACAGTTTACGACTATAAGCGGGATAAACACACCAAGTACTGCATACAAATCAGGAACATATGCTTGCATTACAAGCTGTACAACAGTCACGAATGAAGCTATGATTACAATGAATGATGGAATACGGACCTTATCTGGAATTATGTTCTTTACCAGAGATATTGCCATATTGCTGAGAACAAGAACAGCCATTGTGGCAACTCCCATTCCAAAACCATTGATAGCCGATGTTGTTGTTCCCAATGTTGGACACATACCAAGCATCAGGACAAATGTAGGGTTTTCCTTGACCAACCCCTTGAGAAATAATTGCATTTTTGTCATATCTATTCCTCCTTCTTTACATGTGTAGCGCCAGAAGAGGCATCAGTAGTCTTTTTAATAAGAGGGTTGACAACTGCCAATGCCCTATTTACAGCCTCACAAAATGCACGCGATGAAATTGTTGCAGCTGTTATTGCGTCAATATCACCATTATCTTTCTTGACACTTATTTTTTTCTTTTCAGGATTGATGCCCTTGAACTGAGATACAAGGATTGAGTCGGTGGACATCTTATGCCCAAGACCCGGAGTCTCTGACTCCGCAACGACACTGACTGAAGCAATATTGCCATTAGATAGAATACCTACCATCAGTTCAACATTTCCGCCGTAGCCTTTGTTTGAGAATGTCTTGACTGCATAGCCAATCTGTTTTTCTCCTTTTCTGGCAGGATAAACAGAAAGTGAATCAGTAGTTCCTGGCACCTGACACAGGAACATTTCGTTAGAAGGAGCATTGTCAAAGCCTGGCATTACTTCCGCAATCGCATTGTTGATTTTACTTTGATTTGCAAATTCAATGGCGTCCTTGGTCAGAAGATAGAATCCGCTGACTGCCAAAGAAGAGATAAGAGTAATGGTTCCAAGAACAAGGACCATATTTTTAATTGAACTTTTCATCATAATCTCTCCTTATTAAGCAAAACGTTTAGGATGAATATACTTATTGATAAGTGGAGTTGCGGCATTCATAATAAGAATTGCAAACGACATGCCTTCAGGATATGATCCCCATACACGAATCAGAACAGTTATTACACCAATTCCTATTGCATATATGATTTGTCCACGTACATTCATTGGAGATGTTACATAATCCGTAGCCATGAAGACAGAGCCCAATATCGCGCCACCAGCCAGAATATGGAACAACGGGTTGGCGTATATTTCCGGATTGATAAGCCATAAAATACCTGTAAACACAAAAATAGTCCCTAAAGTGAATACAGGGATATGCCAGGTAATAACTTTTCTTATAATGAGGTAAAGACCCCCAAGCAACAGAAGAAGAGCTGAAATTTCCCCCATGGAACCTGGAACGAATCCTATGAACAGATCCATCAAATAGTTATCAGGAGTCATAGATGCTGCATTTGGAACAAATTTGAAGAATTGGAGCGGAGTTGCACCGGAGTAAGCATCAGCCTGTACAGGAAATGTAGTCATCTGGACCGGAAATGAAATCAGAAGAAAAACACGGCCAACCAAAGCTGGATTGAAAATATTTCTTCCAATTCCTCCGTAGCTCATCTTGGCAATTCCGATGGCAACAGCTGCTCCGACAACAACAATCCAAAGTGGAATGGACTGAGGAAGGTTGAATGCAAGAAGCGTACCAGTGATTACCGCAGACCAATCTGTCAAAGAATTAGGCCTATGAAAGAAATAGGAATTGATTAGCCATTCAAATAGCATACATGAAGCTACAGATACCAATGTAACAAACAAAGCCTGAAGACCACCTGTTACAACGGTAAAGATGAAGGCTGGAACAAGTGCAATCACAACATCTCGCATCAGGATCTCAGTAGAAAGAGGTCCGTGAAGATGTGGTGAAGGTGAAATTACTCTCATATGATTATTTTTTTATTTGTCTTGATTTGATGATTTTCATTGTTTCCGCCTTTCCTACACGAATATAGTCCAGAAGTGGAAGATGGGCCGGACATGTATAGGCACAGCAACCGCATTCTATACAATCAGTAACTTTCTCTGATTCCATATCAGGATAAAGTCTGCGGTATGATAATTTATACAGAAGGTATGGCTCAAGTCCCATTGGACAAGCACTAACGCATTTTGCACATGATATGCAGGCCTGTTCCTTCTCACGCACTGTATCCCGGGCTGAAAGCATCAGAATGCCAGATGTCCCTTTTGTTACAGGAGCTTCGACATTGGACATGGCTCGTCCCATCATAGGGCCACCATTGATGACTTTTGCAGTATTATCAGGTTCACCTCCAACTGCCGCTATCAGTTCTGAAATTGATGTTCCTATCCTGACCTTCAGGTTCTTAGGATTCGAGACATAACATCCTGTTACAGTTACTATTCTTTCAACAAGAGGCTTGTTCTTCTGAACAGCTTCATATATCGCAAATATGGTCCCTATATTCTGTACTACAGCTCCCGTTGCAATAGGAAGTCCCCCTGATGGTACCTGACGATTAATAACAGCATCTATCAACTGTTTTTCACCACCCTGAGGATAACGCATCCTAAGCGGAACAATACTGATGCCACCATCTGCTTTTGAGCTTAGAAGCTTGATGGCATCCTTTTTGTTTTCCTCGATACCGATATAGCATGTATCAACGCCGAGAGCTTTCATTACTATTTTACATCCTACAAGGATCTCATCGGATTTCTCAAGCATAACCCTGTGGTCAGCTGTCAGATATGGTTCACATTCAACCCCATTGACAATCAGGCACTCAGCTTTCGATCCCGGAGGAATTGACAGTTTCACTTGAGTCGGGAAAGTTGCACCTCCCATACCCACAATACCTGCATCCGATATTTTATCTATTATTTCCTTGGAATCAAGGTTGCATTCTGGAATCAGGTTTTCAGAGCGGTCAATACCCTCTTCCCATTGGTCCCCTTCAACTTCAATTGTTACAGCAGGTTTTTTTATACCACTTCCGTCTGCAACCGGATCAACTGAAACTACAGTTCCACTGACTGAACTATGGATATTTGCTGAGACGAAGCCACCGGCTTTCCCAATCAATGTACCAACATTAACCTTATCACCTTTTGCTACATTACATACTGCCGGAGCACCAATATGCTGAGACAAGAAAATAACGACCTTATCTGGAACAGGCATTTGTTCTATTGCCCTATCTCCAGTCAGTTTATAATCCTTTCCGTGGAAACCACCAATTCTAAATGTCTTCATGATAGCATATCTCCGTTAATTCTGTTCAACTTTTGATTCAACACCGGTTTCATCAGAAGAAACTGATGCCACAGGTTTTCTTGGTGGCAGATTTACCTCTTGTATTGCCCCTGTTGGACATTCAACAACACATTTGCGGCATAGCCTGCACTTTGATGCATCAATATAGGCAACATTGTTCTCAACCTTGATTGCCTCGAATGCACATACTTTTACGCATTTCATACAACCAATACAGCCAACTGAACATGCTTTTCTTGTAATACCGCCCTTATCCTTATTGATGCAGCTAACAAATATTCTTCTATCCTTGATTCCTTTCTTCCTGAGTTCAATTACGCCCTTTGGACATGCATTGACACAAGCACCGCAGGCTGTACATTTATCCTGGTCAACCTCAGGTAATCCGGTATCTGAATTCATCTTGATTGCACCGAATTTACATACCTTTGTACAATCACCTTTTCCAAGGCACCCCCATGAGCATAACGTTTCACCTGAATACAATGAAGATTCAACAATACATGAATCAGCACCATTGAAAACATTGACTCTTTGTCTGTTACAGAATGCACCATTGCAACGGACAACAGCAACCTGCGGTTCTTTTTCAGGAGCTGTCTTACCTAAAAAGTCTGCTATAGATTTCATTGTTTCAGAACCGCCTACAGGACAGAACAGTGAAGAAATGTCATCATTTTTAACCAATGCTTCGGCCATTGCATGACAACCTGCAAAACCGCATCCACCACAATTTGCGCCAGGAAGCATTTTTTCCGTAGGTTCAATAAGAGGATTTTCCTCAACCTTAAATTTTTTGGCAACAAAAAAAAGGATAACCGATGCAAGAACTCCTATCCCAACCAATATTGCCAATGAATAAAATAGTGTACTCATGATAACTATTCAATTGTTATTGATATTTGTTTTTCAATTTTATTTCTGAAAAGCCAAAGCATAAAGTAATAAACTGAAAGTAACGCAAGGGAAATAACACCAAGAATAAAATTGTCGGTGATAACATCACGTAGTGGGACTATGGAAAGGATAATAAGAAAGACTGGAACTCCATAGAACCAGAATGCAGCTTTAAGTCCAATTATTGATGAAATCAGAAGTGAAACTTCGTCACCCACTTTCCGGTTCAGACCATCATTAAAAAGTTCAATACGCCTTGTCTTCTGTTCCAGGTCCTGACCGCACAAAACTTTCGCTGCACACATGGAACATGCCTCCTGGGAACACATCTCAAGAACCAGCGTGGATTCAGTCACCTCCACAATCCTAGCTTTCTTTCTTACAGATTCGGCCATTATTTCCTTATCTTTTAGATAACAAAAATAATAAAAATCCACCATTTATTAGAACTTTCACATTTCATGAGA
>DCHP01000044.1 GCA_002315675.1 Rikenellaceae bacterium UBA1749 | reverse complement strand
CAACAAAAGAGGTCCTGAGGAAACTGAGGCACTTCATGATGCAGATGGATGAGGACGGAAACTGGAAACCAACACCACGGGTCAAAAAAATCGCAGCACTTGCTCAGGCTCTCGGAGTTGTATAGTGGCATATTTTACCGATTCTTTAATAATCCACCATCTCCACCTCAAGATTAATTGTTTAACTAAGTAGAATACTTATAACAGAAGACAAAGGAACTCTCAATGAGTTCCTTTGTCGCTATTATATATTTCCATTATTGTATTGTTTCTGTATCGTGTTCTCCGGAAATGGACCATTATTTCTTTGACTGGTTGTCAGGAATTTTCTGGATTTCAGTTTTACTGCAACCATTAAGAACAACAGGTTCTTCCGCAGGTTGTACTATTTCATTGTCTTTTATTATCAGCCTGGAAGTGCTCTTGGCTTCAATTAAACGACGGCCGCGTAAATCAAAATAGTTATTCAGTATTCTGATGTTTTCGTGAACAGGTTTTTTTGGATCAATAATATTATTTGATGGGTTTATTACTATCGCGGCTCCACCGCTGAAATTACAGTCAATGAATTTATTTCTGGTTATTTGAACATCTTTGACTGTACCACATTCAAACCATCCTTTTGCGTCGCCTTCTATCAATATCGCTGCCATACCAGTTCCAAAGAAGATGTTGTCGGAAATCACCGCTTTTTTTGGCGTTGTCAAAAGAACTCCTCTTGTTGATACACCTGAAAAATAATTTCTTCTAATATCAACTGATGGTGTGTATGTGTAATTTTCAATACAATCCTCACCGATTTTATAATCCTTCGGTAAATTTCTGTCCAAAGTGATCTCTATTTCATATTCGTTGACTTTTCTAAACGATTCAACTTTTGCAAAACCAATTCTTTGCATGGTTGATGCCTGAAGAAATGCTATAGAGTCTCCAGGGGAATAGACATCAAATCCATAGCTTTGGTCATGCATGAAACGGACTTTCAATTTATTGTCTCCTAATTTCTCTATGGCTTTTAGGTCTGTACCATGAATGTTTACGCAATCGTCCTGAGCTCCACAGAAGTAACAGTCATGTATTTTAATCAGCCCCTTGCATCCTGAAAAATGCATAAAATCAGCTGATGATGCAAGGACCCTTCCGCTTCCTTCCCGTGGTGCACATCTGACTGATTGCATCGTTATATTACTTGAACGCTGACTAATCATTCCTAGTCCATGCATATAGTGCATGAATACGCTGTCAATTGTAGTGTTGTCACTTTCATTTATGAATAACCCTACATCATGTCTTATGATGTCTCTGAGTGTAAGAATATATCCAGGTTTGATGTTCTCACATTTTGTCATAAACCTGACAATATTCTCTCCAATCTCAATTGCTTTAGCACTTTTTATGGAATGCCACGCTCCACACCTTGAATAGTGTTTTGTTTCTGGATCAAAGCAAGTGCATGCAACTATTGAAGATTTCCATCCTTCCCCGAATAATATGATTTTACCATCGTTGTCTATCTCATAACGGCTGTCTTTGTGGAATTTAACATCGGTATGATCTTCTCCTATCTCCACTATGGTAGCTTCACTTCCTCCTGGTCTTTCAAAATCTATATGAAGATTATGAATCTTTATGTTGCTGCATTTGTATAATGCTACAGGTGTCATGCTTCCATGGAACATTAATGTAGCCCCGTTTCCTTCTACTGTAAGATTGTTGATATTATCAAGATACAGTCCTATTGCCTTGACTTTTGAAGGTAGCTCATTTTCAGATGATGTATTGGAAATGTATAATTCTTTCCGAATTGCACCTTCAGGCCATATGTCGTATCTGCCACAATCCAAGGCTAAGGTGTCATAACCTTCATTTTTGCATTTCAAAAGTGCAGTTTGAAAATTGACGGAATAATTCTGGTATGAATATATGCTCATACCTAACTCTTTAATATGCAGTGTTTTCCCATTTGCAGTTTCTTTTGAACTGAAAATTATTGGGAACAATATAAGAATTGTTGTATATTTAAGTAAATTTTTCATAACATTCAAAGATACTATTTTTATGGCAAACTCTATACTTAAACCTTTTGGCACTCTTGACCGCACAGCAACTGAAATACTTGTTTCTCAGATGGACCATAGTTCTGTAAACACTATTGACTTTACTAATGTTGACAATATCAATTTTGCATCATTAAGATTACTTTTAACAGCAAGGGAACAGGACTATCGTTTTTTTATAGTCAATGCCAATGAGGCGGTAGCCGAGAAGTTTGAGGATACAGGTGTTTCTTCATTTGTAAATGTTTGCAGAAAACCGAAAACCCTTGATATCTCAAAATATCAGGAGTTCGGTGCCAGTTTCCTGTCAAAGGCATATAATAGTGAAGATGGTGATTCCATGATTAAAATATATGGTTCAAGGGTTAAAAAGGAACTTGTGTCTCAGGAAAAAATCGTCGCACGTGAAGTTTTCAAGTTTGGGATTCAGACTCCACTGGTAGGGACACTATATGAAAATGAAGACAGTGTTGCACTGGATTTTGAGAGGATACCATCCAAACGCTCCTTTTCAAGAATAATTGCTGACGAACCTCATAGACTGGAGGAAATATCTGTGTTGTTTGCAAAAAAATGCAAGGAACTTCATACCAAGGAGTGTAATACAAAAGTTTTCCAGGATCGCACGATTTATTACAGGCAGTCTATTGTCAACTGTAAGGAATTGACAGATGACGAGAAGATAAAAGCAATTGAGTTTGTCAATTCAGTGCCAAGAAAAACCACATGTCTTCATGGCGATATGCAGTTAAGCAATATTATTATGACAGACAATGGTGTCATGTGGATAGACCTTTCAGATTTCGGGTACGGAAATCCAATGTTTGATATGGGTATGTGGTATTTCCAAGCACGAATGAATACGGAAGAGATAGCCCAACACCTATACCATTTTGGTCTTGATACATTGAAGAAAGTATGGGATGTGTTTATCAAGGAGTACTTTGGTGCAGATACGCCTGAAAAAGCCCAGAAGGTTGACAATCAATTGTCAAAATTCGGAGCACTTCATATGCTCTATTTAGGCACTGAATATGGCTTTGAACCCCATATGATGCCTTTTATCCGTAAAACACTTTTTTAATCCCTTTCGTGGCTAAATAATAATATTACTTTCACAGCTGCTTGGATGGGCGAGATTTTAATTGTCTTTCTTCATTTAAAACTATATCTATAACCATCAATACCCCAAGCGTGAATGCGTGGCAAGTGATATCTATGTACAATGATCTGATACAGGCTGTATTGTTTGTAGCATAGTTATGAGAGATTCCTGTTTTTTTGATGAAATATTGAGAACGCTTGAAAAAGTCCCAATATTGAGAGATACCACAATTCCAGAGACCTGTAATAGTGGTAAAAATGACAAAAAATACTTTTTCATGTAGACTCAATATTGTAAATTTGTGTTTTGTTAAAATTGGTTTTATGAATAAAACATATGCTCTGATAACCGGCGCAAGTTCCGGAATAGGATATCAGTATGCCAGAGTACTCGCCGAATATGGCTACAATCTTATTATTGTCAGCAACCAATCTGAAGCCCTTGAGGAAAAGACTACAATTCTTAAGAGTGATTTTCCCTCTCTTGATGTAGTTTCCCTCTTCCGTGATCTTGGCTGTCAGGATGCTGCAAAGGAACTTTATGATACTATCACCCAGATGGGCCTTGAGGTTGATGTCCTTGTAAATAATGCCGGTGTCTATCATGATAGGGAATTTCTCGATGATTCAGAAAAGTTCAATATGCTGATTATGAATCTTCATATGATTACTCCTGCGATGCTTACTTATTATTTCGGTAAGGATATGGTAAACCGTCATAAAGGTTATATTCTGAATATGAGTTCCGTTACTTCAACCATGGGATTCCAGAGACTTGCTACTTACTCATCCACCAAAGCTTTTTTGAATAATATTTCAAGATCAACTCATATTGAACTATACAAAAGCGGAGTATATGTTACATGTGTGAGACCAGGTGCCGTTGCAACTGATCTGTATAATATTCCTGCTACCCAGGTTAGGATAGGGCTTATGCTTGGATATATAATAACTCCGGAAGCACTTGCAAGGAAAGCAATCAAGGCTTTGATGAAGGGTAGGGCAAGAATTACACCAGGTATTTCAACAAAGTTGCTGCAATTTTTAACTTCACTTTTACCAACCTGGCTGCTTAAACTAGTCCATAAACTCGGAATTTTCTAAAAGAATGCGAAATCAACTTACATACGCAGCTGAAGATCAGTTACATATATTTGGAATAGAAATTATAGTAGAAAATAATACCGCCTATTCATTATGACAATTGAAGAAAGAATCACAAGACTAGAGGATATAGAGGCCATCAGATATCTGCAGGCAAAATACCAGAGGTGTCTTGATACAAGGGATTTTGATGGTATTTCAGATTGCTTTACCGACGATATTGTTTCTTCATACGGCAATGGTAAAATGTCGTATAATGGCAAAGATGCTGTTCTTGAATTCCTGTGCAGTGTAATGACCTTGAATATGCCTTCAACTCATTTGATACATGGTGGTGAAATAGATATTCTCGATACAACAACAGCCAAGGCAAAATGGTATCTTGAAGACTATCTACTTCATCAAAAATACAAGATGAAGCTTCATGGTGCTGCTATATATTATGTAACATACAGGAAAGAGAATAACCAGACATGGCGAATCTCTTCTATTGGATACAAGAGATGCTATGAATATTTTGAACTTCGTGGACTGCTCAATCTTCTTACACTTGGAAAGAAAACTTTTCTTGATGCCGTAGCAAAGGTGAATCCTGAAACTCTCGGAAAATTCGGAAAGTATTTCCAGTACAAGGTCCTGAAGAGAAAAACAAAACAAGAAAAATAATGACTAATTGTTTATTACTATATTATACCGGGACATTCAATACAAGATATGTTACAAATATTCTGAAGTCCAGACTTGAGAAAGTCGATTTCAATGTTGAAACATATGAAATTGATCCTTTGAATACGGAACGTCTTGATTTGTCAAAATATGATATTATAGGACTTGGCTATCCTATTTATGGATATAATGCTCCATGGCCATTTCTTAAGTTTATTTTGAAACAGAAATTCCCAAAAGGAATGAAAGTCTTCATTTATAAGAATTCTGGTGAAACAGAAATTGCTAATGATGCATCTTCCATATCTGTAGTTCATAAATTACGTTTCAATGGTGCTGTTTGTAAGAATGAGTATCATTTTTTGATGCCATACAATATTCATTTTCGTTTTGATGAAAATCTGGTAAAGGAAATGCTTGATATGGATGAAAAACTTTATGATATACTGGTTTATGAAATTACCCATGATATACCAAATATCAAGAAATATAAGCTTTTTCCACGTTTTGTTGCTTTCTGGGTTAAAATCCAGTTCATTGGCGGTGATATAAATTCTTTCCTGTATAAGGTTCATCATGACAAGTGCACTCATTGCGGACTTTGTATAAAACGTTGCCCTACCAAGAATATATACGAAAACAAAAAAGGACAAGTTGCTTTTCACCATAATTGCCTTATGTGTATGAGATGTTCTTTCTTTTGTCCTACAGCCGCTATTGATATCGGCTTCCTTCAGGGCTGGAAAGTGAATGGCCGTTATGATTTTGCAAAAATACGTCAGTTAAAACTCGATAAACCATATATTACTAAGGATACAAAAGGTTTTTTCAAGTGCTATATCAAAACCTACGATTACATTAATACCCGACATAAAGAAATCTTCGGTGAGTAATCTCCGATATATGTTTCGATTATGATCATATTAAGTTTCAAATGATATATATAATAAAAAGACCTGCAAATAAATAGCAGGTCTTTTGTCTATATCGGTGTTTGGGTATTATTCTGGTATTAGTTTCTTTTCTTTTCGTAAGACCTTGAATAGTCCTATTCCCAGAAGGGCTACAATAACTGGAACAAGCCATACCCATTCACTCTGAAACTCGAAAACATGTAACAGCTCAAGAGGTGGGTATAATGTGAATGTAAGCACCAATGCCATTGTTGGTGGGTCGATATGGGTGTCTCCATAGTAGACAAATAGTGCTGCACAAAGTTCTCCGAGATAAATAGCAAGTATTCCGAATGTGATTCCCCATGCAACATTTCCAGTAGCGGCCGTAATCATTGATGCAGACAAGGCAATATGATGTGTTACTGGTACCTTATATCCCATAATCATAAATGTATATGCAACTGTTGCAAAACCAAATACTAGTCCACTGCTTCCAGGTAGGATTATTGCCATGTAGGCAGCTGGAGCGCCAACACCAATGGCAAGCATCAACATCTGCAATGGATCAGATTGATATATAACCCATGAATGTTCATCGGTTGGTTTCCATCGGTTGGCTCCGACTGGCAATTTGCCGAACACCCCTGTATTTCCAAAAACAACGCGAGCTATTACCATGTCAAGTATAACTGCAAGTGCGATAGTGTTGGTCCATGAAATTTCACTGTAGTTTGGAACTAATAGAAGCAGATACAAAATAATGTGGCCAATTGCCCCAAATATTCCTCCGACAAGCAATACGTCTGGTTTGTTCAATCCGACAAGTGCTGTACATATATCTCTTCCGTTATCAATCAATTTATGCTTGGCAGCATATGCTGCAGCAGCACATCCTCCCGCAAAAGATGTCTGTGGTCCCAGGAAAATACCCCAGGCTACCAGATTCATATAGTCAGGACTTCCTCCTGTCAGGTTTATTGTTGCACCGATAAGTACTGCAAGCCCACATAATACCCATACGGGAAAGGCTCCGATAGCCGCTCCGAATACACCTCCGGCGAATGCAATAAGTAGATCTAATAAATGAAATTCCATAATTTGTATTAATATTTATTAATTGTAGATGAAACTTTTATTGTATATGAAATATCCTCAAAAAGTGAGGTCTATTATTTATAATCCCCTAAGTTATATTATTTACTTTCTTCTTCAAAATTTAAGATCCAAAACAATCTTAACTTATCCTAATTATTCTAGCGTATAGCCATTAATCAATGTTTTAATTTCTGCACTTTCTTTCTGCATTATTCAAGAGTTGTTATTTCCTGAACTATTTGAATTTATTGTAGTCTTTCTTTGTCTTTGCTTCCCATATCTCAACCGCATCATCATATGTTACAGGTGGTACATATAGTTTGTCTTCGCTTTTCTGAACAAGACGAATTGCCTTTGTAGGACATTTTGAGACGCATAGTCCGCATCCAAGGCATGATTTCTGGTCGACAGTTACCTTTTTCGTCTTTTTGTCCTGTTTGATGTATTTGAAAACACATCTTTGGACACATTTGCCGCAACTGATGCATTTGTCATAGTCAATTACACTGTAATAGTTGCTCCATAAATCTGCAGATGGACCTGCGTAACGGATTTTAAGATTCATCATACCGCATCCGCATGCACAGCACGAGCAGAAATTCTCTCCTTCCTGTGAATTAGTAACCTGTACAATCCTTCCGTCTTCCTCTCCTTCACGCAAAATTGCAAATGCCTCTTCCTTCGTAATTTCCCTGCCTATACCTGTTTCAATAAAGAATGTAGCATAATCATCAGTCTCAATACATGTTTCAAGAGGGTGGTGACACTTGCTGCCAGGTAGATTCTGACTCATCAACCTGCACATACATAGCCCTACAGCAAATCTTTTATGCTTGTTCAGAAGTGCCTCAAGGTCATCATAGGGTTGTATGATTGTACCTTCTACAAATTCTTTATGATGTGGGATGGTCCTATAGAATGGCATTGTCTGGTTCATTCTCTGACCGAATTTTGAAGTAATCATGTATGCGCATGTTGCATATAGCCATGAATTGTCCTTTTGCGGACGGCTGCTTTGCCACTCAAGAAAACCCATTACAAATGGATGCTGACCATATTCATCGCCTCTTTCACGATGGCGCCTGAAAATCAGTCCCCGGTTAGCCATTCTGTCAAGCTTCTCCTTTGCAATTTCTTCCGTAAAACCATTCTTGTCTCCAAACTCTTTTGCTGTCTGATATCCTTTGCTCATTAAAAGAAAATCTTTTGCATTTTCTTCGTTGAAGATTTTTTTGATAAGTATACGGTCGGCACCTACATATGATTTGGGAAAACCAAAACTCAGCTCATCAATTCTTTTCAGTAAATCGCTGTACAGGCTCATATTTATTTGTAATAATTATTTCTGTAATACAATTAATTCTCCATTTGAAATTAATTCATTGGAAATGTTAGAAGGTCTCTTTTTTAGAATTTATCTTCTTGCATAACCATTCAATAAAAACTTCCATCCCCTTACCCGTTTTTGCAGATAATGGAAATATTCTAAGATTGTCATTGATTTTTCTGGTATTTTTTTCCAATGCATCGAAGTCGAACTCAAATAGTCCGAGTGCATCTATCTTGGTTACCATCAGTGCATCGCATACTGAGAACATCAATGGATACTTGATTGCCTTGTCATCACCTTCAGGAACACTCAGAAGCATTGAAGGAAGATCAGCCCCAAGATCAAATTCTGCCGGGCATACCAAATTTCCGATATTTTCAACAATTACTATATCAAGTTCTTCCAGGGGTAAATTTTCAAGTGCCTTTTTTATCATAGCAGCGTCCAGGTGACAATCACCTCCGGTTCTCAGTTGAACTGTCGGAACCCCTAGCCTATGCATTTTCTCTGCATCGATTGTTGACTCGATATCACCTTCTATTACCCCAATACTATATTTGCCATTTAGTCTGCTGATGACATCCAGAATGAAGGTTGTTTTCCCTGCGCCAGGGGATGACATTATATTCCAAAGAAAAAACTTTTTCTCTTTGGTTAAATCCCTAACCTCATTTGCAATGTCTTCATTGTCCTGAAGAATACATTGTTTCAAATCTATGTACGCTATATCTTTCATTTACTCAATATCTCTGTGTATCTATATTTGTTACTTAATTTGAAATCGAAACTCTCTATTTATCAACTTTATCTTCTTTACAGCTTTCTATCTCTATTCCAACAATCTTCAGTTCCCTGCCGGTAATCAGGGTTCCATAATCGTATCCACATTCCGGACATTTGGAATCCTGAATGTTTTTGGTGTCAATTCTATAAATTGTGCCACATTTTCCACATGACGCAGTCGCGTCTATTTCCTTAATCTGTATGACAGAACCTTCTGCAATACTTCCTGGAGTTATATAATTCCAGTATTTCTGGACAAACTCCGGAATGAAATCCCTTAGTACACCTATTTCAAGAGCAACCATCCTGACGGATTTTGCACCTACACTCTCAGCTTTTGCAATTACTGATTTGAATATACTTTTTGTTATAGGCAACTCATGCATCACAGTGTAAAGTTAGTAAAAAACGATATATGCAGCACATCCTAATAGTAGAATGGCGCATACGGCATCAACAATTTTCCTGTATCTGTCAAACATCTTTTTAAGGAATTGCCCCATTACAAGCCATAGTAAATTACCAAGTGGTCCTGCAATATACAAAAGACAACTTGCTTTGAAAAGATCAATGAAACTCAAAGAATAGGGTAGTACATACGTGCTGAATACTGTCAGAGCGAACAGCATCATCTTTGCATTTGTCAGTTGTACAAATAAACCATTAATGAATGACACAGTTTTTACATTAGACAAATTGATTCGGTTTTTCCACATTACATATGCCAGATAAACCATGTATCCGCCACCAATGTATTTCAAATATATTACATAACTTCCTAGAACTTCGCCAATGTAATGTGTAAGAACGGCTAGAGCAAAAGTTGCAATTGTAAATCCGGTCAGCATACCCAGCCATGCAATAAAAGCTTCCTTTCTGGTGCTTCTGATAGAGGATGAAAGTGCATATATATTTGCTGGACCTGGCGAATATCCAACGATAATCATTTGGAAAATCAGCGTAGGTAATAAAATATCTGGCATACTATTTTTATCTCAAGTTTCCCTTATTCAAAATTACAATTTTAATGTAAAATGACAAATTAATATTACTTTTGATAATAGATTATTAATAGTGAAACAACTATTTTCATAATGAAGCGTCTTTTGTCTGTTATATCAATCATTGTTGTCGTATTTATCCTTTTCTCTATATCATTATACTATTCCAGGATAAAATCTGCATTCACCATAGAAAAACTGAGTGACTATCAGGACTATAATCTATACTCTATAGACATAGAATATGATTATGACCTGGATGAAATTATTAATATGGGTATTAGTAGTGACCAGTCATATATTGACAATATTATAGGAGCAGTGCTTCCAGGTCTTCCTGTTAAAATCAGGATTCCTGATTTCGGTTGCAGTTCTTTCAATATGCATAACTCGGTTAACAACCATAATTTAATGGGTAGAAACTATGATTTTAAAAGAAATACTTCTGCCATGCTCGTAAGATGTACTCCAAAAAATGGTTATAGTTCAATTGCACTCTCGGCGCTTGAAAATATGGGTGCCAATAATGCTGATTCATGCCTTAAAAATCGTTTTGCATCCCTTGCTTCACCATTTGCATGTCTTGATGGCATCAATGAGAAAGGTGTTTCAATTTCTGTCCTTATGCTTGACAGTAAACCAACAAGACAATCTTCCGGGAAACCATGTATCACAACATGTCTTGCTATCAGGATGGTTCTTGACAGAGCCTCCACAACAGAAGAGGCGATAGATATTCTTCGTCATTTCGATATGTTTGCATCAGCTAACGGAGACTACCATTTTTACATTAATGATGCGTCCGGTAATGGAAAGATTGTTGAATATAATCCACATAGTTCATCAAGGGATATGGTTGTCACTAAAACTTCTGTAGTTACAAATTTCTATATAATGTTTAAGGATTCAGTACAGTCCGATTCAATCAAAGGATTGTATAATCATGGTCGCGACAGGTTTGATAAAATAGATTCTGTTTTTACCTGCAATAAAGATAATATTACAGAACAGGTAGGATGGAATGCTCTTATTGTAGCTTCCAAACCATTCAATCCACTTGAAAAAACAAGCAATACACAGTGGTCGTCACTTTATGATAATTCTGACTGCTCTATGTCAGTTGTTCTTAGAAGAGATTGGAACAATATTTTCAGGTTTTCAATAAATAAAATTCCCAAAAAATAACATTCCAAAAGTACAATTCTCTCCTAACATTATTCCCCCTAAACCATACATATTACTAATTTATTATTATTTCATAATATGAAGAAGTTACTTATTCCACTATTAGTTTTATTTGTCATTATTGCATGTAACAGACATGAAAGGCATGTCTATATGTTTTCATATTTTGCAGATCAGGGTGCCGGACTTCATCTTGCCTATAGTTATGATGGTCTAAACTGGCATGATGTTTCTGATTCAATATTTCTAGTTCCCAAAGTAGGTGGAGACAAATTGATGCGAGACCCAAGTGTAACCTGTGGGCCGGATGGAACATATCATATGGTATGGACTACTAGCTGGCATGAAAAGTGTATTGGATATGCTTCCACCAGGGATTTTATTAACTGGACTGCTCAGAAACAAATTGACGTAATGGATTCTGAACCTCAGACACGAAACACGTGGGCTCCTGAGATTACCTATAATCAGACAGATAGCCTGTTCTATATTTATTGGGCAAGCACTGTTCCTGGAAAGCATAGTTTTGTTCCTACAAGTGAAAATGAAAACGGCTCTAATCATCGATTGTATTATACCTCTACAAAGGATTTTACATCATTTTCTCCCACAAAATTTTTCTTCAATAAGGAATTCTCAGTTATTGATGGCGCTCTTATCCATAGTCAAAAGAATAATGATTGGATAATGTTCCTTAAGAATGAAAATTCCCTTCCTCCTGAAAAGAATATAAGGATAATCAGAACTTCTGACTTGAATTCAGGTTTTCCTGGTGATGTCTCGGAACCTATTTCATCTTCAGGCGAGTGGTGTGAAGGGCCATCTCCACTTTATGTGGGGGATACATTATATGTTTATTACGACAAATATGTACTTGGCAAATATGGTGCTTCAAGAAGTCTTGATGATGGTAATTCGTGGGAAGATATTTCAGATAAAGTTGTTTTCCCTGAAGGTATGCGTCATGGTACTGCTTTTACTGTTCCTGAACATATTCTTCAAAATCTTTTACCTTCCAATTAACAATCTATATCCATCTTGACTTAGATCAAAACAAATACTAAAAATATGATTTCCAGTCACTGAATGAACTAAGGTGGCCGGAAATCTTATTAAACAACAATGGCAGATTTTTTTTAGGTCTGCAATCGTTTTGCTTTTCTATGATTTATTAATGATAGCTTTATTGGCATGACCATCAACGCAGAGTTGAAGCGGACTATTGAAATGGACAAGTCTAATAAAATCAGTTTCAAATTCCGCAGGCATGGCATCGAGTGCGTCAAAGTCGATGTTGTCTTCAGTATTGTTGAACGGATTGACATTCACATACCCGACGTTGAATGATGTAAGGTTCTGAAAGAAATGGGTACCCTGTGAAGGTTCGACTCTGAAATTTTCAAGACAGCATTCAACAAGAGTCTTAGCTTCTGAAATATCTGACCATTTGACGGGAACTCCTAGTGAAGGTATACTTGATCCCCAGCGGCCAAAGCCAATCAGGACGTAATTTCTACCTTCCTGCTGTAATTTGGCATTCAAGGTTGATATCTCCTTTGCTATGGTTTCAGTCTTTAGTATATCAAATGTGTTTTTCTTCAGGTAAATTATATCACTAACTCCATCAATCCATCCGATTCCAAGTGCATTGGATGATGAAAGAAGAGAATCACTGATATCAATTTTTGACCAGTCAACCATGCATGCTGAAGAATCGTATGATATCTGTCTGACCTGAAGGACGTTGAATATTGCAGGTTCCACCTCCAGGTTTACTGCAAATTCTATCTCGACTCCTGTCTTGACTTCCTGCTCTGCAATCTTCAGGATTTCATCAACGATTTCACTCAGTGGGAAAGATCTGTATTTCAGAATATGTGCGAAAGTGATGAACTTGGGCCCTTGAGGTGCAGCTGAATCAACAATTCTTTGGTTTTCGTAATCCCATGTTGATACAACTTTGCTGAAAGATGCGAATTGACCGCAATCATTTATATCAATACGCTCAATATTCACTCCATCATCAATTGATGTCTTGAATTTTTCAGGATGAAGATTCAGCGCATACATCCTGTTCTGAGTTTCAGTCATAGTAAGTTCAGGAGTTGATGTTTGAAGGACATGCTTTGGGTACTTCGGAGAAAATCTAAGTACCTGATCTCCATCCACTACAGCTTTACCAAGTCCGTAAGCAATCTTGCACACACCATCTTCAGCTTTTTCATGTCCGACAGGATAAAAATTGTAGGATCTTGCAACTCCAGATATGGTAGGGAAGAAATAATCTCCATCTTTGCTGCCACAGATTTCCTGAATGACAATACCCATTTTCTCTTCAGAAATAACATTCGCACTTGCGGTTATATATCCTCTGGCTGCAGCGAAGAATACGGAAGCATATACGCTCTTTATTGCCTTTGCAATTAGTCGTAGCATTTGATCATCATTTGCAACGTTAGGTATCATGTAAGTGCTGTATACACCTGCAAATGGTTGGAAATAAGAATCTTCCAGCTTAGATGAAGAACGTATTGCCAGTGGTCTTCTTGCAAAATGAATAAACGTTTTCAGTGAATCTATCAATTCTTTAGGTAGTGACGATGATACGAATTCCGAAAGTATGTCTTCGTCTGGTATTTCTGAATTGATTACATATTGAAGGCCATTTTCGTTAATGAAACGATCAAAATACTCTGTAGTAATAACTAGAGTTTTAGGAACCATTACCCTGACATCATCCCATTTGTCGTATATGTCATATTTCTGCAAAATATGATTAACGAATGCCAAGCCTCGGGCCTTTCCTCCCAATGACCCATTTCCGATTCTTGAGAACCAGATGGCATCATTGAAAGATTCCTTGTCGAATTGAGCAACAACGCCAAGTCCCTGAGCAAGTCTGTAGTCATGAAGCAGATGTAAGGTTATTTTCCTGGCTTCAGCAACATCTTCTACGGTCTTCACCTGAATAGGTACAACCTGTTTGCCTATGGCAAACAATCCCCGTGCGAATAACCATCTTGACAGATAGTTGTTGGATGCAAACTCTTTGTATATTGTATCAGGAATTTTTTTCAGTACATTTTCGAACTCAAAGAGATTTGTGGCTCTTTCAATCTCTGTACCTGTCTCAGGGTCCTTTACGATGAAGTCTCCGAATGCAAATTCCCTTTCAATATATTCTCCAACTTCATGTGTAAGAGTCTTTGACTTCTTGTTGATAAAACCAACTCCCAATGATTCTGCAATTTCTCTCATACTTTCCTGGGATGACTGCATAAGATACGGCATCGTAGGGTCGTCGGCTTTTACCATTTTACAAAGATCTATGCCGGCATCACTTTTTTCATTGTCGGGATCATCACCTTTGTGAACAACAAAACCGATGTCTGAAATAACTCCCAGCATATTACTCTTATACTTATTGTATATTTCAACAGCCTCATCGTAATATGTAGCCATAAGAATTTTAGGCCTGGACCTTTTACGGAGAATCTGCTGTTTTTCATTAAGGGCATCATGTATTGATTCTATATTTTGCTGGAGTACGAGTTTGTATAGAAGAGGCAGATATGTAGAGTAGTATCTGATAGAGTCTTCAACCAGAAGTATGGCCCTAACCCCTGATTCGATGATGTCACTTTCAGCATTGGCATCATCCTCGAATAATTTGATTATGGCGATTATTAGATCCGTGTTGTTGTTCCAGCAGAATATTCTGTCAATGTTGGAACAATCTCTTCTTTCCAGCAATTTGTATACTTCTCTTGAAAACGAAGTGAGCAGTACAACAGGAGTATTTGGCTGAAGCGCCTTGAATTGTTTGGAAAACTCAAAGACATCAACTTCACCTACATTGTACATGGTAATAACCAGATCAAAATCTATTCCTTCCGCAGCTATCTTAAGTGCATCAATAGTGCTTTCGGCCCTGATTATTGCAGGGGGATTTGACAAACTCAACTCACTGTACTCCCTTGATATCTGGGTTTCAATGTGCCCATCTTCTTCAAGGGCATAGCTATCATAATTGCTACAGACGAGCAGAATCCGTCGGATTCTGCTCGTCATCAAAGTTCCATAATCTATGGCCATATTGTGTTATTTTATAGGCAATAAGTGGCTTGTTATACAAGACCCTGATCAGCCATTGCATTTGCGACTTTAATAAAGCCTGCAATGTTGGCACCCTTTACATAGTTGATATAACCATCTTCCTCTGTGCCATATTTGATACATGCATCATGGATATCTGACATGATACGATGAAGGTGTTCATCTACTTCTTCAGAAGTCCAGTGCTGACGGATGCTGTTCTGAGTCATTTCAAGACCTGACGTAGCAACACCACCTGCATTTGATGCTTTTCCTGGAGAATATAGTAGTTTTGCACCCTGAATAAGCGCTATTGCTTCAGGAGTAGTAGGCATGTTCGCACCTTCAACTACGCAGAAACACCCATTTGCAATTAGTTTCTTAGCGTCTTCTGCATCAAGCTCGTTTTGAGTTGCGCATGGCATTGCAATGTCGCATTTTACACCCCAAGGACGCTCGTTTTCAAAATATTTAGCAGTTGGGTATTCGCTTACATATTCTTTTATACGTCCACGGCGAACATTCTTAAGATTCTTTACGAAATCTATTTTTTCTTCAGTGAATCCGTCTGGATCGTAGATGTATCCGTTTGAGTCACTTAGAGTGACAACTTTTGCTCCAAGACGCATTGCTTTCTGGGCAGCGTGCTGAGCAACGTTTCCAGAACCGCTTACGCATACCGTCTGTCCGTCAAATGTTTTGCCACGTGTTGCAAGCATAGCCTGAGCGAAGTAGCAAGCACCATAACCTGTTGCCTCAGGTCTTAGAAGGCTACCACCCCATGCAAGACCTTTACCGGTTAGTGTTCCTGTGAATTCGTCACGAAGTCGTTTGTACTGACCGAACATATAACCTACTTCACGGCCACCTACTCCGATATCACCAGCAGGGACGTCTGTGTTTTCACCAATATGTTTTTGTAATTCTGTCATGAAGCTCTGGCAGAAACGCATAACTTCGTTATCAGATTTACCTCTTGGGCTGAAGTCAGAACCACCTTTACCACCGCCCATAGGAAGTGTAGTCAAAGAATTTTTGAATGTCTGTTCGAATGCAAGGAACTTCATAATACTCAGGTTAACACTTGAGTGGAAGCGAATACCTCCTTTGTATGGTCCCAGCGCACTGTTCATCTGAACACGATAGCCTCTATTTACATGAATTTCACCTTTATCGTCTGTCCATGGGACACGGAACATGATAACACGTTCAGGTTCAACGATTCTTTCCATAATCTTAAGGTCAAGAAGGTGAGGGTATGAAACGATGTAAGGAGCAACGCTTTCTAACACCTCACGTACAGCTTGGTGGAATTCTTTTTCTCCTGGATTCTTTGCAATCAACTCAGACATGAATGAGTCGACATAATTTTGAGTGAATTTGTCCATAATGGTAATAATTGATTAAATAATCTGCCTCAATAAGAGAGTTGTAACGACTTCCGCCGTCTTTTTGACGCAGAACCTTGTTGAATATTTGGATATTATAGCAATAGTCCATTTAGTGGCTGTATTTTTATTAACTCTCAACAGCGGTGCAAAGATACTAACTTTTTCAAAAAAAATATTCAACTATTTTATTGCTTTTTATACATAAATAGATTGTTATATTTACAATGTGATTGTTAAGTTGCTGATATATTGTAAGATACATATATTTAACCTATTCATTTTATTGAGTTCTGTTCTCGAATCGGTAAAAATTAGCGTAAAAATGTTAATTGTGGATTTAGTTGTCTATTCCTTTGTCGCTTCTAATAATTCCCTTTCTTTGATTTAATGTAAATTGTTGAGCACACTTGAAAAAGTCCAAATATTGAGACACCCCCCCCAATTCCAGAGACCTGTAATAGTGGCAAAAATGACAAAAAATACTTTTTCAAGTAGACTCAAGTTGTTAAATTTGCCCAGTTTTTATAATCATTATCATGTGGCTTTCATTTGCATTTGCATCTGCTTTTTTGCTCGGTTTCTATGATGTTTCAAAAAAGACTGCCTTGCGGGACAATGCCGTTATTCCAGTCCTTTTGTTGAATACACTTTTCTCAACTGTTTTTTTCTGTATTATGATGTCAGCTCGTGCATGCGATTTCCTTTACCATGCACCACTTGATTATCTTCTTGTTTTTGTAAAATCAGTCATAGTCCTGACTTCATGGATATTCGGCTACATTGGACTAAAGCATCTTCCCATAACGATAGTAGGTCCAATAAATGCTACCCGTCCCGTACTTGTCCTAGTAGGTGCAATGCTTATTTTTGGAGAAAGACTTAATATGTATCAGTGGTCCGGAGTAATATTGTCCTTTATATCCCTATTCATGATGAGCGTCTCAAGCCGTAAAGAGAATATACATTTTGCCAGTAACAAGTGGGTGTTTTGCGTAGCTGTTGCTGCAATTGTCGGTGCATGCTCTGGCTTGTACGATAAGTTTATCATGAAGGAACTTAATCCGCAGTTTGTTCAATGGTGGTACAATTTTTTTCATTTGCTGCTCATGTCAATTATTGCTGTCACGATCTGGCTTCCAAGGAAAAATCAAGGTATGAAATTCCACTGGTCATGGGCAATAATATTCATTTCCGTTTTTATTACTCTGGCAGACTATCTTTATTATCAGGCGCTAAGTATGCAGGATTCCATGATTTCGGTAGTTTCACTTGTCAGAAGAGGGAGTGTAATTATTTCCTTCACTTTCGGGGCTGTGCTTTTTAAAGAGAAAAACCTTAAATCAAAGGCAATAGACCTGTTTCTTATTCTTATTGGTATGGTTCTAATATGGATAGGGACAAATTAATTCCAACTCTATTTGGCAATAGTGTCACACCATTATCATTTCCTATTAACAATATCAGTTACATCTCATGAGATATTTCACAACTATTAACCTTTTCGATTATATTTAATCTTCTCGATTGTATCTGACCTTTTCAATTGTATCTCCCCATTTTTTTACCAAAAACTCAGGAACAATTATAACTAATTATTAATTGTTGATCATTAATTACATTTTTGCTCTATTAATGTATCTTCTTTGTTAAAATAAGATTAACTTTGAATATGAGATTATTCAGCAGTTTCTTTTCTCAATTAAAAATACAATTAATTGCTAAAACAAAATAATACATGTAACTACTTTTAACTATTTACCCTATGACTAGATTCAGATTTTTAGCCTTTTTTATGGTGTTGTTATTATTGTCAAGTTCTTCCTTTTCGCAGAAATGGGATAAAGACAAAGCAAATCAGTGGATTGAAAAGTTCCCTTGGCTGTGTGGGGTGAATTACATACCGGCGTATGCTGTAAACTATACAGCAATGTGGGATAGATCGACATTTGATCCCAAAGCAATTGGTGCAGAACTTGATCTTATGAAGGATCTTGGGATGAACTGCGTGCGTGTTGTATTACAATACGCAGTATATGAAGATAATTCAAGGGCATTTCTAAAAAACTTTGAAAAATTCCTTTCAATATGCAGTGATAGGGGAATTATTGTAATGCCAATTTTTTTCGATGACTGCGTCTTCGGAGTGAATAACAATCCAAAGGCAGGACGTCAACCAGAACCCCTTGAAGGATGGTATGCATGGAACTGGTCCCCATCCCCTGGCATATCCATGGTTGTAGACGAAAGGGAACATTATAAACTTGAAGCATATGTAAAAGATATAATGTCAAAATACAAAGATGACAACAGGATTCTTCTTTGGGATCTCTATAATGAACCTACGAATAATCCCCATGGACAGTATAGTTATCCCCTTCTTAATAAAGTTTTCAAATGGGCGAGGGAAATCAATCCTTCCCAGCCCCTATCTGTCGCATTCTGGAATGACAATAAACAACTTAACGATATAATATCAGACAACTCTGATGTTGTAACTTTTCACTGGTATGGTGATAAGGAATCGACAAAATGGAAAATCTCCACTTTCAAGGTTTCTGGAAGACCAATAATCTGCACGGAATGGATGAACAGAAATAATAATTGTACAATCAAGGAAGTCCTTCCAGTCTATAGAGAAAATAATGTAGGTTGTTTCTCATGGGGACTTGTAAATGGAAAAACCCAGACTCATCTTTGCTGGGGCCATAAACCGGAGAATCTTCCTTATACGAAGCAATGGCAACATGATATCTTTCACGGCGATTTTACTCCATACAATAAGGAGGAAGTAGAAATAATAAAACAGACAATTGGAAATGAATAAATTCATGAAAATTGCCATTGAAGAGGCTAGAGTAGGGATTGGCAAACATCATGGTGGACCATTTGGTGCAGTTGTCGTTAAAAATGGCGAAGTTGTAGGCCATGGACATAACAGGGTCCTCAAGAATAATGACCCTACATGTCATGGAGAAGTAGATGCTATCAGAAAAGCCTGCTATAATCTTGATACTTTTGATCTTTCAGGGTGTGAATTGTATACTACAGGTGAACCTTGCCATATGTGCCTTTGTGCCTGTATGTGGGCGAACATTGAAAAGGTCTACTATGGCTGTACCATTGCAGACAATGGTAAAATAGGCTTCAGAGACGATAAATTCAATGATATTTTTTCTGGCCGCGAAAAGTTGAAAGACTACTTAATTGAATGTGACAGGGAAGAGTGCCTGAAACTTTTTGATGAATATTTACAGCTTCAGCATACAGTCTATTGACTCAAGTGAAAGTCCGACATTTAGCTAAGCGGATTAGCCTGTAGAAGACTCGAAAAGTAGGCGCGGATAATATTTGAATGCATAATTCTTTACCTAAGTGTCTATTTTATACTAGCTCAACACACTATTTGAAATCATGCGAGATGTTATTACTCTGCACGATTTATTATATGACCACAATTGAAGTACCAGTCACTTTTAGGTAAAACATTTAGTAATCATTAATTTTTAGATGTTTCTATTTTTCAAAGTGGCAAATGGCTATGTTTTTACCGCATATCTTATTACAAAATTAGAAATTTTTCATACCGTTTTTAGAAGTTGGTACATAAGCCTCTGTTTTTTTATTGTCAATCTGTTCGAACCACATCCGCTCTAATGTTTTACATAAAATCAAATTATATGAGCTTGGTGAGTAAAGTTGATTTTGGTTGTTAGATGTATTATTCGTACTTTCGTAGGTTGTTTTTAAATTGATAATAGTTTAATATTCATATGTCTGAACAAAAATTTGATAGAATATTGGGCCTAAAAGAGTGTATCGGTATGACAATAGGCACAGTCGTGGGTGTCGGCCTTTTTACATGCGGTTCCTCTCAGATAGGATATCTTGGTTCATCCGTCATAGTGCTAACATTCTTTGCACTTCTTATTTCCATATGGCCATGTCTTATATATGGTGAGATGTCTTCAGCTCTTCCATGTTCTGGAGGTACCTATCATTATGCTAAACGTGGACTTGGTAGAATTCCCGCAACAATAGCAGGATGGAATTATATTATATCTGTCGTTGCAATATGTTCAGGTGAGTCACTTGCATTTGCAAATTATTTTACAATTCTTCTTCAGCAGTTAGGAATTGATATTTCATGGCTTGATGAAAGAGTGATAGCCATTCCTTTAATTTTAGTTTTTCTTGTTATTAATTATAGAGGTATCAAGCAATCGGGTAAAATCCAGAATTTCTTTACTTTCTTTTTCTGGGGATGTTCAGCACTATGGTTTATGATAATGTTGCCAGATGTTCATCTTGAATATTTCGGTGCTCTTTCTCCTGATATGTACCCTTCACTAAAAGAAATTCTCTACATGTTTGGTCTTGTATGGTGGTGTTATACAGGATTTGAAGCCTGTGTTTCAATGGGGGCTGAAACCAAATTTCCTCAATATACACTTCCAAGAGCTTTAATGATTTCTATTTTCATTGTCTTTATTTCAAATGCAATTTTCCAGTGGTTTCTGATTGCTCTTGTTTCCCCAGAGAATTATAATATTCTTACAACATCAGATGCTCCTTTTGCAGAAGGACTTAAAACAATGGGATTGGTTGGAGTTCCACTTATTGTGTTGTGTATAGGTATTGCATTTGGTGGTGACTTCTCTACGATTAACCCTGGTATTGCAGCACCTGCAAGATATGTATATTCTATGGCTGAAGATAATGTACTACCGAAATTCCTTGGCAAAATTCATCCTAAATTCAAAACTCCGTATGTTGCTGTGTACCAGATGCGAAAAGTAGACA
>DCHP01000017.1 GCA_002315675.1 Rikenellaceae bacterium UBA1749 | reverse complement strand
TTTTTTCTTTTATATTTTATTCACTTGCGAAACTTGAGTAATTAAAATATAATCAATTACAAAGGTTTTTGCTTGTACACGACTTGAATCGTAACTTTGGACTGATCTTTTTATCTGTCAGTCTATGTACATAGGAATAACCGTATTTGCTATGATTTAAAACAATTTTTGGTCTTAAGTAATATGAGGGTTTGGATATCATTTTGACTATGCTGTTTTCAATATTAATACCTGCATATAAATCATTATTTCTTCAAGAAGCAATCCGTAGTTGTTTATTACAAACTTATGACGATTATGAGATAATAGTTGTTAACGATGGGTCTCCGGAGAATTTGGATGATGTTGTTAACGCTTTTTCTGATAAAAGAATACGTTATTTTAAAAACGAAGTTAATTTCGGATCAATTAACCTAGTCGATAATTGGAATAAATGTCTTGCTTTTGCTTGTGGTAAATATGTGATATGTATGGGCGATGATGATGTATTATTGCCCACATGTCTAGAAGATTATTATAAGTTGATTTCTAAGTATCCTGATTGTAAAGTATTTCATACTAGGACACAAATCATTGATGCTAATTCTAATGTTATTGCAATTCAAGAAGCTCGGCCTGAATTTGAGTCGGTTTATTCTTTAATTTGGCATAGAAACCATGGTCGCATTCAGTTTATTGGCGACTTCTTGTTTGAGGCCAGTTCGCTAAAAAGAAGGGGAGGATTTTATAAAGTACCGATGGCTCTTTCAAGTGATGATATCAGTGTATGTATTGCGGCAGATGTTTACGGAATTGCGAATTCTAATATGTTTGGGTTTCAATATCGCATGCATAATGAGACTGTTACAAATTCAGGGAATATCAAATTGACTGCACAGGGGGTGTCTATCGCTAAGAAGTGGTATACTTCATTTTTGTCAATTCCTGCGAAATCCAATGATGATGAACTAATGCGTAGAATGACCATAATAGACCTGGATAGTTATTATCAGTCGATGTTTATGAGCTTATATACAAGAGACTTAGTGAGTGAGGGTAGAAGAGCGTATCTTTGGTGGAGAGAACATGAAAAAGATTTCCAACTTTCAGCTTCTGTCTTAAAAAGAGGGTATTTACATTTCTTGAGGTCCAAAATTAATGTAATATGAGGATATTATTTGATTATCAGGCCTTTGAGTATCAAAATTTCGGGGGTGTCTCTCGGTCCTTCGTTAAATTGTGTGAACACTTAACTGACAACATAAACCCGATTATTGGTGTTAAAGAAAGTGATAATGTATATTTGAAAGATTCCCGTTTTTCTAATAATATTAATCCTCTCCATTATCGGCATGACAAAGTGTTCGGTAAACGGCAGTTTTTTAAAGGGCAATGGCGAATAACTCAGGCAATTCTTTCATCTTTGGGATACCATAGTGACTTGCTTGATGTCAATAAATTGTATTGCATTGATTTACTTAAGGAACGCCAGTTCGACATTTTTCACCCTACTTTCTTCGATCCATATTTTCTTCCATTTTTAGGGGATAAACCATTCGTTCTTACTATTCATGATATGATACCTGAACGTTATCCTCAATATTTCCCAAGAGACAATGCTCAAATTATTGCAAAGAAACTACTGGCTCCACTAGCCAGCGCAATCATTACCGTAAGTGAGAAGACAAAAGAGGACGTCATTCAAGTCCTTAATATTCCAGAGGATAAAATCCATGTAATTTATCATGGCCCGTCCTTTCATATATATAAGAATCCACAAAAGCTTTTCAACTTCAAGTATATATTGTATGTTGGTGACAGGTCCAAGTATAAGAATTTCATATTGTTTGTAAATAATATATCTCCTTTTTTATCTTTGCATCCAGAAATTAACGTGGTTTGTACAGGCCTTCCATTTACTGATGAGGAGAAAGACCTTTTTGATTGCCTGGGAATAAAAGACCGATTCATTCAGACGATGGTAAAGTCTGATAATACAATGTACAATATTTATCATTTTGCAGAATGTTTTGTATACCCTAGTGAATATGAAGGCTTTGGCATTCCTATCTTAGAAGCTTACTCCTCCGATTGCCCGGTCCTGTTGTGTGAGTCAAGTTGCTTCCCTGAGATCGCGGGAGATGCGGCTTTTTATTTTAATGCTGATGGAAGTGATTTGGCTGTTCAATTGGATAGAATTATTACACAAACACCAACAGAAAGACAGGAAATCCTTTCCAAGCAAAGGCGTAGGTTATCTTTTTATTCCTGGCAAAACAGTGCTAAACAACTGTCGGATGTTTACTCTTCAATAGTTTAGATATGAACAACAGTACGCATATTACGGTTACTTCTCCTCTTTTACCGGATATCAATGAATTTCATTGTCTGTTAGAAGAGATATGGAAAAGTAAATGGATTACCAATAACGGTTCGTTCCATAAACGATTGGAAAAAGAACTTGCGGCATATCTTAAGGTGCCATATTTGTCACTTTTTACAAATGGCACATTGCCCCTTCTGACTGCACTACAGGCGTTACGTATTACTGGCGAAGTTATCACGACTCCTTATAGTTTTGTTGCCACTACACATAGTATTTGGTGGAATGGCTGCAAACCAGTATTCGTAGATATAGATCCAAAGACTGGGAATATTGATCCGGAGAAGATTGAAGCTGCAATTACTCCGAAAACCACAGCTATTTTGCCGGTACACGTCTATGGACAACCTTGTAATATTGCTCGCATTCAAGAAATTGCGGATAAGTACGGTCTAAAAGTTATATATGATGCGGCTCATGCATTTGGGGTTGAGGTGGATGGCAAGTCAATTCTGGAAGCCGGAGATTTGAGTACTTTGAGTTTCCACGCTACTAAAGTGTTCAATACTATTGAAGGTGGAGCGATGATTATGCATGATGAGGCGACTAAGAAGCGAATCGATGATTTGAAGAATTTCGGATTTCACGATGAGGTGACCGTTGTCGGTCCCGGTATCAATTCTAAAATGGATGAGGTGCGTGCCGCCTATGGTCTGCTGAATCTTAAGCAGGTGGATAATGCGATCGCGAACAGGAAGAAGGTTGCTTTTAGATATCGAAGCGAACTGGGCGGAGTTGAAGGTTTGAGTTTCTTCGACGATATTCCTAGCGTAAAACACAATTACAGTTATTTCCCGGTCTTTGTTGATTCTGATAAGTTCGGAATGTCCAGGGATGAACTTTATCAGAAGATGAAGGGAAATAACATTCTGGGGCGACGTTATTTTTACCCTCTTATCAGTGACTTTTCCACATATCGCGGCTGTTCGGGTGCAGAGGCTTCAAACTTGCCGTACGCCAGAAAGATGGCAGACTCTGTGATATGTCTGCCTATGCATCATCAACTTAGTGAGTCTGATGTCACTCGTATAATAGAGTGTATTGTCGGTTAATGGTTGGGGTGGTAGTGTTGCTCAACCAGTTTTCTCTTTCCTGAATCTTTGACGGGTATAGCAGTGACAATTTCAATTGAAATTATGGCGTCATTCCCGAGCAGATTCAACAATAGGTCTTTATAGTGTTCAGATTTGCAGTTAAGGACTTCCCGGTCGCCGCAAAGGATAAGTTTATATTCTTTTTCATCAAGTTGGATGAACTGCCACTGATAGATGATGGGATTGTTGTATATCTCTTCGGAAACACTATTGAATAAATCTATTCTTGTCCCATCTGTAGTATAGATATATTCTGTTTCACGGCCGGCAAGACCTTTAATCGCGGTGACTTCATGGTCGGTTGTTGTTGCCGCAGCTATAGCTAAATCACCTATTTCGTAGCGAATAAGAGGCATAGCCTTGTTGGTGTAGTCTGTTACGACAACTCTTCCGAGTTCGTCTTTGCCGGCTGGCTCGTCTGAGTCAATCTTGAGTATTTCGACAAAACAATTGGCTAAGTATAGATGGAATACATCCAATGGGCCGTTCAGCGCCGCTTGGCCTAATACGCCATTTTCTTCGTTGGCATATTGTGAAACCATATCCCAATGCAAGATGTCAACGACTCGTGAACGGACTGATTCCCTGACGGTTTCGCCACCGGTAAAAATTGTAATCTTCTGTGGGATGTTGACATTGTTCCTGACAATATATTCGGTAAGGATGTCAATGGACGTTAAATACCCTCTGATATACTTTATCTTACGCCTTATGATTTCTGTCGTGATTTTATTTAAATTCTCCGGGGTTAGAGTTGAGTTGTCGGCATATAAAATATTGAGATTCTTTTTCCAAATCATATTAACTGAATCTCCCCACGAATAATAGTGCTTGAAGGATCTGAAATGAAGCAAAGGCTCAAATGAATGGAAATGGACCAATTCATTGACAGCCTTTATTGTGGCGATTCTTCTTGTTCTGCACAAAGTGTCCTGATAGAACCGGAATGGATTGCCTGTGGAACCGCTTGTTTTCTGAAGGTGAAGTTCTCCTTTCTGACCCGGAATAAGTTCATTATTAACTGAGAATTGTTCGATGTTGTCGTTGATGATCTTTTTTGAGACGACAGGGAAGTCTGATAAACGATTGCCCTTGATGCTGGAATAAAAAACTGTATTCTGTTTGGCATATTCCAAAATGGCCTGTAATTCCTTTCTTCTCTCTTCAATTGTCGTTTCCGGATGGTTAAGGATGTTTGTGACATATTTGTAATCTTGCCACATGCCGGTTCGAGTGATAAAATCCTTTATCCAAAAGCAAGCCCTTTTTATTCTGACAAAATGCATGATTTATTCAATATTGATTTTAATGTAATCGTAAACCTTTTCCAGATAGGAATTCAATTCTTCTCTGTCTCCAAACCGCAAGAATATATTGCCTAATGAAGCATTCGCCCCACTGAAAGAACTAACCGTATCTCCTTCTTTCTTTGAGAGATGTATTTGCTTTACATACTTTTTATAAAAGTCGTCATCAATTGAAAGAGATTTGAAGATACCCACCTTGTTGGAGTGCAAAATAACGTTACACCAGACACCATCATAAACGGGGTCTGAAAGTCCGTCTATTTGTATATTCAAGGCTTTCATTACCTCGTTGGCGATCAAGTTCTGGCCTGACCCTAAACTTTGTATATCTGCGATTCTGTTTCCACCTCCTCGTGGGGACATTTCCATAAGGTAAGATTCTCCATTGGTACATACCCGGGCCTCAATATTGAACAAGCCGGATGTGATGCCAAGCAATGAAATGGCTTTTTGTAACTGCTCTTTCAAATTGTCCCGGTTAGTTTGAGGCATCGAAGATGGCCAAATTTCAATTGCCGGTGTATTAGGATTCGAAGAGTTCTTGTCAAAGAGTTGGTCAGAAAACGTACAGTAAACGAGCTCTCCGTTAACGACAAATATATCGGAACTTGACTGGTATCCATACGCCTCAAGGTAATCTTCGATTATTACCTTTTTTGAAAAAGATGCTTCGAATGCAACAGTAAGAGCTGGTTGTAATTCTTCTCTGGAGCTTACCTTTGTTACACCTTTGCTTCCCGCAGAGTCCACCGGCTTGACAATTACCGGCAGATTGAATGAACCAATGCCTGCAATCGCGTCGTCAATTGATGAAAAAGAATTAAAGGATGGACAGGGGAAACCATTGTCTGACAGAAATTTGCGGAATAACTGTTTGCTTTGCAGAATTAATGATGCTTCGTAAGAGCATTGATATGGCAATCCCAATTTCTCACATACATACGCGGCAGTGACCACTCCGGGGTCTGTAGCATGGGATAGAACTCCGTCGACGTTTTTTGAAGCCGCTACTCGAAGGACAGCTTCCTTGTCAAGGATGCTGACATCACAATATTCATCGGAGTATTGATGGGCGATATTGGAGGGTACATTGTCGACCGTTATAATATACGCCCCAAGTTTGTGGGCTTCCTCTATCACCGGTAAGGAATAGGCGAGCCCTCCAAGAATCAATAGTTTCTTTCTATTGTTGTCTGATACCATGTTTTATTTTGTTGAAGAACTCGGGTGAAACGATGGATTTAATGATTTTCTTTGAATAATATGTGGAACAATGGTATATCAAGTAAAATATGCCGGCTTCACAACCTGTCTGGAATACCTCTTTGAAAAGGGTCTTATCTTTTCTGTAATCAAGCAGGAGTTGCGGTACGTCAAAAAAAATCTGCTCTCGAGCCAGTTTTTTATCAGCCGGTTTCATCAGACGTAAATACTCGCGATTAAACCTCATATGAGTAATAGGTTTGACGCTGATGGCAATACCATTGCAATGGCGGCGATAAACGGAAGCTGTCATATCAAGACACTTGAACTTGCCGAATAATGAACAACAGTACCAAGTTAAATTGTCTCTGAAAGGTGTGTTGGCGTGACTGAACACATACCTATAATATTCGCAGTCATATATCTCTCGTCTGTATAGTGCTGATGCTGTAGGGATGGCTTTTTTCTGAAAGATTTCCTTAAGTTCGTAGTCCCCGGCTTCGAAACTGCAATAATTCGGAACAATTCTACCATCCTCATCCCAAAGTTCTTCAGCCTTGTGGAAGCAAAGGGAATAGTCTGGATTCTTTTCCAGAAAATCCACCTGGCGTTTGAGCTTGTCAGATACTGTCCAGTAGTCATCGCCCTCGCATACTGCAATGTATTTGGCGTTTGTCTGTTCTATGGCTTTCCTTAAAGCCGAACTCAATGCATTGGCTCCCAGGGAATATTGATTGACAGTTTCGTAACATGGGAAGAATAGGTCTGGGTATTGTTTTCGGTATTCCTCAATAATGGTTTGTGACGAGTCTGTAGATGCGTCATCGTGTACCAATACGATAAATTTGAAATCGGTTTTCTGCATTACAAATCCGTCAAGGCATTGACGGAGAAATCTTGCATGATTATAAACCAGGCAGTTTACTGCCACCAAACAGTCAATCATAAAGTATGTTGTTTATCAGATACGTTATCGGTTTCACAAAGGTAGTGTTATTATTTGTATATTTGTGCCATCAAAAGTTAGAAAATCTATGGAGTGCGACGCAAAAAGGTGTTTTTGGGAGATAACAAGATTGATTACAAAAAATGAAGATATAACAATACTTGTTGGAAGAGCGTCGGAAAGTTTTTTAGATAATTATCTTCAAATGGCAGATGGGGATTTTTATCATCCTCTTTCCAGTCGGGTATGTTTGACTGAATATGCTGGAAAATTAGCGGCTTTGGCTAATTCTTTCGTTATTACAGTCAATGGAAATGTAGCAGGATTAGTTTGTGCTTATCTTAATGACTGTATTACATTCAGGGGGTTTATTCCATTTGTTCATGTTAAGAAGGAGTATAGAGGCCTGCATCTCTCGAAAGAGTTGTTGAATGCCGTAATAAGTATTTGTATAGAAAATCATTTTTTGACAATAGGGCTGGAAGTTTCGCAGCAACAAACGGCTGCTTATTCTTTGTATGATAGCCTTGGGTTTGTATTGTTGTCAAGAGATGATGATGGTAGATGCTATATGGAATTACAATTACCATAGCGGAATTGTGAAAATGTTTGCCTAAATTTGTTTTTCGTATGATTCCAATTATTACTCAATATGATAAACACCATCAAACGTTATTTAAGGGAAAGAGCTGGCGGTTACTTGGAGTACAACAAACAAATACGTGCCAATGGGGAGGCTCGTATTGTGTCTCTCAACAGGAGTATTTCTGATGCAGGAAAGAGTTGGCTTGGTGATTATATCTTGAAGCACAATTTGTTGAATGGGTCTTCAAAGAGTATATCAATAGGCTCTCTCTATGGCCCACGGTCTGTCCTGGGGTGGTCAAAAGCAGATGTGAGAATTTTCTTTTCAGGAGAGAACCTTCATCTGGCCAGATGGTCTCACTATGCAGACTATATGTTGTCAGGGCCCAATCCTTTTGACCTTGGACTCGGTTTCGACATTTTTGAGGATGAACACTATTTGAGGTTTCCGCTATGGCTGATGTATCTGTTTACTCCAGAGGTAACAGAAGATGATATCAGGTCTGTCTGCAAACAGTTGCGCTTTCAGATTCCAGACCATAGAGACAAGTTCTGCGCATTGATATCCAGGTGGGATCCCAATGGAATCCGCGGCAATATTCACAGTTCATTGGCGTCGATTGGGCAAATAGATTGTCCTAGTGCTTTCTTGCACAACGACGACAGTTTGAAAAGTGTTTTCAATGATATAAAAGTGGATTATCTGAAACAATTCCGATTCAATATCTGCCCGGAAAATTCCAATGCGCTGGGATATATCACTGAAAAAATATTTGAGAGTATAAGTGCCGGTTGTATTCCGATATATTACGGTAGTTATGGCCAACCTGAATCGCAAATTATCAATCAGAAAGCGGTGATACATTGGGATGAGAAAGGGGATAATACGGCAGCCATTTCTCTAATTCGGGAACTTGAAGGGAATGATGCTGCATATGATGAATTCTTTGCCCAGCCGAGATTTACGGACGGCGCTGAGGATTGGATTATCTCAAAGTTCGCCGAACTTGATGTAAAAATCAAAGAGTTGCTGAAATGAGAATACTCCAAATTGGCAAGTTCTATCCAATCCGCGGCGGCGTGGAGAAGGTGATGTATGACTTGA
>DCHP01000120.1 GCA_002315675.1 Rikenellaceae bacterium UBA1749 | reverse complement strand
TATGTAATGAAAACAGTTATGTTGTGTTTTTTTAGATTTCAAATGCTACCCAAAATAAAGACACAACATAATTAAACTATAAATTCTTCAGTTTCTCTATAAAGACAGAGAAAGAGTCTTCCTTCCATGCAGGGATGCTGTCTGTCGTTTTAACAGCACATTTTTCCATCACCATTGCCTTTCGCTTTAAACTCATGGGTGTATAGATATTTGTTGTTTCAATTGAAGCATGCCCCAACAATCCCCTTATAGAGTTAATGTCAACGTCATTGTCAATCAATTCCATTGCCATTGAATGGCGCAATGAGTGTGGTGTTATTTTCCTGTCTTGAAAGTGTTGATACTTCTTCCTGACAAGGTTCATTGTTGATTCAATTATTTCGTAAATACCATGTCTTGTAATGGGATTTCCTCGCTCTCCCCTGAAGACATAATCATTTCTTCCTGATTTATTCCTTGCTATTAATGCCTGTAACAATTCACCCGATCTTTTCCAAAGAGGACATTCCCTATACTTATGACCTTTTCCAAGTACAAGGACATAGGGATTAGACTCTTCGAAATGGATATCGCATACTCTTAGATTAGCTGTCTCGCTGACACGCAATCCAGTGTTAAACATGAGAACAAAAAGTACATAGTTTCTAAAGCCAATACTGTTATTCTGGTTGATTACCGATATGACCTCATGGAATTCATCTTTTGTCAGATAGTCAATTACTTTTGTCGAACATTTCATGTTGTCCATTTGCCTTATTTCCAGAAGTTCCGAGGCAAATTCGGGCTTCTTGTAAAACAAGTATTTAGCCAGGGATTTGAACATTGCCAGGCGCTGATTGCATGAAACGGGAGATAGTTTTCTTGTCTTTTCAAGATGGCTTATGAACTCTCTGACTATTTCACAGTTAAACTTGCTTACAGGGAATGTCATTGCATCTATTTTTCTCACTTCCTGCAGATAGCAGAAAAACAACCTGCATGTGTCACCATAGCTTCGGAGCGTATTATGCGACAACTTTCTAAAATTGCTCGAATTTTCAATAACAAAATCAGAAACCCAAAAAGAAAGCAGATTTGTCATTTCTATCTTTTTCATTTCATTCTCCCCAAACTGATTTTTCAAATTTTTCAGACACAAGTTGCTTTAATTCCCTGGTAAGGGTCAGATAGGTCTTTGTATCCTCAATATCCTTATGTCCCAAATAAGTAGACAATGCGGGAAGAAATTGCTTCAAGTTTCCTCCTGTTTTGTAGCAATCCACTAATCTGTGAACCGCGAATGAATGCCGCAGGTCGTGAATACGAGGCTGTATTTTTCTTTCTGGAATTATCAACCCGATGTCATCTCTGACCCGCTCAAATAAATGGGCAATGTGCGTCCCCAAAAAACGATTCCCTGTTCTTGTTGCAAAAAATGGCGATGCCATGCCTGAAATGCAAGGAAGAAATTTACGACGTGTCAGCAGATATTTTTTCAGGACACTGATTAAATCATCACAGACCGGCAACTGCCTGGATTTTCTGAACTTCGATTCTCGAATAAAAACCAAATTATGATCAAAATCTATATCCTCAATCCTTAATGCAATTGCTTCCCCCAACCGGAGGCCGCAGGCATATATAAGCAGGAGCAATGTGTAAAATGTTCTTCCCTGCAATGGCGATGATTTGTCGTCATATGACAATGCCTGCTTAAGTATCCTTTTAATTTCATCAATGTTGTAAATGTATGGAACAAAGTCACTATGCTTATATTTTGGAACGAGATAGTAAACAGGATTCTTTTTGAGGTATTTCCTGGCAACGCACCAGTGGAGGAAAAGTCGGACTGTAAGGTAAGCCCTGTGGTTGGTAGCCTGAATCTCTTTCAAATAGGATGAGACATCATTTTCAGAAATGTCTGCCAAAGATTGATTGATTTTTGACGAGAACTTCAACAAGTTTTTTTCTTCAACCTCGTATTTTAGTCCTGTCTGACGTTTTAGATTCACGAATTTTCGCACTAAATCTTCTGTTTTCATTAAAGCACCTCCAGTTTTGCCATCATGGCTCTTGCCATGAACTCCTTGGGTTGGTATGTTCTTGTCTCCGGCGCAACGGACAGCAAGGAATCAAGAGTTTTCAGTTGAACAAGCCTCATTGCTTCAATATCCAGTTTTGCATATATTTGTGTGCTTCTTAAGCTTTTATGTCCCAATTGATTTCCTATGTCCTTGTATGAGATGTTTTGACGCAGCAAATACTGTGCAACTGAATGTCGAAACGAATGCGAACCGATTCTTTTCCCATGGAAATCTTCTGAGAGAGTAAAAATGCAACGACGCATGGATGCGGTAAATCCTGAAATACTGATTTCATGGTAAGGTGCAGTGGCAGTTAAGAATAAAGTGCCATCTCCGTATATTTTCGGACGCTCGCGACACAGGTAGTCAACGATTGCATTTCCAACAGAGACATCCAACGGATAGACAGTGTCACTGTGATTTTTTCGATTGCGAATGTAAATAATATTTTCCTTCCAGACAACATCTTCAATCTTCAGTCTTCTGACTTCGCATCCCCTCAGCCCGTATGTCGAAAGAAGCATGATTATGGCATGGTCTCTTAATGGTGTTGTACTGGCAAAGACTTTTGCTCTCAGTGTTTCAACAGTACTCCACGGCAATGCAGCAGGCAATGAATCTAACCGCCATATTCTTGGCCGTAAAACGCATGAAGCTATTTCTCCGTCATACACTTTATTTTTTTCGCAGAATTTCAAAAAATCAATAATGTGAGAGTATACCAACCTTTTAGTATGCGGGTTGTAAGACTTGCATGTTTCAAGGAAATCATCAATATCAGAGCAATGAAGAGATGAAATCTCTATTTTATGTTCCACGAAAAAGCGGCATAACTTCCTTAAGTAAAACCGATAAGATTTCATGGTTTCTTCTGTTATGCTGTCTTTTTTGGAATCTAAATAACTTTTGGCGATTTGAG
>DCHP01000096.1 GCA_002315675.1 Rikenellaceae bacterium UBA1749 | reverse complement strand
CTTGAACCTTGGACCCCCTGATTATGAGTCAGGTGCTACTAACCAACTGAGCTATAGGACCATTACCATTTGGTTTGCAAATATATGGTTTTTATCTTTAATTACAAAACAAATTGAGCCAAACCTATAGCTGCAGCTGATTCGACTACAACAGGAGCACGAAGAGCAATGCATGAGTCATGACGACCTTTCACCCGCAATGATTCCACTTTTCCGGTATCGTCATTCCATGTCATCTGTCCTCTTGAGATACTTGCCGTAGGCTTTACCACGACTCTAAAAACAAGCTGATTTCCATTTGTAATACCACCGACTACACCTCCTGCATTATTGGTTTTTGTCTTTCCATCATGCGATATGATTGGATCATTATGTTCACTTCCTTTCATTGAAGCCGCATGAAAACCAGCACCGAATTCCACACCTTTCACAGCAGGTATAGCAAACAACAAATGGGACAGGACGCTTTCTATGGAGTCAAAGAAAGGTTCCCCCAGTCCAACCGGAAGACCGTTTACAGAGCACTCAATAATACCACCAAGTGAATCACCATTTTTCATAGCATCACCAAGAAGCTGTTCATGCTGACCAAAAGGGACACCACCCACTGAAATAATATTAGAATTGAATTCCAGAGTTCTTTCCAACTGCTTTTGAAGTATTTTCTTTGCAACTACTCCTGCCGCTACCAATGGTAGAGTCAAACGGCCAGAGAAGGCTCCACCACCCCGAAGGTCTGCAAACTGTCCATACTTGCAGGAAGCTACAAAATCAATATGAGATGGACGATAATGCTTTGACAGATTCTTATAGTCCTGAGATCGTGTATTTTCATTCTTAAAGATTATGGTCAGCGGATTGCCATTTGTATGATCATCGTATACTCCAGATAGAAAAACTGGAATATCAGACTCCTTCCTGGATGTCGTACCTTTTGATGACGGCCTACGTCTATCAACATCTATCGAAAAATCTTCAACTGACATCGCAATTCCAGCAGGTACACCATCAAGAGTAACGCCAACGCATTGTCCATGTGACTCACCGAAAATCTCAACTTTAAATTTATTTCCAAAACTATTCATAGGAATATAAAGCATTAAAATCGTTCCAAAAGTTTTTATATGATTTATTGACAGCATCAGCGGAATTAATCACTGTTGTTCCTTCTGCCATAAGAGCCAATGAAGCTAATGCCATGGCAATCCTATGATCCGAACAGGATTCCACTTCTGCAGCTATCGGTTTTTGTCCACCTGGAATCAACATCCTGTTTCCACAACTTATATCAATAGATATACCCATTTTACCGAATTGTTCCTTTATTGTATGCAACCTGTTGCTTTCCTTATTTACAAGACGGGAAGTACCAATGATTTCAGAAACTCCTCCAGGAGCTCTGACCGCAAGGACCGCCAAAGCTGGGAACAGGTCCGGGCAATCGGTTGCATCAAAGCAGAAAGAATCCGTAGCCCTACCAAATACAGTAACATCTTCATCTGATTCATAAACATTCAAACCAGCCATCTTTATTACTGAAATAATGGATTTGTCAGCTTGGGAGGAATCGATATTCAGACCTCTTATAGTTTTCCTGCCTGGAGCGACCAGCAATGTAGATGCACCACTCCAGTCTCCTTCAATGGTATAATTTGCAGGTGAAAAGTGCTGGTTACCAGGAATAAAGAAATGATACACACCATCTTCGTAAGAAGAATGCAATTTGATTCCAAACCTCTTCAGGACATCTATTGTAATCTGAATATAAGGTTTGCTCGCCAGATTACGGACAGATATTTCAGAATCTGAACAGGCCATAGGAAGAGCAAAAAGAAGACCAGACAGAAACTGGGAACTTTCACTACAATCCAATGATAATTTACATGGTTTGACAGGACCTTTTACCTTAATAGGCAGACATCCGTTTGTAAATTCAGATGAAACACCAAGTAGATCAAGCGTTGATCTTGTAAAGTCCATCTTTCTGCCTAAAATTGTCCCCTCACCCGTAATTGTACAAAGTCTGTTTCCAAGAGACAATATCGGAAGCATCAGCCTGGATGCAAGACCAGATTCACCAATTGAAATAATTGATTCCCTGTTTAAATCAAGTCCACCATTTACTGATAGTCTTTCACCATCTTTTGAAAAAGTAATCCCCATAGTCTGAAGAGCTGAAATCAGTGCCTCAGAATCCTTATTTTGACCAAGATTATCAATTATTGAAATACCAGAAGCAAGAGATGCTGCTAAAATTGCACGCTGACTATAGCTTTTGGAGGATGGAGCGAAAACCGTTCCTTTCAATATTCCTGAACTTACCTGCTTTTTCATACCTACGAAGATACAAAAAAAAGAAACTAATAAGGTAGGTTGTACTATTTGTTTGTGTATTATGTGTGGCGTACACAATATAGCCTATTGTTGGTTACAATGTTTTGGTATTTGTTCCATGAGATTGCACAACCAACTAATAAGGTTTAGAGATTATAAATACGGCTGGATTCTTTCCAACAGGATTTGAAACGGATTTCCAATATGAAACTGGTTTTGTCAATAGTCTTTCTTCTGGAGTCAGAATATTCTCCGCTATGGTAACCATTGTAGATGGTTTAAGAGTTTTAAAAAGACTTTCAAGTACTGACTGGTTACGATATGGCGCCTCAATAAATATCTGGGAACAATCATCCTTATATGCTTCTGACTCCATTTGCCGTATCCTTGAAATTCTATCCGATGGTTTAACAGGAATATAGCCATTAAACTTAAAATTCTGACCCGAGGCACCAGACACCATAAGAGCCATCATTATTGAACTTGGACCTACAAGTGGTTTTATCTTTATGTTCCTATCGTTTGCTACCTGAACCACCAATCTGCCTGGATCTGCCACACATGGAAGTCCCGCCTCAGACATTAGTCCCATGTCTTCACCTTCAATAAGAGGCGCAACGATTTCTGACAGCTCCTCTAATCTTGTATGCTCATTTAAAAGATAGAAGTTAAGAGAATCAATATCAATCCCTATTTTTAATGAGGAAATAAAACGCCTAGCAGTTCTGACATCCTCTACAATAAAATGTTTTAGTGATTTTATCACCAAAGTATTTTCTGAAGGAAATTCGGCAATTCCACTTCCAATCGGTGTAGGAATCAGATATAACATACAAGATATTGTCTTATTCGTTGATACAAAAAAGTTCACGAATAATTCGTGAACTCAGCTGTTGATTTACTCAGTTAGTATAGTGGTATCTGACCATACACTATCATCGTATGTGTATAGTGTCAATATTGAATTCTCGTAAGGAAGCAACTGAGGGACACCCATAGGATCACCTTCTTTTCCCTGAGGAGCCCACCCGGCAATCATAGCAAACTCAGCAGTTTCGCCCTTCCTCATATATGGCAACAACCTGTTATAGAAATCTTCATATGCATCAGTAGTACTTCCACAAACCTTATTGATTGGATAATAGGACTTTTCTGCATTATAGGTACCTGCTACATAATTTACAGAATCATTGTCCGAATAAATAAGATGATTATCCAAAAACGCCTGCTTATAATGGACATATACAGAACTGTCCGTGTCAATCTGATAGCCATTAGGATTTTCAACCAGTTTCCTCATGTAACAACCTACGAAAATACTATCTTCAGCTTTCTGTCCCCATTTTTCCTCTACAAATCGAATCAATGAATCACGCCAGTAGATTGTCGGATAATTCAAGCACTCTTTGAAACGAACATCAAAATAGACTGGATAACCAACATACTTGGATGTCTCACCTGCGGTACCAACATTTCGTTTCATCGTATCCTCTGGATATGCAAAAGGAACCGATATATATATTCTGGCCGAATCATTTCTATGCAGTATGGTCATCGCTTCAAGAAGGCCTGTGCACCATATACCTCCATCAGGATACCACTGCGAAAATTCATCACCGAAATGGGTGGTTCTTTTCCATGTTCCACACCTTCTGATGATTTCACTTTGACGGCTCACAAACACCCTTCCATCAAGTGTATAACCAGTATAGTCAATCGTAAACCAAGAATATAATCGAGGAATTAATGAATCTGGCCAAGGTTCTGGATTTCTGTATTTGAATTCAATATATACATCATCATTCATTGGAAGTGGAACTGCATTTGGAGCATATTCCTCCATCCATTGCTTAAAAGAATAACTTTTCAAATCAGCTGATGGCAATTCCGGATCTTTTGCACAACCAAATATTACAAAAAGGACTGAAACAATTATACCGACTATAATCTTTTTCATATTTCTCGAATACATAATTTTTCAAAGGTAACCAATAAAAATTATTTATTACCATTAATGCCTAATTTTTCAAGTAATGGCTCAATTGTAGGCTCATGCCCCACAAATTCAACAAATAGATTCATTGCGTCTACAGAACGTCCGGATTCTAGCAAATGTCTAAAACGCTTAGCTGTAACCTCATCGAATATCCCGTTTTGCTTGAATACTTCAAAGGCATCTGCCTCCAGCATCTCGGACCATTTATAACTATAATAGCCCGCAGCATATCCACCTGAGAATATATGAGTAAACGATGTCGATCTTCCTGTTCCTGGAATATATGGCAGAACCTGTGTTCTTTCAACTGCCTTTGTTTCAAAATCAACAATATTCTCATTGATTGGAGTCTCCTTCAAGGTATGATATGACATATCCAGCATGGCAAACATCAGCTGACGAACATTTGCAAATGCAGAATTGAAATTCTTTGATGCTATTATCTTATCCACGAGCTCACCTGGAATAACTTCACCGGTTTTATAGTGAACAGCCCATAAATCCAGGTATTCCTTCTGATAAGCCCAGTTTTCCATTAGCTGAGATGGAAGTTCAACAAAATCACGATGAACATTGGTCCCCGTCAGACTTGCATATTTTCCTTTTGCCAGCATACCATGAAGTCCATGCCCGAATTCATGAAGTATTGTCTGGAATTCATCAAAACTTAGTAGAGATGGTTCATCTTCTGTCGGCTTAGTAAAGTTGCAGACTAATGTTACAATTGGTCGGACTTCCTTTCCATCCCTGTCAACATAAGCATCACGGAATGTATTCATCCAGGCACCACTTCTTTTAGATGGACGAGGGAAATAATCAAGATACAGTACAGACAGGAAGTTCCCATCTGCATCCATAACTTCATAGGCCTTGGCATCTTTGTCGTATGTTTCAATGTCGTTGTTAACTTTGAATTGAAGTCCATATAATTTTTCAGCCAGGAGGAATAATGCTTTTTCCACATTTTCAATGCGGAAATACGGACGGGTCATATCATCATTCAAATCATAGTTCTCCTGACGATATTTTTCAGACCAGTAATTGAAATCCCATGGTTGCATATAATCCCAGAACCCTTTGGAATTGGAAAACTCTTCAATTTTACGGACTTCACTTTTAGCCTGACTATATGATGCATCAAGAAGTTCATTCAAGAAACTGTTTACCCGCGATACATTACCGGCCATTCTATCTTCCAGAACATAGTCTGCGTATGTTTCATATCCGAAAAGCTTTGCAAATTGAAGGCGCAGATCAGTAATTTCCTTGATAATATCCGAATTGTCAAATTCCTCGTCTGCTAGAGCAATAGTGTTATACTTACGCCACATCTTCTCTCTAAGGTCACGATTATCCGCATATTCGATTACAGACAAATAACTTGGAGCCTGCAATGTAAATTTCCATCCTTCAACTGAATCTGCCTTTGCCTCTTCCCTGGCCATTGCTAGTCCCCACGACGGAATTCCAGAGACTTCAGAAGAATCTTTTATGGTAATGGAAAATTTATTTGTTGATTTTCTTGAATTCTCAGCAAATTTCAAAGTGAGTAAATTAAGCTTTTCACTTATTTCACGTTTTTTCTGTTTCTGCTGGTCCGACAATAAAGCACCAGACCTAACAAAGTCATTATAAGTAACTTTTAGAAGCATCTGCTGCTCAGCAGACAATTCAGACAACCTCAATGAATCGGAATAATAATCGTTTATCGCTTTTATTCTTTCAAATAATTTTTCATTTAATGAAATATCATTGCTATAAGCCGTAAGGATTGGTGAAATCTTTTCAGCTATTGCTTGAAGTTCGTCACTGGCATTCGTTTCAGTAATATTATAGAAAACACCTAATGCCCTTTCAAGACGTTTTCCTACAAATTCCATCGCTTCAACAGTATTTGAGAATGTCGGAGCTTCTGTAGAATAAATAATGGAATCCATCTGAACTCTAGCCTCATCAATAAGTACCGGAATAGCATCATCAAAATGCTCCGGCTTAATTTTTGAAAAAGGAGGTGTCTCATATGGAGTGTTCCATTTCTCTGCCAATAATGGATTTTCTTCTTTTATGCACGACGTCATAACCAACATTGATGTTAATGTCATTAACAATATTTTTTTCATTCGAAAAATTACCTTAAAAATAACAATTCTCTATATTTTGGAAGTGTCCATCTTTCGTTATCAACTATTAGCTCAAGTTTATCAACGAACTCTCTTGCATTCTCAATCTCAGGAGCTACAGTGTCATGATATTTGATAGCCTTTTCCCTTTCATTATCAATAATATTTGCAACTCTTCTTGCAGCAACCATTTTATCTACATGCATCCTGGTCGCAGCAATATGTTTTGATATCTTCTCAATTAAGGACATATCACGTTCACCTATTTCAGCAGCCTTATCCTGATCAAAGATTGTTCTTATCTTGAATACTTTGTCCAATAGTTCTGCTTGATACGAAGATGCAACAGGTAATATGTGATTCATAACCAGATCACCCATAACTCTTGCTTCTATCTGTATTTTCTTTGTATAGGTTTCCCAATATACTTCTGCCCTTGTCTGAAGTTCCGTTCTATTCATAACACCCATAGACTCAAACAAATCAATGGTTGATTTGGACATATAGTTATCCAGAATCAAAGGCACTGAGGACTCAACATCAAGGCCACGTTCCTTGGCTTCCTTTTTCCATTCATCAGAATAGCCGTTTCCATCGAAATGGATAGCTTTGCTTCTTACAATAAATTTCCTGGCAATAGTATAAACAGCCTTAGGTGTAGAAACTCCGTTTGAAATTAAGATATCAACTTCATTCTTGAATTCCACCAGACTCTGAGCTACAGCTGTATTGATTGCCGTTATTACTCCTGCGCAATTTGCGGTAGAACCAACTGCACGGAATTCAAACCTGTTACCCGTAAAAGCAAATGGAGATGTCCTGTTTCTATCGGTATTATCAATAAACAATTCTGGGATATGCTGAAGACTTAACCTGAATCCACTCTTACCTTCGACATGAACAGTTTCTTCAGTTTCAGATTTCTCTATGGCAGAGAAAAGATCTGCAATCTGACGTCCAAGGAAGACTGAAATAATAGCAGGAGGCGCTTCATTTGCACCAAGTCTGTGAGCATTTGTAGCAGAGGCAATTGTTGCCTTCAATAAAGCATTATGTTTAAAAACAGCATCAAGAGTTGCTGCCATAAATGAGACAAATCTAAGATTATCCTTGTCTGTTTTACCAGGTGAGAATAAATTCTTACCACCATCTATTCCTAATGACCAGTTACAATGTTTTCCAGAACCATTAATACCCTTAAAAGGTTTTTCATGGAGTAGAACCTTGAAATTATGTTTGCTGGCGACTTTTGACATGAGTGTCATCAATAGCAGGTTGTGGTCATTTGCAAGATTTGCATTTTCAAAGATTGGCGCAATTTCAAACTGGCCTGGTGCAACCTCATTATGGCGTGTCTTTGCAGGAATGCCAAGTCTCCAGCATTCAAACTCCAGATCCCTCATAAATGCCACCACTCTTTGAGGAATAGCACCAAAATAATGATCCTCCAACTGTTGATTCTTGGAACTTTCGTGCCCCATCAAAGTCCTGCCTGTCAAAACAAGATCAGGTCTTGCCGCCCATAAGCCTTCATCTACAAGGAAGTATTCCTGTTCCCAGCCCAAAAAAGAATTAACACGTTTAACGGTTGGATCAAAGAATTTGCAAACTGCTGTAGCAGCACGGCTTACCTGCTCAATCGACTTAAGAAGGGGAGTCTTGAAATCCAGGGAATCCCCGTTGTAACTTACAAAAATTGTAGGAATACACAATGTATCTTCAACCACAAAGGCAGGTGAAGTCGGATCCCATGCTGAATAGCCACGGGCCTCAAATGTACTTCTGGTACCTCCATTTGGGAAACTTGATGCATCACCTTCCTGTTGAGACAACAGACTCCCGCTGAATTGTTCAATGGGCAGACCTTCACTATTAAATTCCAGGAATGCATCATGTTTTTCAGCTGTACCACCTGTCAAAGGCTGAAACCAATGGGTATAATGCGTTGCGCCCATATCAATGGCCCATTGTTTCATGCCATACGCAACAGAATCCGCCAATGACCTTGTAAGTTGTGTGTGATTATTCATTGTATCCAATAACTCAGAATAGGCTGCTGAAGGCAAATACTTCTGCATCGTTTTTTTATTGAATACTGCAGAACCGAAATATTCGGTAGGACGACCGTCTGGTAGGTCAACCGGTTGAGCTTTGCGAGCTATCGCATTTTCAACCATGGAAAATCTTAATCTACTCATCGCTAGATGTCTAGTAGTTAATTAAAAGAACTTATTGTTATTTGATCCACTTGAAGAAGTATATTTTGTTTTTTTACAATTGGCACAAACCACCATATTGGGGGGGCTCAATTTTGGGACTTTTTCAAGTGTGCTCATTTATTATTAGTTTTTGATTGTCTTTTAGGATTGCTGGGAAACCACCCTTTTCTAACTCTTTCCCTCTGCTGAAAAATTTCAAGGATACTCCAAAGAGAAGAAAAGGAAAAGACTCCTAACAATGATGATATGAAAATATCATCTACAATTATTGTCGCAACAATGCCGCAGATACCCAATAACAGAAAAATCCACCAGCACTTGACGCCCCAGTAGAATTCCGCCTTGATTACTATTGGATGGAAAATACCTATTATCAGAAATGTCGAAATCCCAATCAATAGTCCGGCAATATGCAAATCCTGTAGTATTTGAGTCATATATAAATTCATCAAAAAAAAGACGCTTGACGGAACAGTCAAGCGTCTTTAATAAGATTGACTGTTTATCTGTATAGTTTATATCTTTGGTCAATAATTTCCGCCTTGTTGTAAACATCATACAAAGCAGTCTGAGGAACTGTTTGCTGAGCATCAGCTTTCAGGGTTTCTCTGATTTGACCTGGATCAATGGATTCATTCTGAGTTTCAGAAAGAACTTCAAGCAATATAACAGCATCGTTTGTTACAACTGGTTTTGACATCTGACCAACTTTTGTTCCGAATATTCCACCTGCCAGTCCTACATTGAATCCGATTTCCGGTGCGGCAAAAGAAGTGAACCTCATATCTTCAGCGTTCTGAATTGCCAGGTTAAATTTAGTGGCTACATCCTCGATTGAAGTAGCAGTTGCAAATTGCTCTTTCAGATACTGAGCTTTCAATTTCTGAGACAAAGCACTTTCAACCTGATCACGAACGGCGTCCAAAGTAGAAATACCCCTTGTCTGAGATGAGGCAACAGCTGCAATAAGATATTGATCACCGAATTCCATCACATGAGAAGTACCTTCTTCCTCACCATGAGCAAATGCCCAGGTAACAACCTCTCTAGAATTATCAATACCCTCAATACCAGTAGATTCAGGTGATATGGTAGCAATACGCATATCAAGGACTGAATCAGTTGTTGCTGACATGAAATTATCATTTCCACCTGCTGCAACGGCGGCAAACTTTGATGCTCTATTGTAAACAGCATTTCTAGTTGTCTTGCTAGGCTCAACGACATATGAAATCATAGCAATGTTTGCTTTTGGCTGACCACCTATTACTTTATTCACTTTGAAAATATGTATACCGTTTGACAATTCAACCATTACACATTTTCCAGCTGTAATATCTATTATTTTTTCAGAAATTTCATCCCCAAGCATTATTGGATCCACTATTCCGATATGACCACCATTCTGAGCAGTCTGAGCTGAAGCCGAGAACTGCATTGCAAGGTCGCCAAAATCAGCCCCCTTGGCAAGAACACCCATCAGACTATCAGCTAACTGTTTCTTTTCAGGCTGGATAGCAATATGACTTATGTCCATAGAATCAGGAATATTCTTGATGTTCATAACCTTTGCCAATGTGTATATTCTATCCTGAAGTTTTGGGCCATAAATTCCACCTTTGTTTGAGAAAGCATATTCTGCAATTTCAGTATCAAGCTGGTCTTTTGAATAATAGCGACTCAAACCTTTGTCTGCTGAGTTTGCTTCTGCATACAACTTAGGATTTGCAGCAGTTTCAAATTCCTTGGCCATTTCATCAACATACTTCTGAGCAGCGACAAAGTCGTCATCAGAAGGATATACGTTGAATGTAACATAATTAAGTTTCTTAATCTCCTCTGTACGGAAATGGTTCTTATACTCTTCGTAGAATTTCTTCACATCAGCATCACTATAGGAGATCACGCTATCAGGCACAGATGCTGTCTTCTTGTAAACGAATCTAATATTCCTACCTGCAGACTGCAAATCTGAATTCATTTTAACTTCTGCATCAGTTGGGAAATATCCACCAGCAAGAACAGAAGATAGTTTTATCATCGAAGCTGTAAAATCTGATTCAGACTTGAAATATGACAATAAGTTCATCATTGAGCCAGTTGCATCATAATTTACGGCATTGATAAATTGCTTGTATGTATCTTTACTAAAAGCACCGGTAGCTGGATCTGAAAAATTCTGTAGAATTACAGGAGAAGGATTTTCAGGTGTAAGAAGACTCTGAGACTCTTCAGATGAGGTATTAAGACCCAAAGCTTCAAATTGAGGTGTGAAAATGTTTTCACGCAAGAAACTTTGCCATGCCTGTGATGCACTCCTATCATTCAAATCAGGAGTAGAACCAATAAGTTGTTCGTTGACTTTGGAATAAAAGTCCAACTTGTAAGAATAGTCCTGTGCATTAATACTTGATCCTTCAACTTTTCCGACTTTATTAGCGGAGCCAAATAGCAGACTGCTCGATGAGAGCATATCACCCAACAAGAAAGCAAGCAGAGCTATACCAATCAAAATTGCCAGCACCACTCCGCCCTTGTCACGTAATGTTTGTAGAGTTAACATATTATTAATACTTTATAAATTTTCTGTTCACTTTATTTGTAAGGGACAAAGATAATAAATTATATCTAACTCCATGACATAATTTTAATCTATTTGTAACTATTCAGCCCCCTAGGTAAAAAAACAACCATCAATGTATCAAGCAAACATTCCAGAAAGAGGTCTATTGTTGATATTGGACATAGCGACTGAATAGTTACTCTAATTTATCTTTCACTTCTTCTATTAGAGAGTCTTCACGTTCCGCATACTGCCTGCTCAATTCATCAGATTGCCTTGATCCACTCTGCACCCGGTCATTATCTACTGTCATATTAAGAACCCGAAGTTTGACACTTGTATAAAGT
>DCHP01000111.1 GCA_002315675.1 Rikenellaceae bacterium UBA1749 | reverse complement strand
TTTTTGTAAGAAAAAAGAAAACTAGATGAAAAAGTTAGTATGTTTTATAATGATTTCGTTTTCAATGATTTCATTGAATGTGAGCGCTCAAGGGAAATATCCATATCAGGATCCGACTCTTGACATTGATGCCAGAGTTGCAGATTTAATCTCAAGACTGACTCTTGAGGAAAAAGCACAACTTATGAGATTTAAGTCTCCAGCCATTGAAAGGCTGGGCATTCCAGCATTCAACTGGTGGAACGAAGGTTTACATGGCGTCGCAAGAACATCCGAAAAAACAACAGTTTTTCCTCAGGCTATTGGAATGGCTGCATCTTTTGACACCGAAACATTAAAGGATGTTGGAAATTGTGTTTCAACAGAAGGTAGAGCTATATTCAACCAGGACTTTAAAGATCACAAGACAGGAGAAATATACAGAGGACTGACATATTGGTCACCTAATATTAATATTTTCAGAGATCCAAGATGGGGAAGAGGTCAGGAAACTTACGGGGAGGACCCATATCTAACCGGGAAACTGGCTGTAGCTTTTGTCGGAGGTATTCAGGGGAATGACCCCACTTATTACAAAGCAGCTGCCTGCCTAAAACACTTTGCCGTACATAGCGGTCCAGAATCGGAACGACATATTTTTGATGCCAGACCATCTGAATACGATTTATGGGACACTTACATATCGGCATTTCGACTGGCCATTAAAGAAAGTGATGTCGCTGGAGTCATGTGCGCATACAACCGAATAGACGGAGTGCCTTGCTGTGGAAACGACAAACTCCTTGTGGACATTCTAAGAAACCAGCTTGGATTTACAGGTTATCAGGTATCCGACTGTTGGGCAGTTCCAAATTTCTACAAGACTCACAAAACCCATCCAGACGCTGTATCAGCGGCAAGTGATGCCGTCATCTCCGGGACCGACATGGAATGCGGAGACAGTTATACTTCACTTGTAAATGCCGTAGAAAGAGGTATGCTATCAGAGAAGAATCTGAATGTTTCACTTGCAAGAGACCTAAAGGTCTTTTTCAAACTAGGATTTTTTGATCCTCAGGATATAGTTCCATATTCCAAGATAGGTAAAGAAGTTATTGAATGCCAACAGCATAAAGAACTTGCAGACAAAATGGCAAGAGAGTCTATGGTTCTTCTCAAGAACAAGAACAACTATCTGCCACTAGATGCATCAAAAATTAAAAGAATCGCAATTATCGGACCAAATGCAGATAACGACACAGTTCAGCTTGGCAACTACAATGGTTTTCCTACAGAGATCATAACTCCTTACAAGAGTCTGAAGAAACGTTTTGGAGACAAGGTTGTTATTGATTACATCAAGGGATGTGACTGGACAAGCAAGATAAAAGATACACCATCCTATGCTGAAATAGCAGCAAAAGCAAAGAAAGCCGATGTAATTATATTTGTCGGAGGTATCAGTCCGACACTTGAAGGCGAACTTGGTGATGCCGGAGCCAGCGCTGAAGGTTTCTTCAGCGGTGACCGTACAATACTTGAGGTCCCTAAGGTTCAGACTGAACTTCTTAGTGAACTTGGAAAGACAAACCGTCCTATTATTGTAGTCAACATGTCAGGTTCTGCAGTGACTCAAACGTGGGCAGAGAAAAATGCTGCAGCGATCATCCAGGCGTGGTACCCTGGACAGGCCGGAAACGCCGTCACGGATGTAATATTCGGAGACTATAATCCATCCGGAAAACTTCCTATCACAATTTACCGAAGCGAAAACGACCTACCTGCATTCACAGACTATTCTATGCGCAACAGAACCTACCGCTATTTCGCAGGCGATGTTCAATATCCATTCGGTTACGGATTAAGCTATACAACTTTTGGATATCAGGCCGATGAAAAAGTTGAATGTGAGACTGGAAAGGAACTTTCCATTAAAGGAAGTATTACAAATACAGGTTCCAGAGATGGAGATGAAGTTCTTCAATTGTATGTAATACACAACAAGTCAATCCAGCAGATTATTCCTATCTGTGCCCTTAAGGGATTCCAGCGCATCAACCTTAAAAAAGGCGAGACAAAAGAATTTGAGTTCAAACTCAAACCAGAAGACCTGGCCCTTACTGACAATAGAGGAAACCTGATTGAGAAAGCCGAAGATATAACATTATTTATAGGTGGCGGCCAGCCTGGAAAGTGTGACGGTGTATATGTAAAGGCAACTGTAAAAGGTGAGACATACAATTTGAACTAAAAACTGTTTTCTACTTCCCAAGCGAATGGGTAAACAATTTGAATGGCAAACTTCAACGAATTAACAAAATGAATCCATTGGTTATAAAGCGAATATGTACAGCTATCGCATGTTTATTTGTACTTCTGCTTTTTTTCCTGAATTGTTGTACTATCGTTGACAATTCAGAAGTAGGTATCAAATTCAAGAAATTTTCAGTTTCGGATCAAGGCAAACTGGTAACGACTCCTGTTACGGGTTTTACATTCTATAACCCTATTACAACGTCTGTCTACAAATATCCTGTTTTCATCCAGAGAGTAGACTACGATCCTTTCAATGTTACGACAAGGGATGCTGCAGTATTTACCATGGATCCTGTACTGGCTTATCAATTGAACCGTGACAAGGCAAGCGATGTGTTTTCCAAATATCGTAGACCTTTGAAGGACATCGAATATGGATATATGAGAACATGCGTATACGATGCATACAGAATAACCGCCAACAACTACACATCTGACGAGCTTATGGCAAGCAGGGCAAAATTCGAATTTGAAGTTAGATGCATGCTTGACAAATCGCTTGGCGATGAAGGTTTTATCGTAACTGAATTCACATCACAGATAACACCTCCTGAATCATTGTCAGCAGCAATTGAAGCAAAGAACCAGGCAATCCAGGAATCACTCAAGGCAGAGAACCTGGTTAAGCAGGCAGAAGCCAACGCAAAAATTGCAATTGCACAAGCAGAAGGTGAAGCAAAGGCTTTGAAGATAAAAGCTGACGGAGAAGCGTACTACAACAGGACAGTAGCAGCATCACTTAATGAACTTTTAGTTAAACAGGATGCCATAGAAAAGTGGAATGGACAGTTGCCTACCTATTCCGGAGGAGGGGCATTACCATTCATTGATATAAGCAAATAGGCTTTTTTTAAAAATGACAACAATAGGAGTAGGAAGGAATGTGCCTTCCTACTCCTATTGTTGTCCCTATATCGATTAACATATTAGAAGGAAACTGATGATTATTTCAGTCAAAAGGATAACGGAAAATATCCACAGCATAATTTTACCTTTTCCATTCAATCCATTAACCTGACTTCGGCCCAATACTGCGCCAAATATAGGACAGCCGAAAACCATCCCTGTCGTGACACATATTCCTATTTCATATATCATCCCGTTGGCAAACAGAAGCACTAAAATAGAAAATAGGATGAATAACAATATTGTCCTAAAATTGTTGTCCATATCTGATTTAAAAGCAAGATAAAAGATAATACGGACAATGAACCTGAGGTAGTAGTAATCTGTCTTTAACGAATTATTTCATGAACCTCTGGAAAATATGTTTTGTCGTTTCTACCACTAATACATGCCTTTTGCAATGGGTGTGTTCCCCAATATCTGGACTTTTTCCGGAGGGCTCTTTCATTATAAAAATATAAAAAAATATTCGTTTTCAGCTGAAATGATATAATTTCGCAGCAAAATTCTAAAAGTATATGGAAGCTATTATTAGCACTGATTTCAATTTCCCAAATCAGAAATCAAAGTACACAGGCAAGGTACGCGATGTATACAGTATCGGAAATGATTACCTTGTAATGATTGCAACAGACAGAATCTCAGCATTTGACAGAATTTTACCAAAAGGCATTCCATACAAGGGACAGGTCCTTAACCAGATTGCATCCAAATTCCTGGATGCCACAACAGATATTGTCCCAAACTGGAAAATCGCAGCAATTGACCCTATGGTCACTGTCGGCTACAAATGCGAACCTTACAGATTTGAAATGGTAATCAGAGGTTATCTTTCTGGACATGCGTGGAGAGAATATGCAGAAGGCAAACGTACTATTTGCGGAGTGCCTATGCCAGATGGAATGGTTGAGAATCAGAAATTCCCTGAACCTATTATAACCCCTACTGGCAAAGCCATGGAAGGACATGACCTCGATATGTCACGTGAAGAACTAATTTCAGAAGGAATTGTTTCTGCAGAAGATTTTGACGAGATTTCAAGAATCGCAAGGGCCCTCTTCCAGAGAGGCAGCGAAATGGCAGCTGAAAAGGGGTTGATACTTGTTGACACGAAATATGAGTTCGGCAAAAGAAATGGTAAGATTATACTGATGGATGAAATACATACACCGGACTCTTCAAGATATTTCTATTCAGAAGGTTACAAGGAAAAGATGGCACGAGGGGAAAGACAGAAACAACTTTCCAAGGAATTTGTCCGCGAATGGCTAATGGCAAATGGTTTCCAGGGACAGGACAGACAGACCATCCCAGACATGACTCCTGAAGTAGTATCAGACATCACCAACAGATATGTTGAACTGTACGAACATATTACTGGCGAAAAGTTCAGTTTCACAAGTTGCAACAATGTTTTAGCCAGAATTGAGAACAATATTAATTCATTCCTTAAAGAACAAAACTTTTAATATGATAGAACGTTATTCAAGAAAAGTAATGAGGGATGTCTGGACTGAGGAAAACAAGTTCAATGCATACCTGAAAGTCGAAATCCTATCCTGCGAAGCATGGAGCGAACTTGGCGCAATTCCAAAGGAAGATGTAGACAAGATTAGAGAAAAAGCTACATTCAATGTAGACAGAATCAAGGAAATAGAGGAAATTACCCGCCATGACGTGGTAGCATTCACAAGAGCCGTAAGTGAAAGTCTTGGCGATGAACGTAAATGGGTTCACTTTGGATTGACTTCCACTGATGTTGTTGATACCGCAAACGGGCACCTTATCAAGCAGGCAGATGCAATCCTTCTTAAAGATCTTGAAGAATTCCTATCCGTCCTGAAAAAAAGAGCCAAGGAGTTTAAAAACACCCCTTGTATAGGTAGAACACATGGTATCCATGCCGACATTACCTCTTTCGGACTTAAGTGGGCTTTATGGTATGAAGAGATGAAACGTAATATTGAACGTTTCAAAATTGCAGCAAGAGGAGTTGAAGCAGGTAAAATGAGTGGTGCTGTCGGAAATTTCGCAAACATACCTCCGTTTATACAGGACTATGTCTGCGGAAAGCTGGGTATAGAATCTGCAAATATTTCAACTCAGGTACTTCAAAGAGACCGTCATGCATATTATATTGCAACATTGGCAGTAATCGCCTCTACACTTGAACAGATGGCTTTTGAAATCAGAAACCTTCAAAGAACGGAAGTTAGGGAAGCAGAAGAAGCATTCAGAGCTGGTCAGAAAGGTTCAAGTGCAATGCCTCACAAGAGAAACCCGATCAGCAGCGAAAACATATGCGGATGTGCAAGGGTTATGCGTGGTTACATGGCAGCATCATGTGAAAATGTAGCTTTATGGCATGAAAGGGACATTTCACATTCTTCCACTGAACGGATAATACTTCCAGATGCAACTGAGCTTCTGGACTATATGCTATGCAGATTCAAAGGCATACTTGAAAATCTTACTGTATACCCTGATAACATGATAGCAAATATATACAGAACTAAAGGTGTAATATTTGCACAAAGGGTAATGAATATGCTTATCGGCAAGGGTCTTTCAAGAGAAGAAGCATATGATACCGTACAGCCTGTCGCAATGAAAGCATGGACCGAAGGACTGGACTATCAGACACTACTTAGGGACAATGCAAAAGTCATGGGGACAATATCTTCAGAAGAACTTGACTCCTGCTTTACCCTGGAATACTATTTCAAATATGTTGACGAAATTTTCAGTCGGGTTGGAATAAAATAATGAAAAATATTCATACCTTTGTGCCCGAAATAAAGAAGACAAAATGATTACTAACAGGAAAATAAGTTTACAGCCAGACTCTCGGATTTACAATTCGAAGAGTTTGTTATTGTTTCCTGTTTCATCAGCCACTTCGAAACAGTAGAGTATTTTTTTACTTTATATACAAATAAGAAAAGAGGCTGGTTTATTATAAACTGGTCTTTTTTTTTGCGAATAAAGAATCATAAATCAATACACGGAATGAAGATGAATCACATAGATAACGTGAACCTTTCCAAGGTTACCGGTCTTTATTCCTATATCAAACAGAATTCATCAACAAAATGAGAAAAGCTATTCTTAAACTGGCAGACGGAAGTGAATTCGTAGGATACTCATTCGGATATGAAAAATCGGTTTCCGGTGAAATGGTATTCTATACTGCAATGACCGGATACCCCGAAAGTCTTACAGATCCATCATACAAAGGACAGATTCTTGTTCCGACATACCCGATGATAGGAAATTACGGAGTTCCAAGCGATGAAGTAATTGATGGAGTTTCCCGTTTCTATGAATCCGACAGGATACATTGTTCTGCGTTAGTAATATCTAATTACTCTGACAGATACAGTCACTGGGATTCTGAGAGAAGTCTTGGTTCATGGTTAAAGAAATGGGAAGTACCTGGACTATACGGAATAGACACCAGGGCATTGACCAAAAAGCTCAGAGATTGCGGGTCAATGCTGGGAAAAGTTCTTTTTGATGACAATGATATTCCATTCTACAATCCAGACAAAGACAACCTGGTTTCTCAGGTTTCCACAAAGGAAGTCATTACATATGGCAATGGAAAATACAAAGTCCTGATGGTTGATTGCGGGATGAAGAACAACATATTGCGTTGCCTTCTCAAGCATGATGTTACCATAAAGAGAGTCCCATGGGACTATGATTTCTCAAATGAGGATTACGACGGACTTTTCATTTCAAATGGTCCGGGAGACCCTGCAATGTGTACTGCTACTATTGATCATGTACGTGAAGCCCTAAAAGGGAATCGCCCTATTATGGGCATTTGTCTTGGAAATCAGATTATGGCACTGGCTGCCGGCGCTAAAACATACAAGTTGAAATATGGTCATAGAGGTCATAATCAGCCAGTTAAAATTCCAGGATCCCACAAATGCTATATTACTTCTCAGAACCATGGATTTGCAATTGACGAAAAAACTCTCCCTGCAGATTGGGAAGCCATGTTCATAAACCTCAATGACGGGACAAACGAAGGCATCAGACATATTAGCAAGCCTTTCTTTGCCGCCCAGTTTCATCCGGAAGCATCAAGTGGCCCTGTAGACACAGAGTCGCTATTCGCAGAATTCGTAAAAAACATGTCCAAATAATAAGCTATGCAAAAGATATTAGTATTAGGTTCAGGTGCACTAAAAATCGGTCAGTCAGGAGAATTTGATTATTCAGGTTCCCAAGCCCTAAAAGCTCTCCATGAGGAGAACATGTACACCATTCTCATAAATCCCAATATTGCAACGGTTCAGACTTCTGAAGGAATATCCGACGTAACTTATTTTCTTCCTGTTACGCCATTTTTTGTAGAAAAGGTAATTGCTAAGGAAAGACCGGATGCAATTCTTCTTGCTTTTGGCGGACAGACAGCTCTAAACTGTGGGGTTGAACTCTACAAGAATGGAGTTCTTGAAAAATATGGAGTTAAAGTACTGGGGACTCCTGTTCAGGCGATCATCAATACTGAGGACAGAGAACTATTTGCATCAATGATGCATAAAATTTCTGTCAAAACCCCTAAAAGTGTAGCTGTAAATTCGATTGATGAAGCTTTAAATGTTGTTAAAAGTATTGGATATCCTGTTATCGTCCGTGCTGCATATACGTTAGGCGGCCTTGGATCCGGATTCTGTTCTAATGACAATGAACTTATTGAGCTTGCATCATCCGCCTTTGCCTATTCACCACAGATTCTGGTTGAAGAATCCCTAAAAGGATGGAAAGAGATAGAATACGAAGTTGTTAGGGACAAATATGACAACTGTATTACTGTATGTAATATGGAAAATTTCGACCCGCTTGGCATTCACACCGGTGAAAGTATAGTTGTCGCACCTTCACAGACATTAAGCGATCACGAATATCATAGACTAAGACAGATTTCCATCAAGATTATCAGACATGTAGGAATTGTCGGAGAATGTAACGTCCAGTTTGCCCTTTCTCCTGATTCTGATGACTATAGGGTAATAGAAGTCAACGCACGACTAAGCCGTTCATCTGCCCTTGCCTCGAAGGCTACAGGGTATCCGCTGGCATTTGTTGCGGCCAAATTAGGCCTTGGATATGGTCTTGATGAAATTAAAAATGCTGTAACACAGTGCACCTCTGCATGTTTTGAACCGGCACTAGACTATGTCGTATGTAAGATTCCGCGCTGGGACCTTGGAAAATTTGAAGGTGTTTCAAAGATACTCGGTTCTTCCATGAAATCGGTGGGAGAAGTAATGTCAATAGGCAAAACATTCGAAGAAGCCATTCAAAAAGGTTTGAGAATGGTCGGCAAAGGTATGGAAGGATTTGCCTGCAACAGCATGAAGGTCCCTGATGTTGATTTCGAATTGAATAACCCAAGTGACAAGAGAATTCTTGCAGTTGAACAGGCATTTCAGGCTGGATACACAGTTGACCAGCTGCATGACATAACAAAGATTGACAAATGGTTCCTATATCGTCTGGAGAACATTCACAATTGCGGTGAAAGATTAAGCACTGTCAACAATCTGAATGAAATTTCCCCTGAACTGATGCAAGAGGCAAAAAGTCTTGGATTTTCCGACACTCAGATTTCGTACTGCATCCTAAATGACTATTCAAGGGATCTTGATGTCAGAAGGAAGAGAAAAGAACTCAATATTGTTCCATGTGTCAAACAGATAGACACTCTTGCCGGAGAGTATCCCGCTTTGACAAATTATCTGTACTTAACATATAGTGGAGATGAAAACGATATCAAGTTTGAGAAGGACGACAAATCAGTCATCGTCCTTGGCAGTGGTGCATACAGAATCGGTAGTAGCGTAGAGTTCGACTGGTGCGGAGTTACTGCCGTCAAGAAGACACAGGAAATGGGTTACAGAGCTGTAATGATCAATTACAATCCGGAAACCGTAAGTACAGACTATGATGTCTGCGATAGATTGTTCTTTGACGAGCTTTCTCTTGAAAGAGTGCTGGACATCTGCGATATGGAATCGCCAAAGGGCGTAATAATATCAACTGGAGGACAGATTCCAAACAACCTTGCCATTCCGCTTGACAAATGCGGAATCAACATTCTTGGAACTTCAGCCAGATCAATTGACATGGCTGAGGACAGACAGAAATTTTCAGAAATGTGCGATTCACTTGGTATTGACCAACCAAGATGGAAGGAACTGACTAGTATTGAAGATATCAACAATTTTGCAGACGAAGTTGGTCTTCCAATAATGATAAGGCCTTCATATGTTCTTTCCGGTGCTGCAATGAAAGTGGTATCAGACAGAGATGAACTTGAAAGTTCACTTAAGAATGCGGCTATTGTCAGTCAGGAACATCCTGTTGTCGCAACTGAATTCATACAGAAAGCAAAAGAAGTTGAAATTGATGCTGTCGCCCAGAATGGTATCATTAAATGCTATGCAATCAGTGAACACATTGAATATGCAGGTGTTCACTCAGGGGATGCGACAGTAGTATTCCCAGCTCAGAAGCTATATTACGAGACTATCCGGAAAATCAAGAGAATCTCAAAACAGATTGCAGAAGCACTGAACATTTCAGGACCATTCAACATCCAGTTCCTTGCCAAAGACAATAACCTGAGGGTAATCGAATGTAATTTAAGAGCATCAAGAAGTTTTCCTTTTGTATCAAAAATTACAAAATTCAATTTCATAGGAATGGCAACGGAGATTATGCTGGGCAAGGAAGTTGAACCCTATGGCAAAACATTTGCAGACATAGACTATGTCGGGGTCAAATGTTCCCAGTTTTCATTTGCAAGATTGCTTCACGCAGACCCGGTTATTGGAGTTGACATGGCATCAACCGGTGAAGTTGCCTGTATAGGTGACAACTATTATGAAGCTTTGCTTAAGAGTATGTTATCCGTAGGTTATTACATTCCATCAAAGGAAAAAGGAATCCTGATATCTTCGGGTCCTTCATATTCAAAAGTGGAAATGCTGGACGCAGCAAAACTTTTGAAAGGCAATGGATACAAGATATACGCAACTGATGGCACAGCAAGATTCCTTGCTATGAATGGTATTGAAACCGAAGTAGTGTACTGGCCGGATATGGATAAAGAACCAAATGTTCTGGATTGCCTTAAAGAGCATAAGGTTGATCTTGTAGTAAACATTCCAAAAAACAACTCTGCAAGGGAACTGGAAAACGGTTTCGCCATCAGGCGCACCGCTATTGACTACAACATTCCACTTATTACAAACGCCCGCCTGGCAAGTGCTTTCATATATGCAATATGCAAGATAGGGACTGAAGGTCTTTCAATAAGATCCTGGGCTGAATACAAATAACTTATGTTTCGCAAGTAAGAGATTATACATACGGAACTTTAAGAAGCAATATGGATAAAATAATAATTTTGGATTTCGGGTCTCAGACTACCCAGTTAATCGCAAGAAGAATCCGCGAATTGAATACTTTCTGCGAGATTCTTCCATACAACAAATTTCCTGAAGGAGACAAGGATATCATCGGAGTGGTATTGAGTGGATCCCCACTGAGTGTTTATTCCGAAAATGCCTTTTTACCGGATCTTTCAAAGATACTTGGCAAATATCCCGTTCTTGGAATTTGTTATGGTGCACAACTAATCAGTCATACTCAGGGAGGATGCGTAAAATCTGCAGGCATGAGAGAATACGGCCGCGCCTCTCTTTCTATTCTTGAAGGTTCATGTCAGCTTCTTAAGGGTCTGGAGCAGAACTCGCAAGTATGGATGAGTCACGGAGATACAATCACTGCCATTCCTAATGGATACAGGGTTGTCGGATCAACGGACACCGTAAAATATGCAGCTTTTGAATCAATTGATTTACCGGTATGGGGAGTTCAGTTCCATCCTGAAGTTGAGCACTCTCTTCAAGGAAGGAAACTGATCGAAAACTTTGTTGTTGGTATTTGCGGCAGCAAGAAAGAATGGACATCAGACTCATTCATTGATAAAACCGTTGCTGAATTGAAACAGCAACTTGGCGATGATAAGGTTGTACTTGGATTAAGTGGTGGTGTTGATTCATCAGTTGCCGCGGCCCTTCTACATAAGGCAATAGGAGACAATCTGACTTCAATCTTTGTCAACCATGGGCTTCTCCGTAAAGGAGAATTCGAAGAAGTAATGGATGCCTATAACGCCATTGGGCTTAATGTCATTGGTGTTAATGCATCCGAAAGGTTCATGAATGACCTGAAGGGTGTTTCAGATCCTGAGAAGAAACGAAAAATAATCGGCAGGGACTTCATCAAGGTATTTGACAGCGAAGCATCTGCACTGAAAGATATCAAATGGCTGGCTCAAGGAACCATATATCCAGATAGAATTGAGAGTCTGAACATTACAGGCAAGGTTATAAAAAGTCATCACAATGTCGGTGGACTTCCTGAGAAAATGGGACTTCAACTTTGTGAGCCATTGAAATGGTTATTCAAGGATGAAGTCAGATATGTCGGGGAAAGACTTGGACTTCCTAAAAAGCTTATCAATCGTCATCCATTCCCAGGACCAGGCCTTGCAGTCAGGATAATCGGTGATATAACGCCAGAAAAAGTATCCATTCTTCAGGAAGTTGACAATATCTTCATCGGAGGATTAAGAGAATGGGGGCTATATGACAAAGTATGGCAGGCTGGAGCAATTCTCCTAAAAGACAGGTCTGTCGGAGTTATGGGAGATGAAAGAACATTTGAAAATGCAGTTGCACTAAGAGCTGTAACAAGTATAGACGCAATGACAGCCGATTGGGCAGAACTACCTTACGATTTCCTGAAATTTGTAAGCAATGAAATTATTAACAAAGTAAAAGGGGTGAACAGGGTATGCTATGACATATCTTCAAAACCACCTGCAACAATAGAATGGGAATAGTAAAAATCCCGTTTCTTGAACTTTACAAAGCTTTATTAATAGAACTGATTATCAGAAAAAAATACTATAATGAAAAAAATAGATGTGGTACTTGGTCTCCAGTGGGGAGATGAAGGTAAGGGTAAGGTGGTTGACGTACTAACTCCAAATTATAATGTAATTGCACGCTTCCAGGGTGGTCCGAATGCCGGACACTCACTGGTTTTCAACAATGACAGTTTCGTTCTTCATACTGTTCCATCTGGAATTTTCCGTAAAGAGTCTGTGAATATTATAGGTAATGGCGTCGTTATCGATCCTGTTATCCTAATGGATGAAATCAAACAGATTGAAACTAAATCAGCAGATTCACGTTCAAGGTTGATGATTTCAAAACGAGCTCAACTGATTCTCCCAACCCACAGAATGCTTGATGCAGCCAATGAGTCATCAATGGGTAAAAGCAAAATAGGTTCTACACTGAAAGGTATCGGACCTACATATATGGACAAGATTGGCAGATATGGTCTACGCATAGGAGACATTCTTCTCGATAGTTTCAAGGAAAAATACGAGGCACTGAAAAAACGCCATATGGAAACTTTGAAATTGTATCCGGATTTCAAATTTGATATAACTGAATATGAAGCAAAATGGTTCGATGCTGTCGAACAATTAAAAAGTATAAAGTTCGTAGACAGCGAACATATTGCCAATGAATACATCAATGACGGCAAAGCCATTCTTGCTGAAGGAGCCCAGGGTTCCATGCTTGATATTGATTTCGGAACATATCCGTTTGTAACTTCATCCAACACGATGACAGCCGGTGTCTGTACAGGACTTGGTGTAGCACCAAACAGAGTCGGAAATGTATATGGAATTTTCAAAGCATACTGTACAAGAGTCGGAAATGGTCCATTCCCAACAGAGCTTAATGATCAGACCGGTGAGGATTTGAGACAGGCAGGACACGAATTCGGAGCTACTACAGGACGTCCACGCCGCTGCGGATGGCTTGACCTTGTAGCACTAAAATATGCAGTCATGATGAATGGTGTTACAGATCTGATTATGATGAAATCTGACGTACTCAATAGCATGGACACTATAAAAGTGGCTGTTGCATACAAACGTGGAGATGAGACAATGGACACATTCCCATACGATGGCGCAGACAATGTTGAACCGATATACAAAGAGTTTGAAGGCTGGAAAACAGACATCTGCGACATAAGAGATTATGATAGTCTTCCTGAAAAATTCAGGGAATATGTTGCATTCATTGAAAAGGAGACCAGTTGTCCGGTACGCATAATATCTATCGGACCAGACAGAGAGGCAACAATATTCCGTAATTAGCCAGTGGTTTCCTTTGCCAGAACTTGATAATAGGAACTAATTCTTTCTAATATGACCTTCAGGTCCTGTCTTTCAATGAGAAGACAGGGCCTAAATATTTTACCATGATGTCCAAACTATCCGCAATGCATGATATGGAAATCAATCTTGACAGGCCAGATTTTCACTCTCCGATTTTGGACAAGTAAATTGCCTAAAATGTATGATTTAGATTAACTTTGCACATCTTAAATTTTAAAGAAATGAAAGAGACACCCATATTGCTTCTGACTGGATACCTTGGAAGCGGAAAGACAACACTTCTGAACAGAATTCTAACAAATAAGAAAGGTATTAAATTCGCTGTTATTGTTAATGATATAGGTGAAGTCAACATTGATGCTTCACTTATTGAAAGAGGTGGAGTTGTAGGGAACAATGATGACAGTCTTGTCGCCCTACAGAATGGTTGTATCTGCTGTACACTGAAGATGGACCTGATTGGCCAGATACGTGATATAATCAACATGAATAAATTTGATTATATCGTAATCGAAGCAAGTGGAGTGTGCGAGCCAGAACCTATTGCACGTACAATCTGTTCCATTCCATATATGGGAGATGATATCTGCAAAAATGGGACTCCCAGACTTGATTGCATCGTAACGGTTGTTGATGCCCTTAGAATGAAGGACGAATTTGGTTGTGCAAAGAATCTTCTGAATAAGAAAATCAAGGAAGAGGATATCGAGAATCTTGTAATCGAGCAGGTTGAATTCTGCAATATTATCCTGCTGAACAAGGCATCAGAAGTGTCAAGGGATGAACTTGACAAAATCGAGAAAATCATCCGCCATATACAGCCTGTAGCAAAGATTGTTGAATGCGATTATGGAAATGTTGACTTTGGCACAATACTTGACACCCATCTATTTGACTATGACTCCGTATCAGGATCTGCCGCATGGGTAACATCATTGGAAGGGGAAATAGAAGACAGCCATGATGATGACAAACATGAACACGAACACGAGGATCATCATGAGCATGATGACGACGAGCATGAACATCATCATGAGCAACACAATCATCACCATGAACATGATCATCACCATGATGAAGGGGAAACAGAAGAATATGGTATAGGAACATTTGTCTATTTCAACAGGAAGCCATTCGACATAAACCTGTTTGACGACTTTGTAGCAAAGCACTGGCCAGGTGGAATAATCAGAACAAAAGGCATATGCTATTTTTCTGAAGAATGGGATAAATGTTATATGTTTGAACAGGCCGGCACTCAGGTTTCATTAAGAGACATAGGGCAATGGTACGCAACAATGCCAGAAGACGAACTTAACGAACAGTTAAGGACAAATCCTACACTTATCAAGGACTGGGACATAGAGTATGGAGACAGAATGCAGAAGATTGTTTTCATAGGACAACATCTGAATAAGGAAGAAATAACCAAAGCATTGAATAACTGCCTTGCTGAGTAAAATCTATATTTATGACAAACATTGAGAAACTCATACAGCTGAAAAACGAGAAGAACGCTGTAATCTTATCTCACTATTACACAACAGGTGAAGTACAAAGTGTCGCTGATTTCGTAGGGGACTCACTTGTCCTTTCTGAAAAAGCAGCAACAACTGATGCTGACATAATATTGTTTGCCGGTGTCAGATTTATGGCCGAAACCGCGAAAATCCTCTCGCCGGATAAAAGAGTTCTGCTTGTTGACAGCAACGCCGGTTGTTCTCTGGCAGACAGTTGCCCTGCAGGGCAATTCAAGGATTTTATAGCGCAGTATCCAGACCATACCGTAATAAGTTACGTAAACACGACATCTGATGTCAAGGCATTGACTGATATTGTCGTAACATCATCAAATGCCGTTGAAATTGTTGACAGTCTCCCTAAAGATGAAAAGATTATCTTCGGGCCTGACAGAAATCTTGGACGTTTTGTGGCTGAAAAGACAGGAAGAAATATGATAATATGGGACGGGGCATGCCATGTTCATCAGCAATTTTCTTCCGAAGCAATCAGGATATTGAAAAAAGAACATCCTGAAGCCAAAGTACTGGCTCACCCAGAATGTCCGGACTCAGTTCTCAAGATTGCAGATGTCATCGGTTCAACAGCAGCACTTCTTAAATTCACAAAAAAGGATTCTTCAGAAAAATTCATTGTCTCAACGGAAAGTGGAATTCTGTATCAGATGCAGAAAGAAAGTCCATCAAAGACATTTTTCAGCGTTCCTTCTTCCGACCCATGTAAATCATGCAATGACTGCCAATACATGAAAATGAATACAATTGATAAGATGGTATCCGCACTGGAGAATATGAAAGAAGAGATTTTCCTTGGCGAGGAAATAATCATTAAAGCAAAAAAGCCTATTGAACGTATGCTGACTATTTCAAAAGAGCTTGGACTTCTTTAAAATAATACTCACATATTTCCCCGTTTTCCTTCAATAATGTAAGCCTTCCCGTATGAGGGTTTACATTTTTTATTTCCGCAAGAAACCTGCCTGTATCATCCTGATACGGGAAATATCCATCTTTCCTCCAGAGCATTCCCATATACTCCTCAAATAGTATAGAATCATCAAGTTCCAGGACATCAGACAATTGTTTGACAAATCCAGAAAGCACATTACCGGTTGTTTCCTTGACTCCAAGAAGCAACATGGACACCGGGTTTGGAATAGAGTCAGGGAAAGTTGTCTGAAGAACATTAAGTCCGACACCTATTACACTTTTGGTTATTACCGAATCTGACGATAGGGAGTTTTCTATGAGTATGCCTGCAATTTTAAGATCACCCACATAAATATCATTCGGCCATTTAATCTTCGCCTCGATACCATATGTATTAAGCGTCTTCACAACAGCCAGCGCCGCCGCCATTGAAATAGGATAGCTATCAAGAAGCAGTCTACCGGGGCAGAGCACAACAGAAAAAGTCAAGTTTTCAGATGCCTTAGCATTCCAGATATTCCCTCTCTGCCCGCGGCCCTTCGTCTGAAACTGGGCCCATATTATGGTTCCTTCCGGGTAATCCTTGGTAAGAGCTTCCGTGTTTGTAGATTCAAGGACATCAAAGCCAACGATATCAAAGACCATCTGAAATATTATTTCGATATTACAGTTTCACCAATAAAGACCTTTGATACACCTTCGTCAACTGCTTTAAGCGCATTCTGAAGCTTTGGCAACATTCCTGCAGAAATGCGTCCTTCTTCTTTCAACTTTTCAAAATACTCTTTATTGACATTCTTGACTACACTATCCGGATCATCAACATCAAGAAGCACACCCCTCTTTTCAAATTCATATTGCAGGTCCACATCATCTGTTTCAGCCAAAGCCACGGCAATTGTCTGGGCAACGGTATCTGCATTTGTATTCAAAAGGGTTTCCTCGGATGCAGTTATCGGTGCTACGACAGGTACAAAACCTGAACTGAGAAGAGCAAGAAGTGCTGAGGATTTGACTGATACAGGATCCCCAACATAACCGAAATCAACCGGCAACTTGCTTCTCATCTTTGACACAATAATATTCGCATCAGCTCCACAAAGACCAATAGCATTACATCCTTTTCTATTCAATGATGATACGATATCCTTATTGATAAGCCCGGCATATGTCATTACCACGATATCCAGCATATCCTTATCTGTAACACGACGGCCATCAATCATTGTAACCTTGAGACCAGTCTTTTCAGCGAGTCTTGTTGCTACTTTACCGCCACCATGCACCAATACCTTACTGCCAGGGCATGCTGCAAACTTATCTAGGAAGACGTCCAGTTTCTGAGGATCGTCAATAACGTTACCGCCTATCTTGAATATTGTTATTTTCATATTTATCGATTGTTGACCATTAATTATTTGTCAGTAAAAGTACGAAAAAAAAGATATATCTTTGTACGATACGAATATAATAGGGAAATGAAGGTTTTTAAGTTTGGAGGCACGTCCGTAGGTTGTAAAGAAGGACTTGCGAACATAAAAAGAATTATTGATAGTGAAAAAGGTGCTGTGGTCGTAGTATCTGCTTTATCTACGATTACAGATTCACTTATTAAATGTTGCTCACTTGCAGCTAAGAAAGATACAAAGGGATACCTGGAACTTCTGGATGAGATAGCTGCTCGTCATCATAGAATTATTTCTGAATGTATCCAGGAAAGTAAAAGAGCTGAACTTCTATCGAAAATCGATTCATTACTTGATGAACTTGGCAATATATTGAAAGGTATCTGCCTTGTTGGAGAAGCTTCTCAAAAAAGTTCTGATGCAACAGTAAGTTACGGAGAGAGAATAAGTTCACTGATAGTAACATCTCTTCTTGAAAATGCTACATGCGTAGATTCCCTTGATATCATCAAGACCACTCCTTATTATTCACGGCATATAGTTGATTTCCCAAAGACAAATTCACTGATAAATGCAACATTTTCCAAATTATGTGGAAAAACTGTTGTAATGGGAGGTTTCATTTCAACAGACAAGGAATCAGGAAATATCACAAACCTCGGTCGTGGAGGTTCTGACTATACAGCCTCAATCATCGCCGCAGCGCTTTCTGCAGAAGAATTATACATTTACACTGATGTCGATGGATTTATGACTGCAGATCCAAGAGTCATTACAAACGCATACCGCATCAAGAGTTTAAGTTTTGTTGAGGCTATGGAGTTATGTAATTTCGGGGCGAAAGTAATTTACCCTCCAACAATATACCCGGCATACAACAATAACATTCCTATCATAATCAAGAATACTTATAACCCGGAATGTGAAGGGACGTATATTGGACACAACAGGTGTTCAGAAAAACATCAACAGTGCACGATAAAAGGTATAAGTTCCATAAATGACACCGCACTACTGACTATCCGTGGTCTTGGAATGGTTGGCGTTATTGGAGTGAATTACAGAATCTTCAAATCCTTAGCAAAGGCTGGTGTTTCGGTATTCCTTGTCAGTCAGGCCTCATCTGAGAACAGCACTTCAATTGGCATCAGGACATCTGATGTAGATGCTGCTGTAAACGCTTTGACAACAGAATTCAAGCAGGAAATAACAACAGGAGAAATCGACAATGTAATCATTGACAAAGATCTTGCAACAATTGCAGTTGTTGGTGAAAGCATAAAAGATGCTCCGGGAATTGCAGGTAAATTGTTTGGCACCCTGGCCCGGAATGGTATCAAGGTATTGACAACAGCCATGGGAGCTGCTCAGACAAATATTTCATTTGTTGTTTCAATAGACAACCTAAAGAAAGCAATATCCGTTATTCACGATTCTTTTTTCCTGTCTGAATATCAGGAATTGAACCTATTTCTTTGTGGAGTAGGTGTTGTGGGAGGAAGTCTGATTGAGCAGATAGCATCACAGAAGCAGACATTAAAGGAAAATAATTCCCTTAAAATAAATGTTGTTGGCATCTCAAATTCAAGATACTCTCTCTTTGACAAAGAGGGACTGGATCTTGATGGGTACAAAGAAAGATTGATGAATGGATGTCCGACAAAGCCAAAGGATATAGTTGCCAAGATTAAGGAACTGAATCTTTACAACTCTGTATTTGTAGATTGTACCGCAAGCGGAGATGTCGCAACAATATATGAAGACCTGCTGAAAAACAACATTTCTGTGGTTACTGCAAATAAAATTGCAGCATCAAGCAAATATGAGCACTACACTAATCTCAAGGAAACAGCAAGGCACAAGGGAGTTAAGTTCCTGTTTGAAACAAATGTAGGTGCAGGACTTCCTATTATTAATACAATAGGCAATCTAAGAAATTCCGGAGATAAAATTCTAGGACTTAAGGCCGTACTGTCTGGGACTCTGAATTACATATTCAACGTCCTGTCCGAAGATATTCCATTCTCAAAAGCAGTGAAAGCTGCCCAGGATGCAGGATACGCAGAACCAGATCCGAGGATTGACCTATCCGGAACGGATGTAGTACGAAAGCTTACGATTCTTGCAAGGGAATCCGGATATATTGTCGAACAGGATGATGTAGAAAGAAATCTGTTTGTCCCTGAAAAGTATTTCGAAGGACCTGTCAATGAATTCTGGGAAAAGGTTCCAGAACTTGACCAGCACTTTGATGAAATAAGGAAAAGGTTGGAAAAAGAGAACAAAAAGTTGCGTTTCATCGCAACATTGTCAGATGGAAAATGTTCTGTAGGTTTACAGGAAGTCGACAGTATGTCACCATTTTTCAATCTGGAAGGCAGCAACAATATTATTCTTATCACGACTTCAAGGTATCATGAGTACCCATTACAGATTAAAGGATACGGAGCTGGAGCCAGCGTAACAGCAGCCGGTGTATTTGCCGACATCATGTCAATAGCAAACATTAGATAATGGTAGTGATAGGATAGAAACGGTGAATTTAATTCTGAATATAGACAAGCCATATGGCTGGACATCAGCAGATGTCGTTCGCAAGCTCAAGATAGTACTTAGAAAAGCAGGACTCAAAAAAGAAAAGATCGGTCATGCCGGGACTCTGGACCCACTTGCTACCGGAGTACTTATTGTCTGTGTAGGCAGAGATGCCACAAAAAGAATTGATGAAATCCAAAGCGGAAAAAAGGAATACGTTTTCACAATTGAACTTGGAGCTACAACCCCAAGTTTCGATCTGGAGCATCCAATAGATACCACCTTCTCATGGGAACATATCAATGAGGACCAGATCCGGTCTTTTGCATCATCAATGATTGGAGAAATGGACCAGGTTCCGCCACTGTTTTCAGCTAAGAAAATAGATGGCAAGAGAGCCTATACATTGGCAAGAGCCGGTATCGAAAAAGAATTGAAACCTGCCCATATCACAATCTACGACGCAGAAATACTTAACATTGAAATGCCAAGGGTAACAATGAGGGTAGAATGCAGCAGAGGGACATATATCCGTTCAATAGCGAGGGATATGGGGCTGGAACTTGACAGCGGAGGGTATCTTTCCGAACTAAGAAGAACAAAAAGCGGTGAGTACAATGTTGTGGATGCCATTTCAGTAGAAGAAGCTGAGGAACTTTTAAAAAAGCAAATCAGTGAAACAAATCAATCATTTTTATCGTAATAAGTTTATACACTCAAAAATATATAAGTATGAAATTATCCGAATACAAATACGATTTTTCAGAAGAATATCTGGCAAAATATCCTGCTTTACCCCGCGATAAAGCAAAACTTATGGTATATGACCGCAGGACAAAAAAGGTTGAGCACAAAATATTCAAGGATATTGAGAAATATTTCAAGGAAGATGATGTAATGATTTTCAATAACACAAAAGTTTTTCCTGCACGTCTTTATGGCAACAAGGAGAAAACCGGTGCAAAAATTGAAATCTTCCTGTTAAGGGAATTAAACGAGGAATTACGTCTTTGGGATGTTTTAGTTGACCCTGCCAGAAAAATCCGTATTGGCAATAAATTGTATTTCGGAGATGATGACTCTATGGTAGCGGAAGTCATAGATAATACAACTTCCAGAGGTCGCACATTAAGGTTCCTGTTTGACGGCAATCACGATCAGTTCAAGGAGGCACTTTTCAAATTAGGAGAGACGCCACTTCCAACCTGGATACGTCCAAAAGTTGAGCCAACTGATGCAGAAGACTATCAGACAATATATGCAAAAGAGGAAGGTGCGGTTGTAGCTCCTGCTGCAGGACTTCACTTTACAAACGTTCTATTAAAGAAACTGGAATTAAAGGGCGTACAGCAAGTTGAACTGACTCTTCATGCCGGACTTGGAAATTTCCATAGAATCGATGTTGAAGATCTGACAAAGCACAAAATGGATTCTGAACAAATGTTCATTTCCCAGGAAGTAGCTGACATTGTCAACAAAGCCAAACTATCCGGCAAAAAGGTTTGCTGTATCGGAACAACGACAATGAGAGCTATTGAGAGTTCTGTTTCAACATCAGGCTTGCTGAATCCTTATAATGGTTGGACAAACAAGTTCATACACGAACCATATGATTTTACCATTGCAGATTCAATGGTAACAAACTTCCACCTGCCATACTCTACACAGCTGATTATGGTATCAGCATTCTGCGGTTTCGACGAACTTATGAAACTATACGAAATTGCAAAGAATGAGGGATATAAGTTTGGGACATACGGAGATGCAATGTTGATTCTATAATACAATAACCGGCAGGACATTTTCCTTTCCTGCAGGGGCCCCTAGAGCTTTTGCCACCTTCAGGTGCAAGAGTATGTCGACCAATGAAGTGCAGGATGTTTTTTTAATATCAAAAGAAATGGCAACTTCACTATACAATAGTATTATTTTTGGACCTGTACATTCAAGAAGGCTGGGATTATCATTGGGTGTCAACCTTCTGTTGCCCTCTGCTAAGTTATGCAGTTTTGATTGTATTTACTGTGAATGCGGATGGAACAAGGACCATCCAAACGGAGCATTCAACAGAAAAGAGAATATCTTCCGGGAGTTGAAAGCAACATTGTGCAGAATGGATGAAGAAGGCACACTACCTGATGTCATTACTTTTGCCGGCAATGGTGAACCTACACTTCATCCAGAATTTGCGGAGATAATAGACAGAACGATAGAAATAAGAAACGAATTGTCTCCCAAAAGCAGAATAGCTGTTCTTACAAATTCAACAATGACATACAAACCCGAAGTTTGCAGAGCATTGGAAAAAATTGATCAGAACATTACAAAATTCGACTCCGCCATATTTGACACATACCTTTCAATCAACAGACCAAAGAATCCTGTTCCGATTAAGGAACAGATTGAAAGATTAAAGTCATTCAATGGCAAGTGCATAATACAAACTATGTTCATTTGTGGTGGCGAAGTGAACAACACTACGGATAATGAAATAAGTGCATGGATTGATGCCATAAAGGAAATAAAGCCAAGTGAGGTTATGTTATACTCCCTTGACAGAGATACACCATGCTCCAACATTGTTAAAACACCTAAAGAGATGATGCAGGCCATTGCATCTAAGGTTGAGGCACTCGGCATTATGACAATGGTCAAGTAATTCCGACAAAGTCCTTACACTGGATTCAAAAATCAATACAGAAAAAGTAGTAAGGGAAGCATTTCTAAATTTTAGAAATACTTCCCTTACTGTTTACCTTGAAATGTCCAAAAAGGTTACATTCACCCTTCTTCGGAGCAATCTACAAGTCTTTAGTGAAATTATCGATATCCTGCTGGGATATTGAGTAATTTACAAGGTTACCCTGAAGATACTGATCGTATGATGCCATATCAATAAGTCCGTGACCTGTAAGATTAAACAGAAGAACTTTTGATTCACCGGCTTCGTCCCAGTGCTTAGCCCTTTGAATTGTAGCTGCAATTGCATGACATGATTCAGGTGCCGGAACAATTCCTTCAGTTCTTGCAAAAAGGGTACCTGCATCAAATGCCTCAATCTGGTTGATATCTATACCTTTCATAAAACCATCTGCAGCAAGTTGAGACACAACAGAGCCAGCTCCATGATAACGCAGTCCACCAGCATGAATATTAGCAGGCATGAAATTATGTCCAAGAGTATACATCTTGATTAGTGGAGTATATCCGGCTACATCACCATAATCATAGGCCATGATACCTCTTGTGATCTTTGGACATGAAGTCGGTTCTGCTGCAAAGAATAATGTATTTGTCTTTCCTGAGAAGTTGTGCCTCATGAATGGGAACGCTATACCGCTGAAGTTGGAGCCGCCACCGAAACAAGCAATTATTTCATCCGGATATTCGCCTGCCATTTCCATCTGCTTTTCAGCCTCCAGTCCGATTACGGTCTGATGCAATGAGACATGGCTCATAGTAGAACCAAGTGTGTATTTGCATTTCTCAGGAGTCATACGGGCAAGTTCAACAGCTTCTGAAATCGCTGTACCAAGAGAACCCATATTGTTTGGATCATTAGTCAGGATATTCTTACCTGCACGGGTTGACATTGATGGAGATGGAGTTACCTGGGCTCCGAATACCTGCATCATTGAACGCCTATATGGTTTCTGTTCGTAACTTACTTTTACCTGATATACTGCAGCATTCATACCAAAGAGCTGAGCCGCATAGGAAAGTGCTGTACCCCACTGTCCCGCACCGGTTTCGGTCGTAACATTGGTAATACCTTCATTCTTACAATACCAAGCCTGTGCCAATGCTGAGTTAAGTTTATGGGAACCTACCGGTGAGACACTCTCATTCTTGAAGTAGATATGAGATTTTGTCCCAAGTGCTTTTTCCAAACCATATGCCCTGACAAGAGGAGTACTTCTATAGAATTTATACATCTCCTGAACCTCTTCTGGAATTTCAATCCATCGGTCTGTAAAATTCAACTCCTGCTTAGAACACTCACGACAAAAAATCTGCGACAAATCATCAACAGTAACAGGTTTTCGAGTCACTGGATCCAACATCGGCTCTGGCTTGTTAGGCATGTCAACCTGAATGTTGTACCATTTGTTCGGAATTTCCTGTTCACTTAGAAAAAATCTCTTCTGTTTCATAATATTAAAAAATTAAAAGTCCCACTATTCTATTTGAACAATGGGACTGAATATACATAACAAAGACACTCATTGCTCAAATTACTGAACAATGCGCCACCAAAAAGCGATATGTCTTAAACCTTTCATCATAATTACCGAGCAAAGTTATAAAAAATAAATTTATTGTTCCAAAAATAAATTTCATGTTTCCTATATCATCCCTCGTCTTTGACACATTAAAAAACATTATTACCTGATAATCGGTAACTTAACTATCAAAAACCACATTCAAAATGTAGTGTAACTAGGACCACAGGCATTGATTGACTTCTGAAAAAATTTCATTTTTTATAATTCGTAAGTTATCAAGATCATAGTCCAACAGAAACCAGCCTCAATTCTCCACACATAGCTTAGTTGTATTTAACAAGTCCTGAAATTGTTACTTGATTCCGTTTCTTAATACGAGATGGACTAAATTAATGGGCATCAAGCCATGAATCGCCTATTCCCACTTCCACATCAAGAGGTACTGAAAGTATGGCTGCCTGCGACATGCCAACAGTCAGAACTTCCTTCATTATTTCCAGTTCATTCTCAGGGACTTCAAGCACAAGTTCATCATGTATCTGAAGCAGCATCCTTGATCTAAGCCCTCTATGCTGTATTTCCTTATAAACCCTTGCCATAGCAATCTTCATGATATCTGCTGCACTACCCTGAATCGGAGCGTTAACCGCATTTCTCTCGGCAAATTTTCTTGCCATTGCATTTTTAGACTTGATCTCAGGCAATTCTCTGTGTCGTGAGAAGATCGTAGTTACATATCCATTGATTTTTGCATCTGCTATTGCTTTATCAATATATCTTGCAACTTCAGGAAAAGAGAGATAATAATCATCTATAAATTTTTTTGCATCTTTCATAGGCATCTGAAGACGTTCCGAGAGTCCAAATGATGAAATGCCATAGATAATTCCGAAATTGGCTACTTTTGCCCTACTGCGTTCCTGCTTGGTTACTTCCGATACAGGCTTTCTGAAAATCTTTGCGGCTGTTGCAGCATGTATATCCTCTCCATTGTTGAAAGCTTCAAGCAGATGTCTGTCTTTTGACAGATGAGCCATGATTCTAAGTTCAACCTGAGAATAGTCTGCGGACATTATTTTCCAGCCAGGTTCACTGGCGACAAAAGCCTTCCTTATCTCTCTACCTTCTTCATCTCTGACAGGTATATTCTGAAGGTTTGGATTGGAAGAAGAAAGACGCCCCGTAGCCGTTACTGCCTGATTGAAAGACGTATGAATCTTGTTGGTCTTTGGATTTACAAGTTTGGGAAGAGCTTCTACATATGTTGACAAAAGTTTCTTAAGACCCCTATACTCCAGGATTTGTTCAACGATAGGGTGATTATCCTTAAGTTTCAGGAGTGTTTCCTCGTCTGTCTTGAAACTTTTCAGTTTTGTCATTTTAGGTTTAGGATCGATATTCAGCACTTCATAGAGAACATGGCCAAGCTGTTTTGGTGAATTAATATTCAGATCTGGGACAGTTGAAAGTTCCCTGATTCCGGCCTCAAGATTTTGAACCCTGTCGGAAAGGGATATCCTGGTTGATTCAAGTCTGGCATCATCTATTCTGACACCATTTGATTCCATTTCAACTAACACAGCAATAAGCGGTTCTTCAATATCATGATACAGATTCATTTTCCCGGATTCCTCAACTTTTTCCCGGAGATATTCAAACATTTGTATAGTAACGTCTGCATCCTCTGCCGCATACTGCTCAATAAGTGAATTATCAACCTTGTCCATAGTGATGACCGAAGCCCCCTTGCCTATCAGATTCTCTATTGGAATAGGTTCATATGAAAGAAGGGTTGCTGATATATAATCCATTGAATGCCTGCTTTCCGGAAAAAGGATATAGTGCATTAACATTGTATCCCATAGTTGGCCACGCGTCTCAATTCCAAGAGTATTCTTCATCACTATCATGTCATACTTGACATTATGCCCTATCTTGGCTATGGCTTCAGATGAAAAAACATCCCTGAACATTTCAATCAGTTCCCTTTTTCTGATCCAGAAAGCTGTATGAGGTTCAACAGCAATTGACATACCTACAAGTTCGGCACGCATAGGCTCGATCGATGTTGTCTCTGTATCAAAAGCAAAGATTCCCTTTTCCTTTATCAGGCTTAAAAGAGTCTGTATTCCATCCTCATCATCAATTGTAGAATATGAATGATTTACATCCTTAATCGTGGTATATTGCCTACTTTCAGACAACAATGGCTCCGGTTCAACAATAATAGAAGGTTTTGGTCTCTCTATAGGTTGCGGAAGTATTGTTTCTGGTTCAATATCATCAAAAAGAGAATGAATGACATATTTCTCTCCCAAATTCGCATTTGCCTCAGGAGTTATTTCAGATGCACCTTGAACTGCCGGAGCAAAGTTATGTTTTGACATGGAAGCAATCAACGACCTGAAACCCAGTTTCTGATAAATGGCCGTCAATGCCTGATAATCAGGCTCTTTCAGGTTTAAATCTTCGCATTGGACATCAATAGGAACATCAAGTGCTATCTCTGTCAATTTCCTGGCCAGTCTAAGCTGATCTATTGATGCCTTTATCTTTTCAGCCTGCCTAGGATTAAGCTTATCAACATTCGAAATTATATTTTCGAGAGTGCCCCACTCCGCAAGAAGTTTTGACGCACCTTTCTCTCCAATACCAGCAACACCAGGGATATTATCTGCAGCATCACCCCAGATGGCAAGAATATCTATGATCTGTGATGGATCCGAGATTCCGTAGTGTTGGCATATCTCCTTCCTTCCCAGAATTTCATCTTCCTTTCCACTTTTTCCTGGTTTATAGATACTGATTGAGTCATCAACCAGTTGAGCAAGATCCTTATCTGGTGAGACAACGTACACCTCGTAATTCCCCGTTCTTGCCGCACGTTTTGAAAGTGTTCCGATTACATCATCCGCTTCCCATCCCGCCATTTCAAGAACATGAATCCTCATGGCAGCAAGTATCTCCTTAATAACTTTAGCAGATGTTACGATATCCTCAGGGGTTTCATCCCTGTTGGCTTTATACAGAGGATATAATTCATTTCTGAAAGTCCCACCAGACAGATCGAAAGCAACACCTATACAATCCGGTTTCTGTTTTTCAATTATATCACTCAGAAACTTGACAAATCCGAATATTGCAGATGTATTCTGCCCATCTGGAGATCTCATAGGGGAGTATAAGAAAGCATAATAGTATCTGAATATCAATGCATAAGCATCCACTAAAAAAAGTTTCTTCATGACTGAAAAACTAAAAATTAATCAATATTATCGTTTACGGACCATTCTACCCAGGAAGAATCTGTTTCATAAAGACGTACTGAGTATAATTCAGCACTATCGCAGCCGAGACTATTGCGTAGAATAGATACAATATCCATTAGTATATTTTCACTTGTCGGCTGTCTTTCAATAAGATGAACATTTCCCCAGTTTGAGAGAATATCCTGGTAAATCTTTTCACTTTTCTGCGTTTTCCTTAGAAGGAGTGAATGATCATAGTAATCCAGGACTTTTTCCTGAACAATTTTCTTCAACAGTTTAAAATCCATTACCATTCCGTCATCTGCGGACTGAACGCCACGTACTGTAACAAAAAGTTTATACGCATGCCCGTGAATATGTCTGCATGCGCCATCATACCCTTCAAGAGCATGGGCCATATGAAACTCAAACTGTTTTGTTATCCTTATCCTGTTACCCATAACTGTTCAACAAATTTAGATTATCGTCCTATATCAAATTTCAAATACAATTGCAATATAACGATTTAAGATTAATAATTAGAGGAATCTGTATTTACAATATGAAGTACAGCAACAGACAATGTCCAATAAATTATTTCATAGTTCCATGCAAAACTGAGCCTCCTTTAAAAAATCCGATAGATACTTTTAACTGAGACTCAGATAATTATTTCTTCCTATATCATACCGCAAATAGTGTATGACTTGATGTCATCCTTAGCATTTACTGATGAGACCTCTTGAAAAAGTATGTTTTTTTGTTTTTACCACTAACACAGGCCTCTGTGATGGGGGGGGGTGCTTCTCAATATTTAGATTATTTCAAGTAGGTTCACTGATTGATTTCGTCCTTGTACTTGTTGTATAGTTCCCGGCTGATTTCAACGCCATCACCTACAGGATCAACAGGGAAAGATTGCTTGGCATTTAACCAGTCCCATTCAAGGTCATGACGCCATGTATTGAAAGCACCGCCATCAAATGGTTCACATTCTGAAATCTGCTTCAGGAATTCTTCCCAACGCGGTTTATAATATGTACCAACAAGTCCATTGTATTCACGGCAAGCATAATCAATCAAAGGACAGGCTTTATGAGCCCATGTTGAAACAATACTTTTGGCATCCCAGCCATAGTATTCCTTTTCCTCAGGAGTATCACCCCACTGTCTTGCCTGTTCCATCCAATAGCCAAGCAGGAAGTATCTTTCAGCCCCGGTAATTTTTTCAATATCATCAAGAATCTCCAACATCTTGTTACTGATTTCCTTGACTTTAACCTTATCCTTGGCATCGTATGCCGCAATTACCTGTGGTATCAATTGTGAAAAATATGTATCAAGACAGTTTCTTCCAAAGTTCACACAATCGAAATTATATGCAGGGACACCTGTATTTTCTGCATTCAATAGTTCACCCCAGGCCTTAAGCATAAGTTTATTGTCCTTAAGTGCATTTGTATGATTCCTCATACCAAGGGAAGGCACATAAGATATGTGAACCCAGTAATCGTCCTCACGTCTGTCAAGAAGATCAAGTCGGAGTGTTCTCCATGCCTTACGATTGTTTTCGTCAACCTTTCCAAGTCTTCTGTCAGCCATCTTTTCAAGCCACTTCTCTGTTGGATATTTCTTCTCCCAGGCCCTGTCAAGAGCAAATTCATACATTTCAGGATTGCATCCGAAACCTTCAAGAGTACAACCTATTCCCACACAATTATCCGGAGCCTTGACAAATACACTGTCAAGTCTTTTGCCACAGTCAACAATATTACCACCAAGAACGGTATGACCTCCAAAATTACCAAGATAGCACCATAGGAAATCCTGTCCTGAGAACTGATTTGTCTTTTCATAGAGTTCCAGGAAGTCCCCGGCATAATCAAGGAGCATAACCTTATGCTTAGGTACTGCAGTAAGATATGCTTCAAGTCTTTCCGGTGTCCATTTCTCATTAAGGAACATCCAAGACATCTGAATCCAGACAGCATCGGGATCAGCCTTCGCAAGCAGGTCATAAGATGATTTGGAAATAGCTGCAAGATCTTCAGGTTCCCAACTTGGCGGTGCCATTTCATTGAAAAGGTCAACGCAATAATAGTGACTAGGAATTCCATACATTTTTTCCTGTTCCTCATGATAAGCTGAAAGTACTTCTGCGTAAAGGGAATCACTTGGATTCAGATACCAGGTTGTATATGGCTCCTGGAAAGAGAGCCAGTGCATTTCCGATATTTTTGCATCTGGATAATGCTTTGCAAAAGCTTCTGGGACATGTCCAGTAAATGAGTTGAGAATAGGGGAGATTCCAAGGGATTTTTCTCTCTCAATTATCTTTTTCTGAAGATCTCTTTGTCCATCTATCCATTTCTGGGGAAGTGGACCATTCCACTTTTCAATATTGGCCATTCTGTTAAATGCCAGTGTTGAAGGACCTGTGAAATATGAAAGAATCTCCTCATCTGAAAGACCGAATCTCTGATATACTTTTTGCCATACAGCTTCATGCCCGGTATGAGCAAGAGCCATGGTTACACCATTCATCGCCATCCAGTCAATAAACCTTTCCCATTGTTCCCAGTTCCAGTATCCTACGGTATATGCATATGTACAATAGTTGAAAAAGAAACGATTAGGTAAAAGTGACTGTCTGCAGACAACAGAATCAAGTACAGGCAATTCTTCTGGCTCAACTATTTTGTTGTAGTCAAACCATGAAATTTCTGTATGACAATAATCACGCAGATAATCACCCAGTGCTTTGGCCATGGAACCAGAGCAATCAGCAGTTATATGCAATCTGCCATTTTCTGTATACATTGAGTAAAAATTGGTATCTGCAGTCTGCAATTTGAATTCAATATTTCTATACTGATTTGGCAGAATTCTCTTGGCAAGACCTTTCGCGGCCTGTTCTTCTGGATTAGTACATGATGCACCAAACACTAAAAGTGTCAACAAGGTGTAAAGTAAGATTTTCTTCATGATATGAATTGCATAATTGTTGATAAAGATATATTTAGCAAAAATAGTTCATTTTGCTAACTTTGTAAAAATAAAATCCCGGCATTATTAAAAATAATCTATGTAAAAAATCTGAGTTATGAAAAAGACACTTTTCCTTTTAACAGTCCCACTATTCACATTGGCGAGTATTAATGCAAAAGAGTTGAAGAACTCTATGATTGTTGGGGTATTCAACAGCAGTCCCGCACCTATTTCAGTAATAGGACAAGTAAATCCGCATCCTTCCGACATCAACAGACCATCATACTGGTCTGTCGGCGCAGAGACAATGGATCGGGATTATGCTGTTTTTGCCAACTATAAGGATTTCGTAGGAGAAACAGGTACCGGTTATGCACGACTTCAGAGTGGATGGGCTAAAACTGAAAAGAAAAAAGGACATTATGATTTCAAATGGTTCGACGAACATGTGAACGGGCTGATTGAAGAAGGTGTAAAACCCTGGGTTTGTCTTTGTTATGGTAATCCTATTTATTCATCCCACGGGGACAACCTTGGAGCCACACTTTTTGGCAATGGCAAAGTAATGGATGGATGGATAAACTATGTCAAGGCTACTGTAAAAAGATATAAAGGGAAGGTTACAATGTATGAAGTATGGAATGAAGCAGATGGAAATAAACACAATACTGCGGCAATGTATGCATTGTTATTCTATAATACAGCAAAGGCCATAAGAGAAATAGACCCTGATGTAAAAATTGCAGCTATAGGTGCATGCTCGCCTACCCAACCGTTTATTTTTGAGTTTCTCGAAGAAGAAAAGAAACTTGGAGGAATCGAATACATAGATTATATTACCTATCATGCATACTGGCCAAATCCAGACATGATCAGAAATGCCGTTATAGCTCTTCAGGCAAAAGCTAAAGAATACAATACCAATATTAAAATTCTACAGGGAGAATCCGGATGTCCTGCCCAACTTGAATATGGCCATGCACTTGCCTGGAATGAATTGTCAGAGAGAAAACAGGTCAAATGGGATTTAAGGCATATGCTTACAAATTTCAGTCTGGGGGTCCCTTCATCGGTATTCACCATGGTGGACCTAAACTACGGATGGATGCTTCAGTCATATGGCCTAATAAGAATGAATCTATACAGTGAACCGCAGTACAAACGTCCCAAATTCTATGCATTCCAGAATGTCTGCAGTATAGTTACAACTGATTACACTGCAGATACAACCCTCACTGTGGAGACCATTGACAGTACAGGAATTAAGGTTTACGGGATGAAGAAAAGCGGAAAGACCATAGGCTACTTCCTGTGGTATGGCAATGAAGTACCTACTGACAGCGTCGAAAGAAAATTGATCGACATTTCCGTCGCAGGTGCCCAGTTGAACGATCCTGTCTATGTCGATATGATTACAGGCAAAGTTCATAGTCTGGAATCATGCCTTCTTAAAAAATCCACAGACAACAAGCAATGTTTCTCAAGACTTCCATTATGGGATGCACCAGTTCTAATAATTGAAAAATCAGAACTTGACTATACGCCAAGCAACAATTAAAACAGTCATATGAAAATAAAAGTAACATTTACAGCAAGTATTATCTTCCTATTAAGCAGCCTGATTGCCCTGGCTAAAACAGAAAAGACCCCTGTGGATTATGTAAATCCATTGGTAGGCTCCATGTCCAAATACCAGTTATCAACAGGCAATACGTACCCGGCTATTGCACGTCCATGGGGGACTCATTTCTGGACTCCGCAAACAGGAAAAATGGGTAACGGATGGGTATATTCGTACGACAGTGATAAAATAAGAGGATTCAAGCAGACTCACCAGCCAAGTCCATGGATTAACGATTATGGCCAATTTTCCATAATGCCCGTTACGACTGGTCCTTTTATGGACGAAGACAAAAGAGCCAGCTGGTTTTCACATAAAGCCGAAACTGCAACTCCATACTATTACAGCGTATATCTGGCAGACCATGACACTTTTGTTGAATTAACTCCTACTGATCATGCATGCGCATTTCAAATTACATACCCAAAGATGAGCATGTCATATATAGTGATTGATGCTTTTGACAAGGGATCTTCGGTTAAGGTTGAAGGAAATAGGATAAGCGGTTACAGCGTAAGGAACTCCGGAGGTGTTGCCGAAAATTTCAGGAACTATTTCGTCATAGAATGCGACAGGAATTTTGACACTGTTGCCGTCGTAAATGGAGATCATTCCATGGCCCTTGTCGGATTCAGAAATACCGAGAGAGGTTCAAAAATAAATCTCAGGGTCGCATCTTCCTTTATTGATGAGAACCAGGCAGAAACAAACCTTATGGAAGTCAAAGGAAAAGCTTTTGACTACCTGAAACTTGAGGGTAAGGCAAGATGGAATGAAGTATTGTCTAGAATTGAAGTTGAAGATGAAGATGTTGATCATAAAAGAACTTTCTATTCATGCCTGTATCGCTCTGTCCTGTTTCCAAGGGATTTCTCTGAGGTAACAAAAGAGGGAAAACGCATTCACTATAGCCCACATGACGGAAAAGTCCATGACGGTTACCTGTTTACTGATACCGGTTTCTGGGATACATTCAGATGCCTTTTCGGACTCGTTGATTTAATATATCCGGAAATGGCTTCCAAAATGCAGGAAGGGCTGGTAAATTGTTACCTTGAAAGCGGATTCCTGCCAGAATGGGCAAGTCCAGGACATAGAGGATGCATGGTCGGCAACAATTCAGCATCAGTTGTCGCAGAAGCATACCTTAAAGGAATTAGGGGATATGACATTGAAAAACTCTGGGAAGCCGTAAGACATGGGGCTCATAATGTTCATCCTAAGATTGCTTCTACAGGACGTATCGGATGGCAGTATTACGATAGTCTTGGGTATGTTCCATGCGATGTAAAAATAAATGAGAGTGCAGCCAGAACGCTTGAATATGCATATGACGACTGGTGTATCTGGGCTCTTGGAAAGGCTCTTGGAAAATCCGATAGTGAAATTGCCCCTTATGCCAAAGCTGCAAACAATTACAAGAACCTATACAGAAAGGAATTTTCATTGATGGGAGGCCGTAACGCTGATGGAACTTTTCCAGTAAAACTCAACCCATATAAATGGGGTGGAGATTTCACTGAGGGAAATGCTCTTCACTATACATGGTCTGTTTTTCATGACCCTCAAGGTTTGATTGAACTCATGGGAGGAAAAGATCAATTCTGTCAGAATCTTGACAACATTTTTGACATGCCACCTATTTTCGACGACAGTTACTATGGTGCAGTTATCCATGAAATCCGTGAAATGCAGATAATGAATATGGGGAATTATGCACATGGGAATCAGCCAATCCAGCATGTACTTTACCTATACAACTGGGGTGGTCAGCCATGGAAAGCACAGGCCCGCATCCGCGAAACAATGGAAAAATTATACAATCCAAATCCAGATGGATATTGCGGAGACGAAGACAATGGACAGACATCTGCATGGTATGTATTTTCCGCACTTGGGTTCTACCCTGTTGCACCGGCAACATGTCAGTATGCCATTGGCACACCGCTGTTCAAAAAGGCAACCATCAACCTTCCAAATGGCAACAAGATTGTTATCAATGCTCCTGCAAATTCGGCAGAATCATTTTATATAGGGAAGGTCAAAAAGAATGGTAAAGAGTGGAATTTCAATTATTTCGAGCATAATGACCTGATCAATGGCGCTACCATTGATTTTACTATGCAGGATGTACCATGCAAAACAAGAGGCACATCTAAAGAGTCATTCCCATATTCTTTCAGCAATGGCAAAGACTGCCAAACTGTCACTAATTAAAGTTTGGCATAGTTTGTGCACTTGATAACTCATCGAATAGAAAAATATCAGGAAATGTTCATATGGATTGAAAAAAGTGAATAATACCTGAGAGAATAAGTAACAAACAAAAAAACATAAAATTATGAGTACAAACATCAAACCATTGGCAGATAGAGTCGTTATCGAGCCAAAAGAAGCTGAAGAAAAAACAGCAAGCGGATTATTTATTCCAGATTCAGCAAAGGAAAAGCCACAACAGGGTGTTGTTATTGCAGTTGGTCCAGGAACAAAGGATGTCCAGATGGAAGTAAAAAAAGGTGATATAGTTCTTTATGGAAAATATTCAGGAACTGAAGTTACTGTTGATGACAAGAAATGTCTGATTATGCGTCAGAATGATATTCTTGCAATTGTTAAATAATAAAAAAAACAAAAAATCAGATTATTATGGCAAAAGATATTAAATTCCAGACCGAAGCCCGCGAAGCACTTAAAATTGGTGTTGATGCTTTGGCAAATGCAGTAAAGGTTACACTAGGACCAAAAGGTCGCAATGTTGTTATTGACAAGAAATTCGGTGCACCTCAGATTACAAAGGATGGTGTTACAGTTGCAAAAGAAGTTGAGTTGGAAGATCGTTTCCAGAACATGGGTGCACAACTTGTAAAAGAAGTTGCATCCAAGACAGCAGATGATGCCGGTGATGGTACTACTACTGCAACTGTTCTTGCTCAGGCTATCATAAACAATGGATTGAAAAATGTTACTGCCGGTGCAAATCCAATGGATTTGAAACGTGGTATCGACAAAGCTGTTGCTGCTGTTGTTGCTGAACTTAAGAAGATGAGTCAGGAAGTTGGTGGTGATATTGAAAAAATTGAACAGGTTGCAACCATTTCTGCAAACAATGATAGTTTCATCGGCAAACTTATTGCAGAAGCAATGGAAAAAGTCAATCGTGAAGGTGTTATCACTGTAGAGGAAGCAAAAGGTACTGATACTCATGTTGATGTAGTGGAAGGTATGCAGTTTGATCGTGGTTACATTTCTCCTTACTTCATTACAGATGCCGAGAAGATGGTAACTGAACTTGACAAGCCATACATCCTTTTGACAGACAAGAAGATATCTACAATGAAAGAACTTCTTCCTGTTCTTGAGCCAGTTGCTCAAAGTGGCCGTTCACTTATAGTTATCGCAGAAGATGTTGATGGTGAAGCTTTGAGTTCGCTTGTTGTCAACAAGCTACGTGGCACACTGAAAGTTGCAGCAGCAAAAGCACCTGGATTCGGTGACAGACGTAAGGAAATGCTTCGCGATATCGCAATCCTGACTGGAGGTACTGTAATTTCTGAAGAGACAGGTCTTACACTTGACACAGCAACAATTGACATGCTAGGTCAGGCTGAAAAGGTTACCCTTTCAAAGGATAATACTACAATTGTTGATGGTTGCGGCGACAAGAAGGAAATCGCTGATCGTGTAGCTCAGATTCGTAAGCAGATTGAGAGTGCAAAATCAGATTATGATAAGGAAAAACTTCAGGAACGTCTTGCCAAACTGGCAGGTGGTGTAGCAGTTCTTTATATTGGAGCAGCTACTGAAGTTGAAATGAAAGAAAAGAAAGACCGCGTAGACGATGCATTAGCTGCTACACGTGCTGCTGTTGAAGAAGGAATTATCCCAGGTGGTGGTATTGCATACATCCACGCTTCTAACGCACTGAACAGTATTAAATGCGACAATGAAGACGAAAAGACTGGTATTGCCATCATCAAGAAGGCAATTGAAGAGCCTCTTCGCCAGATTGTTTTCAACGCAGGCGGTGAAGGTTCTGTAGTTGTGAACGAAGTTCGTAAGGCTAAGGGCAATAAAGGTTATAACGCCCGCGCTGACAGATTCGAAGACATGTTCCAGGCTGGAATCATTGATCCAACCAAAGTTGCACGTGTTGCTCTTGAAAATGCAGCTTCAGTTTCATCCATGTTCCTGACAACTGAATGCGTTCTTGCTGACATCAAGGAAGAAACTCCTGCAGCTCCAATGGGAGGTGGCATGGGTGGCATGATGTAATAGGTATTATCATACATTGATAATTTCAACATAAAGGACATCAGCTGAAAAGAGATTAGGCTTTCCAATCTCTTTTCTTTTAGACGTAAACTTCCTATAAAGCAAAACTAATACCAATAATTAATCAATATAATAATCGCCTAATATTTAGACGATTATTTTTTGTATATACCAAATAGTTTCCCTATCTTTGTATTGTGTATATAGAACTAACCAAAAGCGGTTGAATTATGATTAAA
>DCHP01000090.1 GCA_002315675.1 Rikenellaceae bacterium UBA1749 | reverse complement strand
TATTTTGTTTTCCTCCTACTCGATTAATGGCTGAATTTTTTGCAGCGATGAAATACTCCTAGTCAATGATAGTTATGACCTATAGGCCTCTATTACAGTAAATGGATGTGTAGGAATAAAGAAAGAAGTTCCGGCATATAGCACAGAACTTCTTTTATTCACTAACAGAAATTGTTATGCGAACAATATAATATGTTATGCGAAGAATAGTTTAGAAAGAGTCATAGGATCAATATATTCGCCATTTTTATATACACGCATGTTTCCTGATGCTATTTCGTCTATGAGCATAACATTGCCGTCCATGTCGTATCCAAATTCAAATTTGATATCGTAAAGGTCAAGTCCCTTTTTCTTAAGATCTTCAGCAACGATAGCTGTTATTTTTTGAGTTTCGACCTTAATATCATCGTACTGTTTTGCGCTCATTACACCAAGATCAACCAAAGCATCTTTTGTAACTAGAGGATCTCCCTTTTCATCATTTTTGAATGTTGTTTCAACATATGCAGGCAGATCAGCACCAAGTTCAACATAATCTGAATAACGGCGGAAGAAACTACCTACAGCTTTATATCTGCAGATAACTTCAAGACCTTTACCGAACACTTTTGCAGGAAGAACTTCCATTGTAGTGTCCTTTAGATTTGCGTTGACGTAGTGTGTTCTAATACCTGCGGCATTGATTTTTTCAAAGAAATAGATGGACATGCGTAGATTGACATCACCTACACCATCAATTGTTAAACCTACAGAGTTTTCACCTGGATCAAATACGCCGTCTTTTCCAGTACAATCATCTTTGAATTTCAACAAATAGTTGCCGTTCTCTAGGGCGTAAACATTTTTTGTTTTTCCTGTATAAACTAGTTCCATAATATTTTCGGTGAGGAACCCACGATTATGTGGGAGGATTTGCCGATAGCCTTTTTATAGTTTAACATAAATTATTCTTTGTCAATTAATACTTTTTCAATGGCGGAACTTGTAATCCATCCTTTATTTCCGTCAATCAATTCAACTTCATTCCAACCATCCAGATTCTGTTTTATTAATAGACTGGTTCCTTCATGGACGACAAAAAGGTCTTTCCCACTATCAGAAGGTGAACTTTTAATCAAAGCCGCAGAACTAGTTACCACTGCCTCTGCTGAATTGTATACATGATTTGCAGATCTGAAACTGTTGACTATAGAAACTACCACCAGAACAGTTAATAGAATGGCTGAATAAAATCCTAATTTACGTATTCCAAGTGAATTTGCAAGCAGCCATAGCATTATCATGCATAAATCAATCAGAAGCAAAAAAATCGCAGTTTCTGCCCATGTGTTGGTATCCATCAAATCTCTTATTGAATCAATCCATTCAAATAGAAAGAAGGAAGGTAACTTGTCAATTTTATCTTTGGTTTTACTTTGGGCCAGTTCAAGATTGTATTGAATGTCCTTGTCTGACGGATTAGCTAAATATGCTCTTTTATAATTAAGAATCGCTTTACCAATTTGATTCTGTTGAAAATAGGTGTTTCCCAAATTGTAATATAATGATGCATCCTGGTAGCCTTCTTCAATAAGTTGCATGTATAGAACTTCAGCAACTTGAAACTGTCCTTCAGAATATGCACGGTTTGCCTTATCCCATGATGTTGTTGACTCACCTGTCTCTTCTTGTTTCTTGATACTTGCAACATCATCTGATGCTACTGATGCAGAATCTTTCTGAGCAAGAGATGTTAATGATAACATCGTTATTGCTAATATTATTAACGTCCTTCTCATTGTCCTAGTTTATTTCAAGATTACCAATTATTTCTAGCGCCTGTCCATATATGTCTTCCATCTTGACGCTCATTTCAGGTGAATATTGCGCCATCTCGCATTCGGAAATCAATCCTAAGAATATTTCCGCCTGATCTTCACTTATTCCCCGTGCAATCAACTCGTTCTGAACCCTTTCCTTTGTAAGGTTGGCAACATCAATAGTCAGTTTATCACCCATATATCCCCATAGAGCCCTAAGCATTTCTTCGAAGAATTTGGTCCGGTTTCCACTATTCATGAATCCTTTTGACTTGCGTAGTCTTCTCAGTGCTACTTTGTTAGCCTTTTTGTTCTTGACTTTTGCAATGTCATTTCTACTCTTGATATATTTCTTAAGTCCATTCAGTACGGCAACAAACACTCCGATAATCGCAATCATTATCAGATAGTACCATATTGTCCATATCAATGGTGTTGTCTTGGTTTTAAGTTCTGAATATTCAGGAGTCTTGATATACCTAATATCCTGTCCAAGCATCTTAAGGTCCTGCTTTGTAACTCCAGAAATAAATGTGCCTGTCGACGTATTCCCCTTACCTTCATCAGCTGTGACACTGATTTTGAAGTCTCCACTGCTTAGAGTCTTGTACTGCTTTGATTTCGTGTCAAAATAGGAAATTTCTAGCGCGGGGATTGTATACTCTCCTTCTACTCGGGCAATATATGGGAATTCCCATGTCCTTTCACCATTACCACCTTGTGAATTGTACTTTACATTATCAGTACTCTTCGTGTCATAACATTCAAATGCTGCAGGGAAACTGATTTTTGGATTGGAAATCGTAGGGAAATTACCACTTCCTTTAAGTTTAATAATGATTGATCCAGCAGAATTTGCAGAAAGAGAAGATGCAGACAATGTACTTTCCATTGTAAATTGTCCTACTGCTCCGTCAAAACTGGTAGGCTGAGGCGTAGGAAGATCCTTTACATGGACTTTGATTGCTCCTGTCGAAAGATTTTGATTTACATATTCAACATCGTTTCCAAATCCTCCAAACATATTGTCAAACAAGGAACCAGAGCTTGGCGTATCTATTCTGATAGCAATTGTAGCTGTTAATGTTGTTGGTTCAATTGTTAAATCACCACTCTTTTGAGGATATAATATCCATTGGCGTATTGGATGCACTTCGTATGTTTTTCCTGAAATTGTCCCTTTTGAAACCTTATTCTGATCTATTTCTAGTTCCTGAGACCAGAAACCGGTCAATGGTGAATATTTTGGGTTATCCAGTCCTGCTACTTCAGCTCTAATGTATAGATTAAGTGTTGCAATTATTGGTTCACCCCTGTATACATTTGTTGATGACAAATCCAGTTTTAGCTGCACATCTCCTTGTTTGTATGTTGACTTAGCTTGCTGTCCTCTTCCATTTGCATTCTGTCCTGAGCCTGCAGGCGCCTGTGATGAAACAATATCGACTGTCTGTGGGCTTGTTGTGTATGTTTTACCATTTGCTTTGACACTTGCAGATTCTATTTTAATGGAAGTCTCATTATCAGGAGCTTGAAGTATGTATGTCCAGGTAATAAAATTCGAACTTGTGGCCTTTCCGTTAATATTCTGATAGCTACTTCCCTGGGATTTAGTAGGTCCTGCAAGAATCGTCAATCCTGTAAATGATGGTCCGACAAATTCTGAACCATCAGCATTGGACAGTGTGACTTCAACTCTGAAACGTTGGCCTGCCTGAACTGTCAGAGGAGCGTTTAATTCGAATGAAACATTTTGCCCATAAGTCGGAATTATGCCTATGAGAAGTAGTGCAAATGCTAAAAAATATACAATCTGCTTTCTAATCATGGTGTTTTTTTGTTGAAAATACTGATATTTTGGATAAGACATGATTTTTTCTTTCAAGCATTATAAATTCAATTATTATCAAGATAAATGCAATCCACAGAAAATAATGAAATTGGTCATTGTATTCTTCAAATACCATACTTGAAAATTCTTGTTTGTCTATTTTACTTATTTCTTCAAATATTTGTTCCAGTCCTATTGTCCTTTCAGTAGCCTGTACGTAAGCACCTCCTGTAAGCACTGCTATCTGTTGAAGGGAGGTGTCATCCAGCTTGGAAACAACGATATTTCCCTCTTCATCCTTTATTATTTCGCCATTCACAGAAATAGGAGCTCCCTCTGGTGTACCTATGCCGACGGTGAAAATCATAACACCTGCATCCTTTGCTTGCTGTGCAGCCTGAAGTGGATCGTCATCATGACTCTCACCATCAGTAATCAGAATAATTGCCCGGCTTCTTCCGCTCTGTTCGGAAAATGAACGGGTGGCAAGTTCAATAGCTTTACTTATTGACGTCCCTTGCCTTGGAACCATCGTAGTTGTCAAACCACTTACAAAACTCTTTGCTGAGATATAGTCACTGGTGATTGGTAATTGAATATATGCATCTCCAGCGAATACGACCATTCCTATTCTGTCTTTCTGAAGCTGGTCTATCATCCTGTTTACAGCATTTTTTGTCCTTTCCAGTCTGTTTGGCTTAAGATCTTCTGCAAGCATGGAGTTGCTGACATCTACGGCAAGCATTATCTCAATACCTTCTCTTTTGACTTCGCGAAGTTTTGCACCAAGCTGCGGTTGGGCAAGTGCCAGAATAATGAATACTATTGATATGAGAATCAATGAATATTTATATAACACTCTTTTGGGAGAAACATCCACAATTAATTTTTTCATGAGTTCTGAATCTCCGAAACGATTTACCAGTCTTTGATGAGATTTAAGGTAAAAAATGTATAGTACTACCAATACAGGAATCAGTAGTAGTAGATACAGAAAGTATGGTGATGCAAAACGGAACATTATTAAGGCAATCTTTTAAATATCAATAATTTACATGTTATTTCAAGGCAAATCAAGGCTAATGCCATAATAAGAAATGGCGGGAATACTTCAGAATATTTCCGGAAATTTTCAACTTCGACCTTTGTCTTTTCCATTTCCTGAATTTCCGAATATATCTCAGCTAATTTTGTGTTGTCTGTAGCTCTGAAATAGTGTCCACCTGTTTCATTTGCTATGGTTTCAAGTAATTTCTCATCTATTTCAACTTTTGCGTTCTGATATGTAAGTTCTCCCCAACTGTTGTATGTAGGGTATGGTGCAACGCCTTGACTACCTACACCTATTGTGTAAACTCTTATTCCGTAATCCTTTGCAATGTCTGCTGCTGTTTTTGGGTCAATTTGTCCGCTATTGTTGACGCCGTCTGTAAGTAGGATAATAACTTTACTTGGACATTCACTATCGCGTAATCTGTTAATGGCTGTAGCGAGTCCGTTTCCTATTGCTGTACCATCTTCAATATATCCCATCTGTACCTGATTAAGAAGATTTACAAGGGATGTGTGGTCAGTAGTCAGCGGTGACTGTGTGAAAGCTTCTCCTGCAAAAACGACAAGTCCGATTCTGTCTGTCGGACGCCCCATTATAAACTTACTTGATATATCTTTGGCTGCTTCCAGACGGTTGGGATTGAAGTCTCTGGCCAGCATTGAACCTGAAATATCGAGAGACATTACGATGTCAATACCCTCAGCATTTGTATTTGTATAGTCCTCAGCAGATTGAGGACGTGCAAGTGCAACTATAATGAACCCGACCGCCAGACATCTTAATAGGATAGGTAAATGAGCCAAGATACTTCGAATGGTAACAATCTTTTTCTGAAAAGCTTGGATTGACGAAACTTTGACAGTAGCAGATCCTAACTTCTGTTTGTATATATAATATGCAATCATCAGTGGAATGATTACAAGCATCCACAGAAGTTCAGGGTTTTCAAATCTAAATATTGATGGAATCATTGATTTAGTGCCTTTTTACCATTGTTTACCTTGTTTTTGACCATATGCCTTGGCCTGCTCTTTCTTTACTTTGTCTTTTGTTTTATCCTCAGCGGCCTGAATCGCATTTAGAGTCCTTTCATTTTCAGCCTGATTAGGATTCTGTTTTGGAGGTTCCTGCTGCTGATCCTGTTTGTCCTTGTCCTGATCCTGATTATTGTCCTGATTTTGGTTATTATTCTGGTCTTGATTCTGATTCTGATTATTTTGATTTTGGTTCTGATTCTGATTATTTTGGTTCTGGTTCTGGTTGTTCTGATTGTTCTGATTGTTCTGATTGTTCTGATTGTTGTCCTGATTCTGATCCTTGTTGTTATTATCCTTATTCTTGTCTTCCTCGTCTTTCTTCAATTTCTGAGCGTATGCAAGATTGAATTTTGTCTGCATATCTGTAGGATCAACCTTTAATGACTTCTTGTAACAATCAATGGCTTCATCGTATTTCTTGGTCTGAACATATGAATTCCCCATATTATGCAGAACTGATGCCAGATTCTCCCTATGGTTTTCATCCTCAACCAGTTTTGAATATGTAGCCAATGCATCCTCAAACCTGTTCTGTTTGTATAGGGCGTTCCCTAGATTATACAATGCTTCGTATGATGATGGATTCTTTTGCTGGGCTCGTTTGTATTCCACTTCAGCTTCACTATGTAAACCTTTATTATACAAACGGTTCCCTTTTCGAATGTCAGCTCGTTCGCTTTGAGCAAATGCTTGGGTTGCTGCAAAGAAGACCAAAATGACAAGGACTATTTTATTTATTTGACTCATCTTTCTGTTCTGTCTCCTCTATGATAATTAATTTTGTCTCCTCGACATATTTTTTTGCAATATTCACGCTCTCTGCATTTTCTTCAGGGGAAGGAATGTGTTTGGCAAATTTTACAAGATCAGCATCTGACAATATTTCTTCCAGTATTCTGTACTGTTTCTCTGAATTCAGTTCCTTTACTGCATTCAGAATTTCTGGAGTGGTCAGTTCCATCGTGGATACACCATAACGATTCTCAATGTATACCCGTATGATGTCTGTCAGAATAGAGTAGTACTCTTTCACTTTCCCGCTTTCCCAAACTTTTTTCCTTTCAAGAGCACTGATAGCTCTTAGTGCAATGATGTGTGCAGGTTCTTTTGGCTTGTTTGATTCCCCGTTTCTACGTTTACGCATCCATATAACAAACCAGATTCCGATGGATACCAGTATCATTAATCCAAGAACCACCATACCTTTCCACGAAAGAATGAATTCCTTTATTTCGGCCCATGTGATAGGAGTATCCAGATTGGCCTTGATGTCGAATATCTCCTGTTTGGTTGTATCTATTTCAAATGTTTTAACAAACAGGTGGTTTACTGTCCTGGCAAACATTGTGTCTGGCTTTTCGCCTTCTCCCACTATTATCGGAAATCCTTGCAATACGTATTCACCAGCATCAAATATTGTTATTTTGTAATTGACATTTAATGTTACATTGCGATCTTCTCTTGAAATGGTGTCAACCCATGGACCTTCGACTATCTCTATTTTATCTGTCAGTTTGTTGTCCTTGAACTGTGGAAGTCCTATTTCAGTTGAGACATCCTTCTTTATTTCGATACTGTATATGGTCTGATCTCCAATCCACATGGTATCAGCTGCTACACTTGATGAAATCTGTGGCAGTTCCTGAGCTTTGGCAGCTATCCCTTTGGCAAGGAGTGAAACGACCAGAAGGAGTGATATAACTACAAGTTGTTTTCGCATGTTCAATTATCTTCTTTTAAATAGTTGTATCAATGTTGATACATAATCCTGTCCTGTAGGAAAATCTGCCTTGTCAACCCTGCTTTTCAGCAATGTCTGTTCTATGGATGCCAGTGAGGAAATATAATATTCAGCCCATTTTCTTCTGACTTCTGAACTTGAGGTGTCAACAAGCATTGTTTTCCCGCTTTCCATATCGTACATATTCACAAGACCTACAGATGGCAATTCAATCTCCCTTTCATCAAAGACCCTAAGTGCGACAATGTCATGTTTGCCGGCAGCAATTTTAAGACTCTCTTCAAAACGGGTATTGCCACTATCTATATCCATTAAATCTGATATGACAAATGCTGTGCATTTCTTTTTCTGGATTCCGGTGAATGTTCTGAGACATTCGCTGATGTTAGTGCCATTTGATGTTGGGCGTGGCTCCAGAATGTCACTTAATATCCTCAGCACATGCTGTCTTCCTTTTTTTGGTGGGATGTATTTTTCAACATGGTCAGTGAAAAGCATGCAACCTACCTTATCGTTATTGCCTGCAGCAGAAAAAGCCAGTACGGCAGCAATCTCTGCGATAGTCTCCCTTTTGAGTTCAGATTTGGTTCCAAACCCGGAACTACCGCTGATGTCAATCAGAAGCATCATAGTAAGTTCTCTTTCCTCTTCGAAAACTTTGATATGTGCTTTATTGCTTCTGGCTGTCACATTCCATTCAATATCACGGACGTCATCACCTGGACGATACTCCCTAACCTCTGAAAATGACATACCACGACCCTTGAAAGCACTATGGTACTTTCCTGCAAAGATATCATTACTAAGTCCGCGAGTCTTAATCTCTATTTTACGAACTTTTTTAATTATATCCTCACTTTTCATTAGTAATGCGCAGGTTTGCTCCCACCTGAAGGTGGGGGAGGAACTGCGCCTGTTCCTCTGTTTTTATGTGAATAAATAGAACTTTTTTTATATACCTGTTATCTGTAGTTATGTATATCTGCTCTCCCTCTGAATTATCTTACAGGGAAAATTTTGCTTCGATATTCATAGGAATTAATTGCACTATGAGCTATTGAACTTCCCAAAAAGGCAGGTTACGCTCACCTTTTGCACAGATTTAAATAAATTGCCCTTAAGTGCCTTATCTATGATTTCTCTATAGAAGTATTCCTTAGATATGTCCTGATGCAATAATATTATGGCAGAAAAACAGACTACGGAACATCAACTTTATTCAGTATCTCAGTTATAATATCCTCTGAGGTGATGTTTTCAGCCTCAGTTTCATATGTGAGACCAATACGATGACGCATTACATCGTAACAAACCGCTCTTACATCTTCCGGTATTACATACCCACGACGTTTGATGAACGCATATGCCTTTGCCGCCTTTGCAAGTGCTATTGATGCACGAGGTGAACATCCGTATCCTATCATCTGGGCAAGGGAATCAAGTCCATATTCCTTTGGTGTTCGAGTTGCAAACACGATGTCTACAATATATTTTTCAATCTTTTCATCCATGTATACGCTTGAAACTATTTCCCGTGCATGAAGAATATCTTCTGGCTTGATTACCTGTTCCGCCTGAGGGAATGCCGTCTTTGACATATTTTGACGAATAATCAACTGTTCTTCTTTTTGAGTTGGATAACTGATTTTAACTTTCAGCATGAAACGGTCGACCTGTGCTTCAGGAAGTGGGTAAGTTCCTTCCTGTTCGATAGGGTTCTGTGTAGCCATTACAAGGAAAGGATTCGGAAGCTTGAAAGTTTCTTCTCCGATTGTTACCTGATGTTCCTGCATGGCTTCCAGCAAAGCTGACTGAACTTTTGCAGGAGAACGGTTGATTTCATCTGCAAGAACGAAATTGGCAAACACAGGACCTTTCTTAACTGAAAAACTTTCATTTTTCTGTGAGTAGATCTGTGTACCTATAAGGTCAGCAGGCAAAAGGTCCGGAGTAAACTGAATTCTGGCAAATTTTCCGCCGACTGATTTTGCAAGAGTATTGATTGCAAGAGTCTTTGCCAATCCTGGGACACCTTCAAGTAGAATATGTCCATCACTAAGTAATCCGATAATCAAACATTCAACAAGGTGTTTCTGCCCTACAATGACTTTACCCATTTCCATAGAGAGGATGTCAATGAAAGCACTTTCCTGGTTAATCTTGTCGTTAAGTTCTTTAATATTAACAGTTTCGCTCATGTTTATATAATGTGTTATGTTATTCTTTTAATTAAACTACAAATTTACATTTTTTAATTGTTCTTTGCGTATTCTCTGCACCATTTTTTTATTCCGCATTCATTACATTTGGGATTGCGTGCTGTACATACATATCTTCCGTGAAGAATTAACCAATGGTGTGCCTCTGCCAGTCTGTCTTCTGGAAATCCCTTGCGAAGTTTCATCTCAGTTTCAAGAGGTGTCTTTGATCTGGTTGTTAGTCCTATCCTTTCAGATACCCGGAATACATGTGTGTCAACAGGAATCTCCTGTTTTCCGAATGCGACCGACAGTATAACCCCTGCTGTTTTCCGTCCTACACCTGGCAACGTCTCTAGATTCTCTCTTGTATCAGGAATCTGGCAATTGAAATTTTCTTTTATGACTCTTGCAGCACCCAGAAGATGATCTGCTTTTGAATTTGGGTATGAAATTGATTTTATGTATTCCAGAATTTCTTCTTTCGAAGAAGTTGCAAGGGAAGAAACATCAGGATATCTCTTGAAAAAAGCAGGAGTTACCATGTTTACACGTTTGTCTGTGCATTGTGCCGAAAGAACAACAGCTATCAGCAGTTCATATGGATTGCTGAACGCAAGTTCACTTCTTGCCATTGGCATATTTGTGGAAAACCATTCTGTAATACCTTCAAATCTTTCTTTTGCTTTCATTTCGTGGAAATCTATTTTCATCACCAAAGTTAGTTATACAGCAGCGACTTTCAAAAGCATAATCACTTTGACATAATGTTGGAAATCAGGGATGAACGATATAAAAAACGACCATGAAAGTTGAAATTTCAACTTTCATGGTCATATTAAAGGCTAAAGTGACGTATCGTTACATTATACCATGTTACGAAATACAATCTGCATCAGCAAACTTTGGCAGCAAATGAACACCTAGAAACTTTTATACGAACCATTGTAATTCAAGTCACTTTCCTTGTTTGATTTAACTCGAAGTGCGCCCATTCCAGTTTTTGAATTTACAACGAAATTGAATGTCATTATGGCTCCGTTGGCTTCGACCTTGACAGATAGGGTGAATCCGCTCTTTTCAGTGGTCTCTTTGACAACTTCATAACGGTTTACACTGATGTTGTCTATTCCAGACATCTTGCAATAGAAAGAATCTGGACGGATGGCAAGTTCTTCGTAACCTTCAATGTTGATACGTTCACCGTTTCCAAGTGAATAAAACTCAGGAACGAATTTGAAACAATGTTCAGAGAACATTTTCTGCATAAGGGCAGCAGTTTCAGCTGCTTCAGCTTCTTTCTGTGCTTTCTTCTCTTCTTTTGATAGTTTCTGTGCTGATACTGAACATGTTACAGCCAATAATACAGCCAGGATAAGGATAATCTTTTTCATTTTTTTAATTTTATTAAATCATTTCACTATAAAATTACAATTTTTTTAATAATTGTTATAAAAAAACTATAAAAAACAATGTGAGACCTTGTAAAAGACCTCACATTGTCGATTCTCTTTTGACTGATTGTATTCAATCAAATATATTGTCAAAATGTTGATTATTTCTGGGCCATATCTGATGGGTCTCTCATAATCATTGATTTGTCAACTCTCAAAGTAACATTGCCATCAACTTCTACCAGTACAGTATTGTCTTCAATACTCTTTACAACTGCGTAGATACCACCTGCTGTAATTATTTTGTCACCTTTTTTCAGTGCGTCACGGAATTTGTTAAGTTCTTTCTGACGTTTCTGTTGTGGTCTGATCATCAGAATGTACATGATTGCAAATATAGCAACCATCATCAATATGAAGCTCCAGTTGCTTCCTGCCTGTCCTGCGGCTTCTTGTAAAAGAAATAAATTCATGTCGTATTATTTTTGTTTTTGCAAATATATTAAAAATTAGAATCAGGAGCAATATGTATAGATATTATTGGTAACTATTCAGTCACTCTGTGTAAAAACAACCATCAATGTGTCAAGAAAAATTCCGGAAAGAGGTTTATTGTTGGTATTGGGCATTGATGCTGAATAGTTACTATTATTGTCTTCTGATTTAAGAGCGGATAGACAATTAGATGAATTTAATAAATGAGTCTACTTGAAAAAGTATTTTTTGTCATTTTTACCACTATTACAGGTCTCTGGAATTGGGGTATCTCTCAATATTTGGACTTTTTCAAGTGTGCTCATAAATACAATTAAGTAAGAGGATTGATTTAATAAAGTACGTCTGCGACCAGATATATCATCCTTTCTTCTTTGCTATCGGTAGTTACACGGATTGTCTTGATCTGCTTGCCAAATTGGCCGCTGGAATTATAAAACAGCGTTACCATTCTGCTTTCATCAGGTTCAATCGGGGACTTTTTCCACTGGACAGTTGTGCATCCACATCCTGAATTGATACCTGTAATGTTGATGGCTCTGCCTGAATTGTTTCTGATGACGAATTTCATCATACTGGTTTCCCCTTCATTCATGGAACCAGCAAATAATGTGTCTGATTTTATCAAAATAGAATCACATCCGATAAAGGTGACGGTCTTGTACGTGTTTTCAGTATCATCTGAGATATCCTTTCCATCAGAAGTGTCCGTTGTCCCGTAAGAAAAAAGATTGCCCCAGAAAGTACTGTCTGTATCAAAGGATGCACAGCTCGCAAGTGCTAAGAGTGATAAAAATAAAATACAGGTATTTAATTTCTTGAACATTACTGCAGTAATCCGCGACCGCTTTTATGGATAAGTCCGTTTGCGTCCAGATCGTGTACAATTTTTTCCAGCATTCCGTTGATGAATACAGAAGAGTCATCGGTAGAATAGAATTTTGAAATTTCAATGAATTCATCCATGGATACTTTTACCGGTATTGATGGAAAATTCCTGATTTCAGCAATAGCGACAAGAAGCAGAATCCTGTCCATGCAGGCGATTCTGTCTGGTTCCCAGTTGTGGCAGTTGTCAATAATATACTGAAGGTTAGTGTCGTATTGTTCCAGGCTAAACCGAATAAGGTCTTTGCCAAAATCAGCTACATCTTCATCGCGGTATTTCTCAAGAATTATGATGTCTTCATCCTTTTTGTAGTCTCTGATTGTCTGGCTAACAAAACTTGCAGCATAGTCAATGTCATCAACCCAGAAAATGGAGATCTCCTCAATGATTTTTTCTATGTTCTCGTTGTCAACGAGATTGTTGATCAGAAAACTTTCCAGTACTTTCTTGTGTGATGCCAATGTACAACGTTCAAGACTCATGTATACACTATAGTAGTCTTCTGCAATCATTTCGTTGAATAACTCAGAAATAATTTCCTTCTGGTCGCTCCATTGAATAGGAAGCTTGTCGGAAAAAGGGGCTATGGCATCTGCTATCTTTGCAATAACAGGATTCTCAACAAAACGTGTATTAGGATTCAATTCTGCCTCAGACGGGTGGAATTTATTCTTGCCAATCTCAATGCGTTCATTTGCGTAATTCCTGAGACTAACAATAAGATCAAGGAAAGTCAGATAAAGCTGATAGCACTGATCTGCAGATTTCGTTAACTCGTTAACAGCTGGCAATGTCTTGTTTCCGTTTTCGCCACGTTCCAAAGCTGCATATAAAGACTGAACAGCTTTAATCCTCAATAGTCTGCGTGATAACATAAAATAGCAACTTAATATTGTAGTGAGCCCGACCTGGGTCGGCAAAGATACTAATTTTTCTTGATTCAATTATGTTGCTATTTGAAAAAGTGCCATTTTGGAATCATTATTCCGTACGTGATAACTTTTTTACGTATTTTTTTTCGTGCTGTATTATGATATTCTGTTTATGCTACCACAGATTTGTTAATGATACTACTATTGTATCATTCAGAATAATAGTTTAATTTATTAGTGTAGCATCCTTTATGGTTTCACTTATTTTTGTTAACTTAGTATCGGAAACAAAAGTTCCGGAGGTAAATCAGGTCTCCAGAGTATTTGACTGTAAAAGGGATCAATCAAAAAAATGAAAGTTAAATCAATTTTAATAAATCAAATTTTAAAGGATATGAAAAGAGTGTTATTTACGATTTTGCTGCTCCTACCACTTGTGGGTTTCGGTCAGGAAGCTAATTATGATGAGTCAAAAGTTCCGGAGTTTACCCTTCCAGACCTGTTGACCCTTAACAATGGACAAAAGGTTAAGAATGCCAAACAGTGGATGGAATTACGCAGACCTGAAATTCTGGAAATCTTTACAACCGAAATGTTCGGTGGAAGACCAGAAAAACCTGAAGGACTTCATTTCAAGCAGATAGGTCAGGATGAAGAAGTGTATGGAGGTTTGGGTATCCGTCGCAGAATACAGGTATGTCTGGATAATGAGGAGAAACATACTTTTGAGGTCCTTATTCATTTTCCGAAGAATCATAAAAGACCATGTCCTATTTTTATCGGTCTGAATTTCAAGGATAAGAATGATGAAACGATAGCATTGGAATCTGGCAGGCGCTGGCCATATGAATTAATTCTTAATGAAGGTTTCGCAGTTGCAACAGCTACAAGAAATTCAATTGAACCTGATGTCAGGCCGGAAGAGTCCAAAGGCGACGGAGTGCGTGCCTGGTATGAACAGATGTATCCGGGCAAATATGTATGGAGTGCGATTTCCGCTTGGTCATGGGGTATCAGCAGAATTGCAGACTATGTAGAGACTGCCAAGGAATTAGATGCATCCAGAATGATAGTGATAGGTCACTCCCGTCTTGGCAAGACAGCTTTATGGACAGGAGCCAATGATCTGCGATTTGCAATGGTTGTATCTAATAATTCCGGATGCTGTGGAGCTGCTATTACGAGGCGTGCTTTCGGGGAAAACTTTGGTATTATCGGACGTAGTTTCCCACATTGGTTTGTCCCTAATTTCTATAAATACAATGATTCAAACTTCCCTGTTGATCAGAATGGTCTGGCAGCACTTACAGCCCCACGACCTTTATATATAGCAAGTGCATCACAGGATTTATGGGCGGATCCAAAGGGCGAATGGCTCTGTGCAAAGAGTGTCCAGTCTGTGTATGACCTGTTCGGAAAGAAAGGACTTGAAAGTTCAGAGTGTATTAAACCGGGTGAACGTGATGACAGTGGTGCAGTAGGATACAAGATAAGAATAGGTGAACATAATGTATATCCTGAAGACTGGATTGCCTATATGAAATTTGCCAAACGTAACCTAAAAATCAAGTAGTGAATTGTTGTTAACTTGAAAAAATATTTCACTGATACTTGTATCGAAGATAGGATTCCCACAACCATTTTTTTCGGGCAGGCTAACAAATAAATAAACTAGCATAAACCCCGTATTGAATGAAAATGAAATATACCGAGGATAATTATCCTAATTATCTTAAAAGAAATATTGTCCATAAATATGTAATTCGTGTTACTCTTAAGAATTACAAACCTGCTATATGGCGTATGTTTGAGGTTCCATCAAATATATCGCTTCGTCATTTAGGAGACCTGATAATTAGACTTATGGGTTGGACGAACTCTCATATGAATCATTTCTATAAAGGACAAATGTATTTTGTTCCATATTATCGAAGGGATGAATTTTATGATGGTGATTTTGATGATTATAATCAGGAGGATTATACGATATAGAATTTGTTGTTGAATACAAATCAGGCATGTACTTTAGAATACGATTTGGGCGATTCTTGGGAACATGAAGTGAAACTTTCATCAATCAAAGAGTATGCTTCTGATGAATGTAGACAGATTAAATTCATTGGAGGTAAATGTGCTTGCCCTCCCGAAGATTGTGGTGGTGTCTGGGGTTATGAGAATCTTATATCGCTTTGGAATAAATCCAAGGATGACAGTCTGGATGATTACGAGAAGGAAGAGCTTGAATGGGCTGGTGTGGATGAGGAGTTTGATCCTGAATATATAGACACTGAAAACTGCAAGGAAATCGTGTAACTTTTCAATAATATGTAGCAGTTTTGTAGGTATATTGGTTTTGTCGTTTAAGAAAAAGATTCTAACTTTGCGGACATGAAAAGAATTCAGAGCATACATCATCACCATTTCCATCATCAGCCATTGATGTGGTAGGTCTTGTTGTATAATTTGTTTAATGATATCAAGAGGCTTACCTTTGTATGGTAAGCCTCATTTTTTAATATTTATTATTTATGTTAAGGATAGCTATTCAGTCCAAAGGACGATTAAACGAAGAAAGTCTGGCACTGCTTGATGAAATTGGTGTAGACGTTGATGACTCAAGAAGAAAGTTTTTATCAAAAGCATCAAATTTCCCTCTTGAAATTCTGTACATGAGGGATGATGATATTCCCCAGGTAGTATCAAATGGAACAGCCTCTTTGGGTATTGTCGGCTTGAATGAAGTTGAAGAACGCGGATTTGACGTTGAAATAGTTACAAAACTTGGTTTCGGAGGATGCAGAATCAGTCTGGCCATTCCAAAAACCGAAGAATATAATGGAGTCCAGTATTTTCAAGGAAAAAGAATTGCGACTTCATATCCTAATATCCTTAGAAAATTCCTTGAAAAGAATTCCGTTACTGCAGACATCGAGGTGATAACAGGTTCTGTTGAGATTGCCCCTGCTGCAGGTATTGCGGACGCGATATTTGATATTGTATCGTCAGGTGGTACCCTTGTATCCAATGGCCTCAAAGAAGTTGAGAAAGTATTCTTTTCAGAGGCTGTGCTGATTTCAAGTGGTAAACTGACTGAAGATGAAAAGGCTTCATTGGAGGAAATCCTGTTCCGTCTCGAGTCTGCTAGAATAAGCAAAGGGAAAAAGTATATCCTGATGAATCTAAAGGAAGAAGTTGTAGAAGAGGCAATAAAGATTCTTCCTGCCATGAGAAGTCCGACAATACTGCCTCTTGCTGCAAAAGGATGGTGCTCACTTCATTCTGTTGTTGATGCGGATAATCTTTGGGAAAAGGTCCGTCAATTAAAGGAAATAGGGGCAGAAGGAATACTTGTCCTAAATGTTGATAAGATAATAATGTAGATATGGATATCTGTGAAAATCCTTTGAGGAATCTGTGGGAAGATCTGTGCCTTCGTCCATCATCCCTTAATCAGGATGTAATTTCAAGAGTTGAGAAGATTATTGATAGAGTGCGGATGCATGGTGATACTGCGTTGCGAGAACTCTCAATGGAAATTGAAAAGAGAAAATTGGATAATATCCTGGTTTCAGATGCTGAAATTCGGGAAGCAATAGATTCTGTCAGTGAAAGAACAAAGCGAGCTGTAGAAAATGCAGCTTCCAATATCCGTAGATTCCATGAAGCTCAGCTTCCTTCTCAGATAGAAGTGGAAACGGCTAAGGGGGTAAAATGTATTCAGAAACCGCTTCCTATAGAAAAAGTAGGCTTGTATATTCCTGCCGGTACAGCTCCATTGTTCTCGACAATTCTGATGCTGGCACTTCCTGCGCAGATTGCGGGTTGTAAAGAAGTTTCCTTATGTTCTCCCGCAGGCCCATCAGGCAAGATTGCTGCTGAAGTCCTATATGCAGCTCATTTCTGCGGTGTTAAAAACATATATAAGATAGGTGGAGCACAGGCAATAGCAGCTATGGCTTATGGTACTGAAACAGTTTCCAGGGTCTACAAGATTTTTGGTCCTGGGAATCAGTATGTTACCACAGCAAAACAATTATTGAACGGAAAGGTTGTCGCTATTGATATGCCTGCAGGTCCATCAGAGGTGATGGTTATTGCAGATGAAACGTCAAATCCATCATATGCTGCTGCAGATCTTCTTTCTCAGGCGGAACATGGCAGGGACAGTCAGGTTATGCTTCTATCATCCAGTAAGTCTACTTTGAATGCAATTGCCGATGAGGTAATGCGTCAGGTTGAACTGCTGGGAAGAAAGGATCTTGCAGAAACGGCGCTTTCCCATAGCCGCTTTATATTGTTTGATTTAGAAGAGGATATTGTTGACTTTGCTAATTTCTATGCACCAGAGCACCTTATCGTTTCAACCGAAAAACCATGGGAAATAGTCGACAGGATTACTGCTGCTGGTAGCGTCTTTGTCGGTCATTACACTCCTGAAAGTGCCGGTGATTACGCCTCAGGTACCAATCACACACTTCCAACATGTGGATGGGCCCGAAGCTTCAGTGGCGTGAATATTGATAGCTTTACAAGAAAAATGACCATCCAGGAAATTTCCAGGGAGGGACTTGAAGGTCTGTCTGAAACTATTGTTGCAATGGCAGAGGCTGAAGGACTTGATGCCCATGCCCAGGCGGTGAAGATCCGTGTAACCATGTAATTTTGTTTGTCTTAAAGGTGAAATCATGGAAAGAAAAGATATAGAAAAACTCGTAAGGCAGAATATCAGGAACCTTGTTCCATATTCAACAGCAAGGGATGACTTTCAGGGAGATATTGGTGTCTTTCTTGATGCGAATGAAAGTCCATATCCAACAGGATGGAACAGATATCCGGATCCCCATCAGAAGCAGTTGAAGTCTTTGATTGCTTTGCAGAAGAGAATAGATGCCAGGAACCTGTTTCTTGGAAATGGATCAGATGAGGCTATTGATATTATATATCGTGTCTTCTGCACCCCGTCAGTTGATAATGCCGTGATAATATCTCCAAGTTATGGAATGTATTCAGTATGTGCAGAGATAAATGATATTAAAGTAAATACAGTCCTCCTTAATGATGACTTCTCTCTTCCTGTGGAAAAAGTACTTTCATCATGCGACGGAAATACGAAGGTAATTTTTTTATGCAGTCCGAATAATCCTTCTGGAAATGCTATCAAAAAGGATGATCTACTGTCTGTAGTAGAATCATTTGGTGGTATAGTTGTCGTTGATGAAGCATATGTGGATTTCAGTTCTGCAGGTAGTCTGAAAGATGAAATTGCAGGACATCCAAATCTTGTCATTCTCCAGACATGTTCGAAAGCACGTGGACTTGCCGCTTTAAGACTTGGTCTTGCTATTGCGGACGAGTATATCATCATGTTGATGTCAAAGATTAAATATCCTTATAATATCAGTCAGTCAACACAGAAGGCAGCACTTGAAGCTTTGACCCGTCCTGTTGATGATGAAGTCAGAGAAATTATTTCGGAAAGGGAAAGAATATCAAAAGAAATAACCAGGTATCATTCTGTCAGGAAGGTATATCCCAGTGATGCGAATTTCCTTCTGGTGGAGGTTGATGATGCGAACAGGATGTATGACTTCTTGATTTCATCAGGAATTATCGTAAGAAACAGGACAAATACCCCTCTTTGCAGGAATTGTCTGCGTATTACAATTGGACTGAAGAGTGAGAATGAAAACCTACTGACATCAATTGAAAATTATGAAAAAGGTAATATTTGTTGACCGTGATGGTACAATAATTGCGGAACCTGAAGACGAACAGATAGATTCGCTGGAGAAACTGGAGTTCGTCCCTGGTGCCATTTCCGGATTGAAATCACTGATGGGACTTGGATATGAACTGGTAATGGCTTCAAATCAGGATGGTTTGGGTACAGAATCATTCCCTGAAGACGATTTCTGGGGTCCTCATAAAAAGATGCTTAAAACCCTGGAAGGTGAAGGTGTATTATTCGATGATTTTCTTATTGATAGAAGTTTCCCTTCGGATGGTCTTGATACCAGAAAACCAGGCATCGGAATGTTCGGAAAATATCTTGATGGCTCGTACGACATGTCCTCCTCATATGTAATAGGAGACAGGGATACGGATGCGCAACTTGCAATGAACCTTGGAGCACAATCCATAATGATAGGACCAGACAGTACATGGGAAGATGCTGTAGGAAAAATACGATTGTCAGATCGCTTCGTGGAAATCTATAGAAAAACTTCCGAAACGGAAATACGTCTCTCCATTGATCTTGACGGATCAGGCAAGACATCGGAAATAGATACCGGTTTAAAGTTTCTTGACCATATGCTTATGCAAATTGTGCATCATGGAGCAATTGCGCTTTCCATTAAATGTAAAGGTGATCTGGAAGTTGATGAACACCATACAATGGAGGATATCGCAATTGTTCTTGGTGAGGCTATTAAAAAAGCGCTTGGAGATAAGCGTGGTATTGAACGTTATGGATTTGCTCTTCCTATGGATGAGAGTTCGGCTCTTGTCCTTCTGGACTTTGGGGGAAGAAGTGAATTGGTGTGGAATGTTGAATTTTCAAGAGAATATGTTGGAGATGTGCCGACTGAAATGTTCAGGCACTTTTTCCATTCACTTTCTTCAGCTGCAGGATGCAACCTGAGAATTGATGCCAGCGGTGAGAACTGTCACCATATTGCTGAAGCTATATTCAAGGCCTTTGCAAGATCCCTGAAACAATCAGTCAGAAGGAATCCATTCTCATTTGATTTACCTTCAAGTAAAGGAATATTATGATTACTATAGTAGATTATGCGGCTGGGAACATAAAATCAGTGACAAGTTCCCTTGCCAGACTTGGTGCTGAATATATATTGTCTTCGGATCCTAAAGTAATTGCTGTTGCTGACAAAGTCATTCTTCCAGGGGTTGGAAACGCAGCTACGGCTATGGCTGATTTGGTTGAAAAAGGACTTGTTGATGCAATAAAGGGACGCCGTAAACCACTTCTTGGCATATGTGTTGGTATGCAACTGTTATGCCGACACTCCCACGAAGGTGATGTAGATTGCATAGGGCTTTTTGATAACGATGTCAGGAAATTCATTCCGTCTTCCCAATGCAAAGTTCCTCATATGGGATGGAATTCCATATCAAATCTTGAAAGTAAACTGTTCAAGGGTGTTGACGGAGGTAGTTTTGTCTATTTTGTACATTCATACTATGCAGGACTATCTACAGATACGATAGCTACCTGCAGATATGCAGATGAAATGTTCAGTGCAGCACTTAAGTACGAAAATTTCTATGGTACTCAGTTCCATCCTGAAAAAAGTGGTGACGTGGGAGAACAGATTATTAAGAACTTTATTTCAATGTAGTTATGATAGAGATAATACCTGCTATTGATATTATTGACGGGCATGCAGTACGTTTGACCAAGGGTGATTATGACCTCAAAAAGGTCTATGACGTCAATCCTGTTGATATGGCTAAAAAATTCTCTGATATAGGTGTCAATAGAATCCATATGGTGGATCTGGATGGTGCCAAGGTGTCTCATCCGAAAAACCTGTCTCTTCTTGAAGAAGTTGCAGCCAGTGTTGATGTTGAAGTCGAATGGGGTGGGGGAATTTACACATCCAAGGACCTTAAAGATGTCTTTTCAGCTGGTGCAGCACAGGCTATCATTGGCAGCATTGCCGTAAAGGATCAGGAATTGTTTATCAGCTGGCTTAATGAATTCGGAAACAGAATTATTCTTGGTGCTGATACAAATAGTGGTAATGTTGCTATCAAAGGATGGACTGAAACATCTTCCATGACAATAGATAACCTTATCAATAGATTTGCGCCATATGGCCTTGATTCAGTCATCTGTACAGATATTTCAAAGGATGGAATGCTTCAGGGACCTGCAGTTGATTTATATTGCCGTCTGATATCAAAGTATCCAGACATTGTCTTCACAGCAAGCGGTGGTGTCAGCTCGATGAATGATATTATGGAACTTAATGATAAAGGAGTAAAAAAGGTAATCGTAGGTAAGGCTATTTACGAAAACAAAATCTCAATGGAGGATATAGAGAAATGGTCGCAAAACGTATAATACCTTGTCTTGATGTTAAAAATGGCCTTGTTGTAAAAGGTATCAACTTCGAAGGATTGAAGGAAGTCGGAGATGCTGTTGAAATGGGTCGGAAATATAGTCAGGAAGGTGCTGATGAATTGGTGTATCTTGATATCAGTGCCACCAATGAGGGAAGAAACACCTTTACGGAACTGGTGGAACGTATAGCAGATGCGATAAATATACCTTTTACTGTCGGCGGTGGTATCTCATCGATTGATGACGCTTCGAGACTACTTGACAGAGGAGCAGACAAGGTGTCAATTAATAGTGCTGCAGTTATGAATCCTTCGCTGATTGATAATATAGCTTCCAAATATGGCAGTCAGTTCGTCGTCTCTGCGATAGATGCAAAAATGATAGACGGGAAATGGGTGGTAACAACCCATGCCGGTAAGAAACCAACAGAAAAAGAACTTTACAGTTGGGCAAAGGAGGTTCAGGAACGTGGAGCGGGCGAAATCCTGTTTACATCCATGGATCATGATGGAACAAAGAGTGGTTATGCAGTCGAGGCATACAAATGTCTTTCCGAGATGTTGAGTATACCTGTCATAGCTTCCGGAGGTGCGGGCTGCGTCAAGGATATCGTTGATGTCCTAAGCCTCGGAAAAGCTGATGCGGCACTCGCTGCAAGTATCTTCCATTATGGAGAGATTGCGATAAGGGATCTTAAGCTTGAACTGAAGAGTAATGGAATTAAAGTAAGATAATAATATGGAATTCGCTAATTTTAACCTTGAAAAGAATATCGACGGGCTGATACCTGTAATAGTTCAGGATTATGTAACATTAAAAGTATTGATGCTTGGTTACATGAATCAGGAGGCCTTTGAAAAAAGTCAGTCAGAAGGTAAAGTCACCTTTTATTCAAGGACCAGGAAACAACTCTGGACAAAAGGTGAAACAAGTGGGAATTTCCTGCTCATCAAGCAGATGTATCTTGACTGTGATAATGATACTTTACTTATTAAGGCTGAACCGATTGGTCCTACCTGTCACAGGGGTACTGCTTCATGTTTTGATACACCGGAAGATGAGGGGTTCATAAGAAAATTGTCAAAGGTTATTGAAAAAAGGCATGAGGAGATGCCTGATGGCTCATATACAACAAAATTGTTTATCAAAGGGGCAAAAAGTATTTCAAAGAAAGTTGGAGAAGAGGCTGCTGAGACTATAATAGAGGCTGTAAGCGGCAATAGGGATAGATTCATATACGAAGCATCTGATTTATGCTATCATCTTATGGTGCTTATGGAACATATGAATGTAAAAGTAGAAGATCTTGAAAAAGAACTTGCATTGAGACACCGATAACATGAGTGCCTAAATGATATAAAAACGGATAAAGTATAACTAAATTTTACGGAAATGGCATTAGAACAACAAATTCAGAAAGATATCATGGAAGCAATGAAGGCCAAAGATCAAGTGCGCCTTGAAGCTGTCCGTGCAATTAAAGCTGCTATTTTACTGGCAAAGACATCCGAAGGCGGAACTGGTTCACTTGAAGATTCAGACATTATCAAGATTATCCAGAAACTGGCAAAACAGCGTAAGGAATCAGCTGAGCAATACAACTTAGGTGGTCGTAAGGAGCTTGCGGATAATGAACTTGCAGAATGCTCAGTGCTGGAGACATACTTGCCTAAACAACTTTCGGAAGAAGAAATAGAAGCAAAACTAAAGGAAATCATCTCGGAAGTAGGTGCGTCTTCAATGGCTGATATGGGTAAAGTTATGGGGGTTGCAACAAAGAAACTTGCAGGTCTTGCAGATGGTAAGGCAATTTCAGCAACTGTCAGAAAACTTTTAAGTTAGACATTGCAGTAAGAAAACATAACCCGAATTCAAACGCTAAACTCAATCGGTGAGAAGACCATATCCGGACTTCTTACCGATTGTCAGTGTATGAAGATAATATAAAGTTTGTTTGTCCCTGGATACTGGATAGTGTCCCAAATAGTGATACTGTCCTAATTAGTGTGTCTGGGTTAAGAAAATAGTCAGCAGACCTTGAACTATTTGCCAAGTTGATTTTTTTTAGATTGGGTCCTATTAATATCTCCTGTGTTGGCTGTCTTGTTTAGTGGTTGCAGTATTATCTTGAATTGTTCCTGAATTTGAGGGCTGTGACTCCTGTCTCCTTCTTGAAGAATCTGCAAAAATGGGATTGGGATTTGAAATTCAAATCGTAACTTATCTGTTCGATTGATTTGTTCCCATTTATCAACTCATTTTTTGCATGGTTTATTATCCGGTAATTTATCCAGTATGTTGGTGTCTTTCCGGTAACAGCTTTGATAGCGATATAGAGATATTTCTCGGAAATACATATTTTTGATGCATAGAATATAGTTCTATGTTCTTCCTTATAATTCGAATCCAGTAATTCATAGAACTGTTCGGCAATTCTGGATGCCCTTGAAGACTGATTTTTGTCGTGTGTCTCGTATAGGTTGAAAAGTGCACTATAGAAATATGACATTGTAAGATGCCGTACAGTCAATACCTTGTAATTGTTTCTCTCGTTTGTCACAATCTCCTTCATACACTGAACATATAGTTCAAGTCTCCTGCATTCATTTTCATCCAGTTGAATGATTGGTTTAAGGAACAGGCAAGTCATGATTTCATTTATTCTTAATGACATTCCGAACAGGTCAGTAATAAAACGTTTGCTGTATACAACGCATCTCATCTTATATTCAGTATTAATCCTGAACTGAATATTGAAACCTGGAAGGACAACAAATAGACATGGTGCCATTATTCGGTGAGATACACCATTAATGATTACAAAGCCGTTTCCTTCCTGTATCTCTATACCGATGGTGCAATCTGAAGTCGAAAAGTTTTGTTTGTTTGGTATATCCAGGATCCTGTCAATCAGTATGAGGTCCGATTCTATTTCTATAATATTATTGTTTGCCCTATCAGATTCTTCTATAATCTGTTTGTATGTTAGAATAGTGCTTTTTGTCATCATGCCTTAAATTGTGAACACTCATTTTGCAAATTTAGTAATAAATTTTCTTTAATTATTTATTTAGATGTAGAGGTGTGTAATACTGAATCATACTATTTTTTTTACATTATATTGGTAGTAACTACTCAGGTGCCCAGTCATAGGATAATATCCATGACTACGCAATAATAAACACTCGAACGATGATACTAAGCTTGC
>DCHP01000101.1 GCA_002315675.1 Rikenellaceae bacterium UBA1749 | reverse complement strand
CTCCTTGGGGTATTGGTCACGCTTGTCCTTTTTCTCCAGTGACAGCACCACCCTGACATCCTTTGGAAACATGTCAGCAATCTGCAGAATGCTGTCCGGCGCCTGCCCCGCATAATTCAGCGTCCCCACCGACACCTCCCGCACAAAGATATACGAATGCGGCGCAAGTCCATACGGCTCCAGCGCCCGAGAATCCGGCGAGAAGGTGCGCGGATTCAGGTACGCCCACTCCTTGAGTACAGGCAGCACCCTTGCCTTGGGCGAAATGTGCATCCCCCCAGGCAGTTCATACAGGCAATAGCACGACTGTGTGCACAATACCAGTTTTGGCCGGTAATCGAACGTTTGCGGGTCATCGTCAAACGCATACCTGGGCACACGCTTCATCCATCCCACAATATGCGGAATGAACCCGTTGCCGTACACGATATCAACCTTGTGACATATTCCCCAACACACCATCTGAACAATACGCCACAGGTTAGACTCCAATACAACCGCCCACCTCTGCATCCTGTGACGGCCCATCCTGACAATATGGACATTCTCCACTCCGTCAAGTTCGCTGTGCACAATCTTGAGCAGACGTCCCCTGTCCATCACCGTCACATACACGCAACATCCATGGGCCGCAAGGCGCAGAATCAGCGCCTTGTAGAAGTTATACTGCGGAGTGTGACAAATATCAATCAGTACTGATTTCATTATTCATCAACTTTAGCCAATATCGTTTTCCGGGTGTATACTTGTTCCCCGACATATACCTTTATTTCCGATGAACAAGGAATGATGACATCAACCTGAGACCCGAATTTGATCATGCCGAACCAGTCGCCCTGCTTCACAATATCACCTTGCTGCTTGTATGATACAATCCTTCTCACCAGACGTGATGCCGTCTGAACAACACCAACTTTAAACTTGCCGTTATCAAACACCGTGGAGTTCCTCTCGTTAACACCATAGGCATCAGGATCTTTCAAGGATTTGAACACGCCGTCAATATGATGACTCATAATGATTTTTCCCGAAATGGGACATGAATTCCTGTGCACATCAAAAGGAGTCATATTGATACCTATTATCCAGCAGGGGCAAGTCAGTTCAACTCCCGAAAATTCGTCCAAACTGGCCGAAACTCCATTCTTTACTGACATCGGAATCTGACCGGATTCTATCTTTTTAATATAAATGATATTGCCGTCGGCGGGCGAAACGACTGAAGTGTCATCCAATATCCGTCTTCTCAAAGGGTACCTGTAAAACCTGATGACAAACAGTAATCCAAAGAAGCCAAACACACAAACTATTGACAAGGCCAAAGCCATCAACATTGGGAGACGGCTCAAAAAAAGCGCTGTCAGCGAAAGCGCAATCACAATCAGATTGTCCATATACAAATGTGACAAAGAGATTCTTGTCTTTTTGTGAAGAAGCAGGAACCATCCTGTACTGGCAAGAACAGTAACTGCCGTTAATAATATCGCGTACATAAACATTAATGACGTTTGAAATATAAAATTGGAGACAAAACCACATACATTATCCCAGGAACCATATCATGCCAGTTCCAGACTGCATGTTCCTTTCGTATGGAATAACTATCCTTTACTGATTTGAGTGTAATGATTTTCTTGCTCAATGATTTTGTAATGACAGCAAAATCGGTCAACCTGTCAACCCAGCCGCATCTTGCATTCACATAACTCTGAGGTTCGGTATCACCATTGAAATAATCAATCATCTTACCAACAAAACTATATCCAAGCTGATTGCTTATTGAATGCCATTTCCAGGCTCTTGTATTCACCTCAAGAAACTTATAATCCTTTAACACCGGATCATACATAAATTCTACTTCGGCAAGACCAGAATATCTTGTCACATTCAGTATTCTTTCGGCCAGTTCCCTGATTCTTGGGATGTTACATGTTACGGCAAAGGTTGTCGAATTTCCAAAATCCATCGGGTTCTGCCTTATTCTGTTTGCCATCAAATATGCTTTCGGTTCGCCCTCTACCGCAAAAGTCCCATACGAATACAGATACTGCGGTCCCCCAGTCAGAAACTCCTGTATCAATATTCCGGAAAGAGGATAATTATGTACTTCTATCAATTTACATATTGACACCAGTTCATCAGCATTGTTACATCTATAAGCCTTCTTACCGAATGCCTTATGAAACGAAAACATCACTGACGGCTTAACCACAACAGGGAATGCCAATTGCTTTGATAACGAAACAACGTCTTCTATCGAATCTGGATACCAAGACTTTGGATGTGGGATGCAGTTCTTCTCAGCAAAGCGATATGTCTCTCTTTTATCATTGAAAAGGTCCACCGTCTTATCATCAGGAATGCCAAGCAGAAATTTCTGACTCAAAACCTCACGATTGTCAACCATAAAAAGTATCATCTCATCGTCTGTCGGAAAAAGTAATTTGTCTTGAGTTGATTCCACCGACATCAGATATTTCAGCAACTGGTCCAGGTTCTCATATAATAAAGTCTCGGAAACTGCGTTTGAGAATCTAGCTATCGAGAATCCGTCATTAATGATGACATGAACTTGTATCCCTTTCGCTCTTGCCTGGCGTGCTATCCCCAATGCCTGAACATGCCCGCCAAGAATATAGATATCATTAATCATTGAATTAATACGCGATTAATAGAAGAAGAAATCGTTCATCATATATGAGGACTTATCTAAAAACTCAGCATTACTCATTGTATTTCAAGACGTACTATCCGCCGCTTTACTTGTACCATAGCGTTAATTATCTCCCTTGCCACAGGGCTTGCCTGCAATTTTGCAAGCATTCCTTTCTTGTCATGCCAACTGCCAGCAAAGTGATGAATTGAGAAAGTGTCTTTGTTTTTGCGCATCACTCTTGTCGATGTTATGGGAGAAAAATGGTGGTGATCATAAACTCGCAGTCCCCACTTATCAATGTACTGCTCTTTCCCATTTGGCACTAGCCCTTCGGCTACCATTGCCCGTCCCAATCGCTGAACATTCGTTGTCATATCCATTTGTCCGTCAGGACTGAGAAATTCTACACCATCGTACGTAGAAAGCATATCAATTACCCATTTGCATCCAGTTTCGCATCCTATTACACAAGTTCCCGGAAGGTGAGCACGCGACTCTTCAAAACCCATGAATGCTGTGTCAGAAAGAAGAGGGTCGTAGGAACGCAGGACTTCCACATCAGTATCAAGATATACTCCTCCATATTTTGCAAGAGCTGTCAGGCGTACGTAGTCTGAAACAAACGCGAATTTTCGTGCTTGGTATGCCTGACGGACATATTGTGGCGATGAGTCTATATCGAAGTTATCTTCGTTCCAGAGTTTGTATTCCCAGTCCGGCATGTATTTGTGCCACGAGGCAATGCAATTCTTGACTAGCTCTGGCATGAGGCTACGTCCGAACCAGCAATAATGTACGATTTTGGGTATCATGAAAGAACATATTTAACAATATCAACAAGTTTCTTCGCAATAATGTCGTTTGTAAGTCCCAACTCAACTATTCTATTTCTACCTTCTGTTCGGCCTTTGAAATCAAGTGAAATCGTCAACATTTCGACAATTTTGTTTACACTATACGAACAAATAAAATGACCAGGAACAGTACCAAAGACCTCCTTCACATCACCGACATCAACACTTACTATCGGACAACCGCATGCCATGGCTTCTTTTATAACCTGCGGAGATCCTTCGGAAAACGATGTCATTAGGAAAGTATCGGCGGCATTCATCATCAAGGCGACTTCTGCTCTGGAATACCCTTTCAGTTCCAGCAGTGTGACATCTCCTTCAAATAACTCAACCGCAGCTTTAGCTAATGGATAGTTCTTAACAGTATTATCAAATGCTCCAGCAAAGAGGACATATTTTTTATTTTCGTTAAGTCCCATCTTTCTTCTGGCCTCAACTTTTGGAACAACTGGATAGTCTTCCAGATTGATTCCACAAGGGATTAATGCATATTTCCGTTTGGGATTTACTATGTCAATTTGCTTCTGAGATACAAAAATATTATATCGCGACAGGCGCATCGACAATTTGGATAGCGGCAATACTATAGGGTCGTTGATGTCACTGCCATGGTATGTTGTCACCACTGGTACTTTCCTTTGAAAATTAGCCATAAGGCCCGACAATCCATAATGAGCAAATAACAAATCTGGACAAAAGGCTTTTATTGCCGACTTTAGATTGTTAACATTCTTCATATATCCAAATACGCCCTTGCCTTGTACTTCAAAACACTCACATTCTATTCCTTCACGTATTAGAGCACTCACCTGCTCCGAAATAAATGGAGCAAAATAGCCCTTATTATATGATGCAACAATTAATACTCTCATATTTACGCTTTAATTGCCTACCTATTTGTAATAACAAGGATATCGCCTAATGAATCTTATCATTAACCTCTATCCTTGTGCATATCAACTACCCCCTTCATTGCAATAAAAATTGCTATTCATTGTCAACATAGATTGTGTTGCTTCCATTAATGAAAGAGATTTTCGAGTCTCTTTTCTAAGTCAACAATATACCCCCAAATAACATCTGCAGCTTCAGGCTTTAGTCTAGGTTGTCGTGCAAAAGAGAGATATGCTTCTTCTGATTCGTTAAGTTCTCGAATTTTCTCCAGTATCAACCTATTATCATCAATTCCCATGCCATCATACATTTTCACGAAACAAACAGCATCTTTATTTATCACTTCTGGTTCAGGATTATTACCACTACCTGAATAAATAGGTATACATCCTGCGCTAATCGCCTCAAATAATTTTTCTGTTACATAACCTTCTGCATCTGAGTTCTCAGGTGTTAGGTTAAACCGATATTGCCTAAGATATGCCACCTTGTCATCAGAATATTTTGTCTTTAGGTCATCAGAATTATGAAATAACTTTCCATCACAATCAACTTTGTCAATTGTAGAAACCTGCTCATAAATCTCTTCTCTTCCAAAATCCGCATGTGAACAAAGAAATGAACAAAATCGTCTCTCTTTATAGGACATATTCTTTGGATTATTTACTTGATCACACCACTCCTTTATTTGCTGATATGTAACATTTGGTGGAAAAGTCCACATTATCCATAGAGGGAAACGCATATATCCGGGTTCATCTTTGTAATCAAAACCTAAACGCAGATTCAAGCATTGGAGATCATTACATAGATTATCGTAGTCTCTCCAATTATCTCTATGCACATTCTCTCTAGCAATTAAAATTTTGATATCGGCTCTATTGAACCTAATCATTGTTTTGTTCCCAAAAATTGAGAATACTGCTACCCGTTTGTTTGATTTATCAAGTAAGTGTCTCGACACTATAAAATCCCTTAACCAAAAGTCCTGTGGAACCGGATTAGTGACATAATTGTATAACAGCACGTTCGATTGCTGTTGTGGGACATAATAATGCTGTAGTTGATGATATACGACCAACAGATATCGCACTACAGGTATTTGACGAAAGAGTTTATTCATCGATAATAATAACAACCTATACCAAACCTCTACCTGCCAATTTGAACCAGCTCCATCCAATTATGGCAACAAAAATCAGATACGGCCAATACTTGAATATTTTTATTTCCAATTTGTCCAAATGCGTGATACCATAAGCGGCAAACATCAGTGCAAAAGGTAATGCCGGCAGATGAAAGCGTTCGGATTGGGCAAACTCGGAAAACGCCATTACCAGCAAATAACCGCATAACGCAGCCATAGGTAATACATGTATTCTCCAGTTGCCTGAAATCAAAAAAACGATTAATGAAAAGATTGTAAAGAACGAAGTAATATTCTTCACATAATTACCACCATTTATCATCTGCTGGTTTTTCTGGTAATCAATATCAACTACTGTTGGAAATGGAATTGTAAATATCAGTGGAGCAAATACTGCCTTGCCTGCATATACTGCAAATGCATTACCGCCTTCTCTAGTGGCACGCCATGCCATATTTGTTTCCTGTTTTGTGTTTCGAACTGCCCAAATTTCAGAAATCTCAGACTGTATGCGTTGTCCTATTGTAAAAGCCATACCTATCGCCAACAATAATCCGAACACCCATTTCTGCCATGCAGCCAAACTCTTTGAAGAACTGAATAATAACGTACAACCAATAGACAAAAAAACCACCGCTCCCAATGCCGTTCTGAAGCCGAACAGCATCAATGCAGACAATCCTGCAACAATAAACGCCCATAACTTATCCTTGCCAGTTCTACGCAGCGCATAGTCAGCTCGCTCAATACTCAATACAGTAAGAAATATCATTTCAACCTCTTTCAGGTGCAGTCCGCAATACCATATCAGATTAGGCATGAGCATACAGAATATGCCTGTCATACGTCCTGTTTCCATACCGAAATGCCTGGATGCAAGTCGGTACATCAATACACACAAATAGGAACTAAGTAAACATTTGACCAATCTTACCAGGAATATATTAACGCCAAAAATCCGATAAAAACAGGTTAGATAAAACACATAACCACTGTCAGAAACACCATTTCTATCGGTGAACAAGTATCTGATTACAAAATCCCAATCACAGCCCGCCAGCCACTCGGCGCCATCATGATATGCAAAAGCATCGCCAGTACCATACTCAAAAGGTTTGCCGGTTTGAGCCTGAAAATAAAAATAGGAAAAAACAACCCAAACAAGCCGCAGTGCAAACGCCCACCAGAACAGTTTCTTTTCAAATGCTTTTTCCGGTAATCTTGCCCATTTTACAGTTAATGAACTTGATCCAAAAAAGAAAAGCAACACCTCAATTATTCCAAGAATTATGAATGTAATATTCATGGAATATTTGGAAAATAAAACCGTAGAAACTGCAAGAGCAGCAAGATATGTTATTACCGCCTTTCTGGCAAATGGTTCAGGGAAACAGGAAATCATAAAAAATCTATCAGAAATGCCTCGTTATTTATTCTTCAATTTGTAACACCAGCAGAAAAGACGTATTGAACGGTTTATCATCTTTTGCTTTCTTATCGCCAGTCTGTTCAAATGATATGCCGATAACGGGAAAACTCCCATCCGTTTTAAAGTATTGATATATTTGTTCCTTTCTGGGAAAAAATCTTCTACAACGCAACACAATACTGATATCACTGTACTGGATATCATGCCTTCGTACCATCTTTTATCACTAGTTCTTTCCATCTGCTGCTTCAATGACTCAATCAAAGTTATTTTGTCTTCAACAGCTTTTCTTTTCTTTCCAATATCAATCCCTTTGGTAATGGAACCCTCTCTAACCAGATAGTTATACACTATGGTATCAGTAGAAGTGACCCTTTGGGCAGCCAGTAGCATTCTTGGGGTCCATTCGGTATCTTCAAAATACACGCCTTGCTTGAACAGAGCTTGTGATTTTACCAAGTCCGTTCTAAGAATAAACTGAACAACGTAACATGCATAGCCCAAACGTTCAGACAGGAAAGTGGAACCATTGCAAATACTGTCAGTATAATCCATGAATGGCTTTCCTGATTTGTTTGGCTCAAATACCTCATACCGTTCATTTACATTCTGATAGTTGAACCGTAGTATGTCAAGATGTTCATGCTCCATCTTATCGACCAGCGCCTTTTCCACATTCGGCTCCAAGAAATCGTCAGAATCAACAAATTGGATGTATTTGCCTTGTGCGGCTATTATTCCCGTATTCCGTGCGCCGCTCAAGCCCTGATTTTCCTGATTGATTAATGTAATATTTGGATATCTGTTGGCATAATCCAAGGCAATAGTTCCACTGTTATCAGTAGAACCGTCGTTGACAACAATAATTTCATAATCTTCCTTATCAATGTCCTGATTCAGCAGACTGTCAAGACACTTGGAAAGATATTGTGCAACGTTATAGACTGGAACTACAATCGACAATTTCAACATTCAATCCAAAACATCAATGTTCGACTTTCGCCATAAACTTAGCCGGATTCCCTACCCAGATCTCACCAGCCGGAACATCCTTGGTAACGACCGATCCTGCACCAATCATTGCATTTTCGCCAATGGTAAGCCCAGGAAGTATTGTAGAACCGGCTCCAACAGTAGCCCCTTTGCACACTTTTGTACGCAGCAGTTTCCAATCCTTGTTGTGCGACCTTGGATACAAGTCATTGGTGAAAGTGACATTGGAACCGACCATCACATTATCCTCAAGTTCAACCCCATCCCATATCTGCACCCCACATTTGACAGTAACATTATTTCCAATCCTCACATCATTCTCAATCAGGCAATGTGAACAGATATTGCAGTTTTCCCCAATAACAGCACCGGGAAGTATTATACAAAACTGCCACACCTTTGTGGATTCTGGAATAGCATTATTTTGACAATCAGCTAACGGGTGTATCATAATAAACCTTTATATCTTAAAAAATCGTCATAATCACGAATATAGTCTGAAACTTCATATTTCTCACTGGCAAGCACCATACACACGGTACCACCTGAAAAATCATTCAATGTTCTCCATAAACCCGGTGGTACCAGAAGTCCCTTCCATGGGCGGTCCAATACAAATGTCTTTCTGTTTTTTCCGTCATCCATGGTGACGTGTACCGAACCGCTGGTGGCAATCATCAATTGCTGCAGGCGTTTGTGCGCATGCGCTCCACGAGCTGCCTCGGGCACCATATAAAGATAATATATTCTCTTTATCTCAAAAGGTATATCAAGCCCGCCTTCTATCACAGACAAATATCCTCTGTTATCCGAGTATTTCCGAATGTCTATTACACGGCAGTCGTTTACTGTGGTTTCTTTCATAACTTCTTTGAAAGTTCTGTTTTATATGAGAATTCCTTATAAAAGTGGAACAGAATAAAACTGATTAATGACGTTGTGTATTTTTTGGCTTTCAAGTATTTGGCATTATGAGAAAGAGTATCTGAATATGTATCTACAAGCTTTTTCGAATCTTTATATCTGACATTGTGAAGATGCTTCAAATACTCCCTGTAAAACATATATTCATTGGCCCACTCTTCAGAGTACACAACTTCATTTGGAAACAGTTCATCAAGATATTTTCTAATGGCAACAAGCCCTTTGTGATAATCCAAATACTTTGGATGATTGAAAGAAATGAATGTTGCTGACTCCTGATATACTCTATACACAGCTGTCTTGTCCGGAATATATCCAAACTTGGCATGATGGCTCAAGATTGCCTGCAACGGAGTGTCTTCAACTGAAAACTTGCGTTTTTCAAATTCATCAAAGTCTATATATTTCAGTAATTCTGCTCTGAACAAGACTGTAAGAGGCATGGCGTAGACACCAAATGTGTTTGAAAAACGCGAAAACACTTGACCGTTCTCTATTGGATTAATTGGAGGCAAACCGGGTATCAGCTTATTCTTTTTGACCAGCAATCTATATCCGTCGGTTGCTACCAATCCGTAATCAGGATGCTCTTCAAGAAAATTAACCTGTTTTGCAAGCTTATATTCATCTACCCAATAGTCATCACCAGCTATCATATTGATGTAATCGCCAGTACACGCACGGAATGTATCGGCAGAATTACCCATAATTCCGCGGTTCTTGGACTGAAGTATTGGTTTTACTATGTCCGGATATCTGTTGTGGTACTCTGTAACTATTCTTCGAGTACCATCAGTACTGCAATCCTCACCGACAACAATCTCAAGAGAAAAATTACCTTTCTGCATCAGGATACTGTCGAGAGTCTGTGCTAGGGTCTCTTGTTGATTGTAGGTAATGACAGCAATAGATACCTTCATCTGATAAGGGTATTAATGATTTAAAAAACAGAGACATTTTAACACCATCATATTGATGCTAAATAGTTTAGATTTCCAATCTGAAAAATTTATATCATAAGATTTCATACCCCTAAAACCTTCTTTCATTTTGCAAGAAATAAGTTTTTTATCATTATTTGAAAATTGCCGTTTGTTATTAATAAATAACTTTTGTAATCTAATCAAATCTGACAACATTTTGCTACCTACCTCATTAACTACGTTTTTTTCATAGTTTGTTTTTACAAATTCCAACAATTGTAGATCAACAGTCAGTATATCATAAAGATCAATGGAAACTTTATGTGTAATTGAAGAACTATGTTGCCAATAAGTATATTCCGCTCTAGAAAAAGCTATCTTTTTTGCAGAAAAAAGGAGTAGCCTCGAGGTGAATTCGTCTGAATTCATATAATGATTTGGATTCTTCCCTTTGATACCATCGTATAGTTCCCTGCGAAAAGACATACCTCCACAACAAATATGCCAATATGGTAATGTCATCAAACATGCCTCTTTGCCATTTACAACTTTTGAAACATCAATTGTTGTATCGGGTAAAATGGAAAAAGATGAATCATCCATATTGCGAATAATTGCTCTGGGTATAACAACATCAGCCGTATTTGACTCTATTTCAGCATACAAATCCAACAAATATCTGTTATTAATCTCATCATCACTGTCAATAAAGACAACATACTGCCCAATAGCATAGTCAATACCTATTTCTCTAGGAAGTTTTGCGCTACCTGTGTTAGCTTGTGTGTGATAACATCGAATACGATGATCCTTATTTGAAAACTGATTACAAATCAAAGGACTGGCATCACTTGAACAATCATCAACCAAAATCAATTCCCAATCAGGAAATGATTGATTAATGACTGATTCAATAGTGTGTGAAATAGTTCTTTCTGAGTTATATATTGGTATTATTATACTAAAAAAAGGCATATTATAATAGCTTTTTCTTTAGACATACAATTTGATAAATAAAGAAGCCAATGAATCGAGGAACAAGAAAAATAAAACGGTATTTAATATGAATATCATCAAATCTAAGATTCTTAACTATTAGATCTGTTGCCTTTCTATCGTAACTATTACCAAAATAATAATTCTCCCGAAGAATCATAGCAGCTGCTCTAGAAGAAATATATCTTGATGCATCTTTACACTGATCAAAATAATGACTATACTTACCTATATAGAATTCAAAATTTTTACAAATATCACTATGAGCATTAATATCATACGCGCTTCTATTTTCAGCATTTTGATTATAATATGAGAGTACTTTGTCATAAAAAACCACTGGATAATTTAAAATGATTCGATACCACATATCCAAATCTTCAGAATAGCAAATCCGCTCATCAAAATTACCAACCTGTACAAATACGGATTTACGAATAACTACTGATGTTGAGCAAAACAAATCATTGTGTTTAGTTCCCCAATAATTTTCAACATATCCTCGAAATCCATTTCCCATTCCTTGATCACAAGGTGTACATTTATCTCCATTTATGAAAGCGTAATTAACGCCCCACATTGCAGCATTAGGAAAATCTGCAATCAATTTCAATTGTTCTTCCAAGAAAGATTTATCCCAAAAATCATCACCATCCAACAACGCAATATAATCCGATGACGCAGCTTTTATTCCAACATTACGTGCTGAAGAAACACCACCATTTTCTTTATTGATAAGAGTAATCCTTGGATCTGAAATGGACTCCACCACTTGGCGGCTTCCGTCAGTAGAACCGTCATTCACAACAATCAATTCAAAGTCTTGCACTGTCTGATTAAGAACTGATTGAATGGTGTTTCGTATTGCTTTCTCTTTATTGAATAAAGGAATTACGACTGATATATTTTTCATTATTTATCTATTATTCAATCATTTCTTATCGTTTGTCAATGCCATTATGAATTGCAATTTTATTTGATACTGCTGTTGCACACAAAACTGACTTGCCTTTCTTTATTCGGATATCTTCCCTAATAAACAACAATAGTAAAAGTAATATGGTCTCAATAATTATGCCCAGAACAATTATATCATTCATTTTTATTGGCGTAATCCAAAACACAAATGGTCCAAATAATGGATTCCAAATCGCAATCTTTTGGAATATGCACATTCCCAAAAACCTTGTGAGCAAATATGTCTCAAGTGTACAAAATATCATTAGTAAAAATACTGGAGAAAGTAGATAGTCTCTTGTGGAATTAGAAAACACGAGCAGGAACAAATACAACAAATTCTCAAACGGTGGGATTAAAAAAGTTGTCTTCAACAGTAAATGGTGTTCTATATGTCGTTTCATATTATTCTCCATTGACTATCTTTATAAAATACTATTGTTCTTGAATTATTACTCTTTTAACATCAAATTGGTTATCGCCCCATCTAACACCTCCACCCCAACCTGCAAATGTCATAGCATATATTTGATTTGCCATATTTGCTGTACCATCCGAATAATCTCCGTAAGGATACGCAAAATACCTAATATCTCTATGTAGCAATTTATGTAAGTATTCTTTTGAATCTTTCAATTCTGACATCTGTTTCTCCTTCGTCAACCTAGATAATTGACAATGCGAAACAGTATGAGAACCTATTGTGCAAATATTATCATTTGCCAATAATTGCAAAGTTTCCTCATTCATCATAAGAGCATTCGTTTTAGCTTCCCAATCAATTGAATAATCAGAGAGCAATTCCACAATGTCATTTTCTTCAAGAGGATTGAAAAGGTTGCATATTGTAGTGAATGCAATCTCTTTTTCTGCTACTGTTTTACAACAAATTCTGGTACCATCGTGCAATTCAATAATATCATTGTCGCATATTAGATCATCAATAACATACCTCCAAAGTTTTGCTTTTCCATTGACATGGTTATTTACTACAAAAACAGCAAACGGGGAATCATATTGTTTCAAAATTGGATATGCTATTTCGTAAATATCTTTATAACCATCATCAAATGTTATACAAACAAATTTCCTAATCTTTTTCTTGTATTTCAAACACTGACACAATTCCTCAACTGAAATAAACTTATATCCCTTTTTATGATAGTCAATAATAATATTTTCGAATGAAGATGGAGTGATCTCATACTGATTATTGCCAGTGAATATGCTTTTTTCTGCTGTTACTCTATGAAATTCTAGTACATAACCTATGATAGGATGTGTAATCTGATATGTTAATCGTTTAATTTTCCTAAACATCTTACGCAATATTGTCCCCATCGCCTGCCTGAATCAAATTGTTACCTGATTCAAATGCAAAACTGAGCGGGTGTGAAAATGCCTTTCTATAAACAAGTTTATGAGCAAACAGCTTGTGCTTTTCAATGAATAAAGCTAACTCCTCATTAGCGGTGAAAAAGCTCCCCGGTTGGAATTTCAGGATATGTTCTGCCACTGACAGGAAGACCTCATTTCTGTATTCTTTTGAAAAATACAGATAATTCAGGTATAATCCACCGGCAGTACGTTTCATCAAATACACGCCAATTACATTTCCGTTCTTTAGTACAGAAACCAAGTAAAAGTGAAAGACTTCATTGCTGGAGGCAAATACGCATGAATCACTAACACGATTGAGCAAAGGTGTTTCCTCGCCAAAACTGTGGGCCAATATCCAATTGAAAGTATCTTGAGAACGCAAAAATAAATCTCCTTCACTGTTCTGCCTTATAAACCCAAATGTCCCGTCATCCATAAAACGGGAATAGGACAAAGAATAATCAGCTTTCAGGATTTTCCGTTCCAGATATCTGCGTCTTGAAACATGCATCTGACGGCACCTTTCTACAAAAAAGGCCAGTTTTCCACGGAATGATTCTTTGTTTATCTTTTTCTGGACCAGATTGTACTGTTCCACATAATCTACCTTCAGCCCTGCATACTTAAGATTCTCAACAGAGGCCTCAACAGCATCAAGGTCAAAGTAGTCATCCCCATAGATTTCAACCATCTGACCTATCACAATAAAGCCATACCCGCGCCCTTCAAACTTTTTATCAACATAGAGCACCGTATTCCAATATATCAGGCGGTCCGGGCGGACAAGTCTGTCGGGGAACACGTATGTGTATGCCGCAATCTCACCGTCTACAAACAGTGCAGAGACGACTACCATGCTATCCGTAACATACGGATTCATGATTGTTGCATACGCACGGGTTTGATTTATTACCTTTTCAGACAATAAACCGACAGGCCTGTTATGAATGAAATATTCCTTAAGGTCTAAGACAGTGAACGTCTTTAACTGTATGTCCTCGGCCATTTTTATGAAAGGTGACTGCCTATTGCATCAATAATATTGCCCATAGTCTTGATCTGGATAAGTTCCATCATCTTGAACTTGAATCCGAACTGCTCCTCAATGGCTGTAAGGAACTGCATGAATGCCAGACTGGTCCAGGTGTCAACGTTCTGGGCACACATGTCATTGGTCAGCACCATGCCGCTTTTCTGGAATGACGCCTCGGCTATTGGGGTAAGTTTTGAAATAATCTCTTCTCTTGTCATACTGTCTTTATTTTTCTACTATTTCTATTGCGCCAAGATCATTGTGATAAAGGTAGCAAATTTTCTTATTGTGCATAGCAACACTTTCAACCGGAAAGAACAGCGGTTTGAAACCCTCATTGTACAAATCCTCCATTGCCTGCATTATGTCACCAACCACGTAGCAGATATGGTATGGAGCCACGCCCTGGTTTTTTAGAATATTATCGACTGGCGATTCGCCATCCAATGGGGCAACCAGTTCAATGTCAGTCATACCCGGCTTGTGCAGAAAAGCAATTCGTGTATTCTGCACTTTCTCCTCATAAATATTGGACATTGTCCAACCGCCATCCACATAAAGTCTGGCTGTCGTTTCAATATCCCTGACGGCATAGCCAATATGGCTTATTTCATTCAAATGTTTCATTACAACTGTTGTTTGAGCGCATTCCTATCAACTTTCTCACTCTTGTTGAGCGGGAATTCCTGCATGAAAATTATTCGTGTTGGAATCATATAACCGGGCATCTTGCTGCGCAGATAGGCAATCAGGTCTGCAGTATCTGTCTGTGCCGATTCAACAAACAGGGCAATCTCCGTCAGGTTACTGTCATTTTGGAATGCAATTGCCATAACACGCTTCTGTTTGTTGTAAAAATTGCGCGCATGATACTCAATCTCGCCAAGTTCCACACGGAAGCCCTGGATTTTTGCCTGCTGGTCAATACGGCCTGAGTACATAATGTTGCCTGACTTGTCCCAGTAACATAAATCACCGGTATGATAATATATTGTGCCATCCTTTTCAAAGAATGATGTGGCATTCTTTTCGGGGTTGTTCCAGTACCCTGGAGTCACCTGTGCTCCGGCAATACACAGTTCGCCTTTATTACTGGCACCACTGTTCTCTGGAATAGAATTTCCGGCATCATCAATAATCATTGCCTGAACGTTGGCCATTGGCTTTCCAATACTGATAATGCCGTTCAGTGAAAGGTTATTCCCACCGCGAGTCAGTTTGTAATATGTGCAGTAAATTGTGGCTTCAGTAGGGCCATAGAAATCATAAATGTCTGTGTTTTTGGCACAGTTGAACCACGATTCCATCAAATCGACGGGACAAGCCTCGGCCGTAAGTATACAGGCCTTCATGGAACTTGCATCAAGTTCATCAAAGTATGGCCGCAGATATGTGAGCATGCTTGGGGCCATGGCTCCAAACGTAATGCGCTGTTCCTGTATCAGGCCGGCTGCATGCAGATATTTTACCTGTCCGTATGGAACGGTGTAGCAGCAGGCACCGCGTGTCAACGCCACCAGATATGACTGGACCGATACGTCAAATGTAAGATCAAAGACCTGCATGCATCTGTCATTTTCATCAATCCGTATTCCAGTTTTCCAGAATGAATCCATAAAGGCCGCAATATTGCTCCTTGTAAGCTGCACGCCCTTTGGAACGCCGGTAGAACCTGATGTGAACAGGATATATGCCAAATCATTCTCGCTGCAATCTTTCCAATCATCAAGCAAATCACCATGATATGGCACATCACAATTGTCAAGGACATTGCTGCACCCCACCTGCCTTTTTATATCCTCTATCCTGTCAACAGGCCATGCCGGATGCAGGGGCACATAGCACTTGCCTTCCATCCAGAGCGCAAAGATACTGGCGTATGTATTGAGATTGTCCTGTATGGAAAGTCCCCAAACAGGCTCATCGGCCTTGGCAGAACGGATAACGGTCCTGATAGCCGATATTCGTCTGGCAAACTGGCTATATGTATATGACACATTCTGAATGAAGAATGCGTTTCTGTCCGGATACCGTTGTATTGATTCACGGACAGGTTGTAATATTTCACTAATGAATGTCATTGTATCCAATTGGGCTGCTTGATTCTGTTCTGTTCTCTATAATACTCTATCTCCTTGTGGTGAGCAGCAACATATTTCAATCTGTTTGCATAATTTTTTGCGCCCTTTGTATCTCTATGCATGAAACGCGACAAGACTTTAAAGAAGAACCTGATTCTCAACTGCCAGACGGGAGTATTCAGTCTTGGATCAATGTAGTCTTCGGGGAAATATGTGTTTGAGTATCTTGACAGTTCCATGGCTCCATCTACCCTTTCTTTGCTGTCGTGAACCATTATGGCAGCAGGAACAAGCGCCATCTTAAGGTTGTGATATGCAAGACGTCTCATATAGTCGTCATCTTCACCATAATGAAAAATCAATGGGGTAAAGCCACCCACAGTTTCTAAAGTCTTTCGGGGAAGCAGCCATCCGGCAGCATTTGAATATGTGATTGGATACACGTCCTTTATTGAGCCAAGATAACAGTCACTGATAAAACTGCTTGGTTGCTCAAAAGAAAGATGCATATTGATATTATTTCTGTCTACATCAAGATGGACAGGGCTGTATATGGCATAGTCTGGAAATGACCGGGCTGCAGAAACAAGTTTTTCCATCATGTCAGCATCGGTCCAAGCATCTTGATTCAGCAGAAATGCGTAATCGCAATCGTGCT
>DCHP01000022.1 GCA_002315675.1 Rikenellaceae bacterium UBA1749 | reverse complement strand
ATGCTATCCAAGAACCAATGCCAAAAAACAAAAAAGGTCTGGGCAACTTTTCCATTGACAATTTTGTTTCAGATTTGGACGAATTACAGATTTCTTATATAACTGTAAACATAAGAATTAATGACTTTATCCGGTTAAAGCGGAAATCTGGAAAAGATATTGCATTCGAGTTTGGTGGTTCGACATATTATGCTGATTATCATACAATCTGCCGATATGATTCCATTCTTCTGGAAGCAAAAAGCAGAGGGATTATTGTTTGTGCAATACTACTTGTCTGCCCGGTAAACTCGAGTTCAGACAAAGAAGTTGGGATAGTGTTGGAGCACCCCGAATATAATACAGCTGGCAAGTATTCAATGCCGGATTTAACATCTGAAGAGTCTGTCAATCTTTACTCTGCTGCCATCGACTTTTTGGCATCAAGATATAGTCGGCCAGATGGGCGTTTTGGCTACATCCACAGATGGATTATTCACAATGAGATTGATGCTGCCTGGATTTGGTGCAATGCCGGGCAAAAAAATGCTGAAGAGTTCACAGATATTTATCTCAAGTCTGTCAGGCTTGTTAGAACCATCGTGTTACAACACAATTCAAATGCACAGTTCTATATTCCATTGTCTCATTTCTGGAATGCCAGATATGATCTTCGAACAGGTTATTCAGGATGTCAACTCCTGAATTTGATTAAAGCCAAGTGTAATTCAGAAGGAGACTTCCCGTGGGGAATAGCTTATCATCCATATCCTGAAACTCTGTGGTCTCCAGAATCCTGGCTTGATGTGAATGCGACTCCTGATGACAGCACGCCTTTGGTGACATTCAAAAATATTGAAGTCCTGGATAAATGGGCAGAACGTAGAGAAAACCGATATCTGGGAAGCAAACGCTCAATAATTCTATCAGAGCAAAATCCCGCAAGCAAAGATTATTCCGAAGAATCCCAGCAGTTACAAGCCGCCAGTCTGGCCTATGTCTGGCGAAAATTGAAATCTTGTAAAAATATCGAAGCATATATTGCCCATAGCTGGATTGATGCTCATTATGAAGGAGGATTGAAAACCGGCCTGAGAAAATACCCTGACGACCCTGATGATCCAGGTGGCAAAAAACTTTCTTGGTATGTTATGCGCGATATTGGTACAGAAAACGAGCAGTCTGTTATGGATAATGCTGATGAAATAATAAATACATCAATAAAAAATGATATCCGGTTTTGAGAAACTTACTTCGGACGCAAAGCTTGCTAAGTTAAAGGAGATTGCCGACATACTTTCCAATACCAAGTGGCAGAATAATGTGGGCAGGAGTTTACTTTATGGAAGCAGTGGCATTGCCCTCTTCCTCATGAAATATTGGAAGCTGTCAAAAAACGACAGGTACTATAAGGCGGCATCTACTATTCTTGTTGACTCCTACGATTATTTGACTCATCAAACTCTCCTTCAAATTCACAAACCGCAAGATGTTGACCTGAGGTTTGATACTGGTTTGTCTGGCATAGCCTGGAGCCTGATGTATTTGCAGAAACACAAGTTCATTGATTGCCAGTTTGATGACATCCTGATTACTCTTGATTGCCATATATTTCGTTTAATGATTGACGGGATTCACTCGAAACAAATTGAAGAAATACGTGGCGCAGTTGAGGTTACATTCTATGCCTTGGAAAGAAATACCCATCTCGCTCGGGAGTATTTGGCACGTTTTATCAGAGAGTCAGAAAGCATAATGAAAGGGGTTGAAGACAGAACGACACAGTTGTTATATGGTTATTTTTATACTCAATATACAAAGAAGTATCCTGAACAACACATCTTCAACAATACATACAGTCCAGTGTCATTTAATGAACTGCTATCAGAATATGACAAAAAGATATCCTCTCTGATTGATTCAGTCAGAATTGACTTTCCCTATGGAAATGCTTCCTGTTGGATGTTGCCATCTAATCATACTTTTCAATTACATCCGGGCATTCATAACGGTTTGTCAGGAATCGGCCTCAGCCTTATGGCGGGAATTGTGGGATAATTTACTAACTTTGAATGTGAAACCAAACACCTATTCTGAAATGAAAAGAGTCTATTCTATTCTTCTGCTTCTTATTGTCTCAACAGGCCTTTTCGCTCAGACTACTGGCGAAAACTTTGAGTATGGGAAACCGACCGAGGATGAATTTGCTATGACGGTATGTGACCTTGATTCTGAAGCAGGTTTGGTTTTTCTGTTGGACCATTATGATTTCGCGATTGAAGTAGTTTCCAATAGTTTTCAACAAACCAGAACATATACGCGAAGGCTCAAAGTCCTGAAAGATGACGGGGTTTCCGCAGGTGACCTTGAAGTAAACCTTTTCGGGGAGGAACTGGTAAAACTTGAAGCTGTCGTTATCAACCGTGATGAAAACGGCGATGTCGTCAGTTCCAAGTTAGGTAAGGATATGACATTCCGGGAAAAAATCGGTCCTTCATCGTACAGGGTAAAAGCTTCCCTTCCAGATGTAAAGGTGGGATCAATCATAGATGTGGTCTATAAAGTCACGGCTAACAATATCGGATATATTCCTACCATTTATCTTCAGCATAAATATCCGTCACTGCGTTCCGAAGCCTATGTCCATATGCCGGATTTCTTTGTCTATTATGTTGACTATCACGAAGAGCTGTTTCCAATATACAAAAATATCAACTATAAGGACTACGCAGGAAACAGAGTCCGGTATAAGGAAAGATGGATTGAAGGAGTTGCTATCAATGTGCCTCCCCTCAAGGATGAACCTTTTGTATGGAATATCGGAGATTACTATTCAAGTATGTCTTTCGAACTCAAGTCCGTAGAATACGCCTATCAGCCGCTTTCATACTCCTATTCTTGGGAAGATGTATTCAACAACCTTACAGAAGCAGAAGTCTTCGGCAAGCATCTAAAGATGTCCAATCCGTTGAAAGACGAAACCGCTGCGGCCTTGAAAGACAAGACCTCTGACAGAGAAAAGATAATGGCGGTAATGGATTTGCTTTCAGACAAAATCACCTGGAATGAAGACTTGTCGAACACCAGTGTCAGTCCCAAAGCAGCCTTGAAAGAAGGGAAGGGCAATTCTGCAGATATCAACTTCCTGCTGATGTCAATGTTGAAGGATGCGGGGTTCGAATGCACACCAATACTACTGAATCCGAAAAATACCAGAAAAATCGGCAAATATCCTTCTCTCCATAATATCTACTACTTTCTCCTTTCAACAAAAATCAATGAGGATGGTTCTGAAAAAGAGGTATTCCTTGACGGAACAAGCAAATGGAACAGTATCAATGTTATGGCACCTGAGTTCTTCAGTTCTGAAGCCGTCAGGTTCAACAAGGCTGATAACGAAAGGTTTGTCGATTTGAGCACAATCGGCAAAGGCTCAACCAACTACTCAGTAAAGGCATCGCTTTCTGAAGACGGCACTGTCACCACGGATATGAATATCTTCTATTCCGGAATGGAAGCTTTCCTGGCAAACTCGTATTTTGAATCCTACGACAAAGACGATGACTTTTTCAAGGAATTGATGGATGGTGAGAGTTTCCGGAATCTCACTGGAACCTTTGATCAGGGACGTGACCAAGGCACCGTAAAAATGAAGTTTGACCTTCTCCCGGACGATACCGGGGATGTAATCTATCTTAAACCGACACTTGTAGATTTTGTTGATACAGATATTTTCCCGTCTGAAAAAAGGCAACTGCCTATCGACTTCGATTTTCCATCAACTATCCGTTTCAGGGCTATGCTGATGCTCGGGAATGGCTGGGAAATCGAAGGGCTCCCTCAGAATTCACGATTCTCTCTGGGAGACAACGATATGAGTTTCTCCTATAAGGCTATCAAGGGCAATGGCGTAGTCCAGATTGTTGCAGAACTTATTCAAAATACGTCATTCTACACACCGGATACGTACGAAGACCTCAGGCAATTCTACGGTGAAATAGGAAATGTGCTGGAAGGCAGAATCGCCATCAAAAAGGTACAGCAATGAAGAAGACCCTGATACTGCTGTCCGTATTCATCTCGCCGTTCATTTTTGGCCAGAATTCGGTTCTCCATATTGACAGCACCGTTGTTACCGTTGCCAGCCTAGAAAAAATGACTGTCCAAAGAACT
>DCHP01000083.1 GCA_002315675.1 Rikenellaceae bacterium UBA1749 | reverse complement strand
GAAATTATTGACTTCATGTAGCCCCTTTCGGACAAAGGCTATGGTACAAATATACTGATTTTCAGGCAAAATAAAATACTGGAGTTGTAATAAATTTACCCCACTTATGATTTGAGAATAATTGTAATTGGTTGAGTTTTATGAAATTGAGCTATTTGCACAAGGAAATAATACTTGAGGTTTACAGAAAGACTACATCTTTATCACGATGGATGGCATTCCCATATTTAATTACATTGTCATTGTTGCAGTCAAAAATCATTACACTGTCCCCTCCAGAGAATGAGGGCATAAACTCTTTTTCAATCTGTATTTCAAGATTGCTGATTAGACGTTTCGTATTGTTAAATTCATAAACCGAGTATTGAAGCCTGATTGCTCCACTTTTTGTCAGCATTTTACTAAAACGATTCCGTAATTTATTGTCCGCTATGTCGTAACTAATCACTAGCATTTAATAGGTAAAATATGGGAAGTCAACGCATTCCTGGCCCTTCATGAAGGAACGGTAATATCTTTGGATGTAAGAGAATACTTCACTTTTCCTTGAAATCAATGTTTCGAAGAAGGTCTGATAATATTTCCAGGCTTCATCATTCTTGACCTCATATTCTCCTTTGAATAATTTGAAGTCAGATTCTTTGAACTGACCCAAGCGCAGGGACTTTCTTAGCTGAGCATCAACAAGACATCGGAATGGTTCCATGAGGTCGCAAACAAGAGACTTCCTTCTGAACCATTGTCTATGATATACTCCGCGATAGAGATCAAAACCAAACATCCTTACAAAGACCTCGATGTAGTTGAACAGTATCGTATAGCCAATGTCGAGCATAGTGTTAATAGGGTCAATATGGGCATGCGGCACTCGTTTATTCCAGTTCAATCCATCAAAGTATGCCTTAAAAAAAACCTTTGAAGCAGAACCTTCCAATCCCATTAAGGAGTTATAATCATCAATACAGTCAAGCGTGTCAATGGCAGACTTGAAATACTCAATGGCATTCGTGGTGAGTAAATCCTTCTTTCGAGTTTTGCGTAAGAGTTCACACTGATTCATGACTTTGTTCTTGACAATATTTTTTGCAAACGTAATATCATCAAGGCGAACAGAATATTGCTTATGTCTAAGAAGATAATTGGCCTCAGCTGGATCAGAAATAAACGCTATCTGTTTGAGGCTTGGTTTCATCAATGAAATGGCGACACTGTATCGTCGACATTTCTCGAGTAGAGGGGATGTTACGGTCGTATTGCCAATTATGAAGAGGGCAAGAATCTTCTGAAAAGGAATTTTGGTAAGAGCCTTATCCGTTTCCTGATCGACCAGATACAGTTCACCATTCAAGACTCGTAGGCTTTTCTGGTGTTCCCTGCAGTTAATGACAAAAATGCTCCTGAATTGTATATCCTTGCTAGTATACATTGTCGGAGTCGGTTTTATCGCACATCGGACAGTAAATGCAATGGATGCATTTATTTGGATTTGTCTCAATCTCATCATCGGGACTATATTGATTATATTTCTCGATAACTGATTTCAACTCTAGATATTCAGCACTACCGGGTAGATCAACAGTAATGTTTTTTTTGGTTGAGATTTCATAAAAGGATATTTTGCTCACTTTATACCCCATTTCCTCTAGACAGAAATACTGAGCCCAAATCTGATAAAGCTGCCCGCGGAATATCTTCTTCAACAGGTATTTCCTCTCAATAAGATGCCCTTCAGTTACCCTAAAGCAATCTATCTTCCCGATGATTCCGAGCCTATCACTGAATACAGGAAGAGACAGTAAACAATCTTTGCTGGTGCTTGAGCTCTTGTTGTCCGTGGCTTCATGAGAAATGCTGCCACGGACTTGTGGTGCTGCATGATAGAGTGACTCGTCCATATGGTCATAAATGCCGTGAAGGTATATTGAATACGGGCAGAATACGAAATCGTTCAGTGTGGAAATCTGCACGTAGGTCATTCCTGAACGAACTTGAGCCAGTTCTCGTTCGATATTGACAGGTTGACTTTCGATAAATCGTCCGCCAAGGATATCTGTCTGATGGCCCATAGTCCCTTCCTCGCAATATTATAGGCACCATTGGCATCAGCGTCTGTTGGAAGAGAAGAGTCTGCATAATTATATTCGCGACTGTCGAAGAATCTGCCGTCGGAATCCGCAACAGGAGAGATAATGTAATCTTCGTCAGACCCTGTCCTGCTATTTCTAAGTTGCAGGGTGAGACCAAGAAGACTGAGAATACTAGAGAAGAAGTCCTTGTTTGACTGAATGAGAATGGATCCCATAAGATTGTCAGTGTAGTCAATCCCGTATGTTTCGAACAACCTCCTGAACTCTTCGGTCAGCTGAATCTCCTCCCAGTCCCATTCATTGTTCTTTTTCTCATTCCTGAATGTTCTGATTCTAATCCCGTAGGTGCAGAGAGTCCATTTCTGCCTGCCCACAGCCTTAGGGCTGAAAGAAGAGTAGTTCTCTATATCAAATTCAAACCAGCCTTTCTCCGCGTTGTATCTGATGTCTTTGAACTGTCCAAACAATTCGCGAGCAGAGTCAATGTTCTCATATTTTGTGGATATGAAATTGACGAATCCGGTAACTGGGTCAATCTTGCTTGTATTCCATGCGGGAATGTAGAAAAGGAAACCGCATTGGCGTCCAAGCTTCTGGAAACTCTCAAATTTGGATGTGAGTTGGTAAGCCCTCATAAGTCCCCCGTCTTCCATGAGCGGACGTTTTTTGTCGACAAGATAGTTCAGCTTGTCAATGAGCATATGCTCGAATTGCTGGTATACTGACTTCTCGACCTTTTGTCTGCCTCTCATGAACCCGGAATTGAGGTCTTCTAGCACAACGATGGCATTGTACTTCACCATCATCTGTGCGATGATATGGACAACTTGGCTGAGATATCCCTCTTTAAGTTCTTTGATGTTCTCAATAGTCTTCCAGTTCTTTCTGGCGGCAAGCCTGTCAACTTCTTTCTTTTCCAGTAGCGAGTGATAATTCGTCTTGTATTCGGAGTTATTATGACGGTTGATTATCTCATTCAAAGACATCTGTTTGACTATTTTGCCGTCAAGGTCAATCAGTGAGATGTAAAGGAGATTCCTTTCTCCTCGGTCTATGCCGATGATATGATGGATTTTCCCGTCCTTGATATGTTCCCTAACCATCATGTTGATGTTGTCCATACCATAAGACTTGAAATTCATAGTGATTGGGACGTGAAGCTGGAACTTATCCATAGTATATCTCCGATCCTTGATAATGGGATAAGTGAACTTGTCCTTGAGCATCTCGTGGTGGAAGCCTTTCTTCATCTTCTCATCGTCATATTGTATGGACTTACGTCTGAAGAACACTTCTGCGTCACCATTGAGCTTATACACTACATCCTTCAAGTTATCGTCGCTGAAAAGAGCTTTCCAATATAAGGTGTGCATATTCGGAGTGCCCTTACTGAATGCAGAGAAGTCCTTGTTATATATCTGGAAAAGGTAAAGCTTTCCTTCGTTGACAAGAGAGTCAATATAATGTTTAGGAATATTTACAAACTCTATCTTGTACAGCAGTTTATTTGTCTCGTAATAGAAAGATGCAACAGTGGAAAATAAACGGCTTTTAATGGGAGTAAGATCATATGTCGAAGTACTTTTATATGCGTCAAGAAAATCAAGACAGAAATTAATCCACCTTGAGACAGCTTCACTATATCCCTTTTTGTCGTTTGTGCTCTGTAAATAACCACTTTGGAATTTTTTAAAACCTCCATATGTCGTGTTGTTCAGGTTATAAATTTCTTCTGTAATTGTAATTGGTCGAGCGAATATTTTCCTGTCAAATAGAAGCAATGGGGAATGAGAAACACTAAAATGCTGTTTTACTTTCTTTAGTTGAGTAGTGCACTTGGGCACCATGGTTGTTATGTCTTTGAAGAATTTATATTCCATCTTTTCATACGATGAAACTCCTTTTGTAAGGGTACTAATTATTTGGTGCTCAAATAATTTATTACACTTCTTGCCCATGATGGCAAGATAATATAGACCATCCTTTCGAAGAATGACTCCACTATTGTCCTTCTCCTTATTGACATCCCAACCTGCTAACAGGGTGGAATTGTCGAATGTGAGCTTAATCTTCTCTTCTGAGTATGGCTTACGAGTCACATAGTTCCTCACCATATTATAAAGAGGAGTAACTTTATCAAGAATACTATATAACTCACCGAAGTCTCCATAGAAGCGACCGTCCCTGTCGCTCTCTAATCCGGTCCCCTGAAGTGGCTTGATGAACCATTGCAGTTCCTTAATACTGTCCAGATATGCCTTAAGTTTCTCAATGTCATCATCCTGCTGAATAAGGTTCTTGCTATATTCAGTATTCAACAAATCCATGATGGAGTGGTAGTTCTCCTCTATTCGCTCAAACAATGTCTTTGCATTCTCAGGGGAGGCTCCGAGCATCATGAAATAGTTCTGAAGAGCCTTGTCCTCGCCGATGTAGCCGTTGATGTCTGCAATGGACAGACTATCGAAACTCTTAATATATTTCGCTCTCTTTTCAAGGTGCTTCGGGATGTCCTTATCCTTAGTACACGGATACTTCTTGTCGAAGTCCTCCCCCATTGCTCTATTCAGGGTATCCCAGTCGCCGGTGTGGGATTTCATGATGGAAGTGAGCCCGGTTCCTGTTGAGACATAAATTCCGCTCAGGTCATAACTTTCTATAGAGACAAGCAACTCCTTCAAGGAAACTGTTTCGTCATTCCCGTTAGAGATTCTTGACTCATACAACCTGTGGAATGATTCGATTGACTCCAGCAACTCGTTATCCGACTGGAATAATTCAGGAAGCCATGACAGTGAATCACGGTCGGAAAGTATCTGCTTGTAGAGTGAAACGAACTTCGGAAGTTTGTCCCTATGGGTATGGTTATAAAGGTTGACATATTCGTTAAGACCTTTCACCTTTATTGATCCTTCACTTTTGCCGCCAATCAGTGTGTTGTAGAGGGTAATCTTTTCTTGTGTGAGTAAGGTGGAATAAACCGTGATGTCGGAAAAGAGATTTTCAATCTGGATACCTTCAAGCAATGGTGCGAACTGTGATTTCAGCTCCTTTATCTGATCTACTAGTCTATCCTTGACCGCCTCAAAGGCTTTTATGTTACCAATGAATTTTGGAAGGTTTTCGTTGATGAGCCTATATGCTATGCCAGAGGCTTTCGGCTCAGGTGTATACATGTTTTTTCTGTTCTCGTTGAATCCGGTGAAGTACGTGGTGAAGTTACCGAATTCGGCGACAAGTTGGTTTTTGTCGTCATCATTAAGGAATGCCGGGAGATCGGTCTTTATGACCTTGTCGCTGAAAAGCGACTTCAGGTCGAACGAATCTGCAATCTGTTTGCGGAGCTTCTCCATCGCCTTGTTGGCTTTGTTCCTGAGCGCCTCGTCTGTCTTCCCCGAAAAGAGAAGAACATCATTGAGCGCAACAGCATCAAGGACAAGGCCCGAGAGGCTTTTACTGATGAACGCCTTATGGTATTCATCAATGAATTTCTTGACTTTACCATAGGCATAAGCACGGTGCTCGTCAGCCGTGAGGATACCTTTCTTTTCAATGTTCTTCAGAGTTTCTCCAACCGGACGTAGTTCGAAACGCAGTGTCTTCTGGACGGGATAAAGATTGATGAACTTTTTCATGACTTGCTACGATATGTTTTCAAGACAAAGTTATTTAGAAATGATGACAGTTTGCGTCACTGCTCTGATTTTCTGGGGCAGGTTTTTAACGCAATTTTTTAGAACAGGACTGAGAGAAAGCAAGTTAATAAATGATAAAGGGGTGCAGTCATGGAACTTGCAGGTAGCGGCAGCGATTTGGAAGACTCTGCCGGAGGCGTACACAAGTCTGGAAAATCACTGCTGCTACCTGCAAGTTACGGTAAAATGGACATTTTCGGTTGGAGAAACACCCTCTAACGCTCTGTTAATATATTACTTATAGGTACTTTTATGAAAGTCGTTTCATAAAAGTGTTTTTATAGAAACGGATATTTTTCAGGGGTAGAGGCTGGTTTTTACTTTTTT
>DCHP01000092.1 GCA_002315675.1 Rikenellaceae bacterium UBA1749 | reverse complement strand
TAGAGGTCGATTTTCCGACCCCTCCCTTATCCCAAAGTTTGGATAAAGGTGGTTATCTCAACTTATTTTTTATCCCAACTTTTATTCCAATTTATTGACGCCTAAAGATCTAAACTACAAAAGTTGGGATAAAATATTGTAATTTTGCAGTGATTTTTAATTATTTATACAAAATGAACACTACAAATTTACAACAGACCAAGGACAGGCTAATCAACTATCTGAAGGATAATGATTATAGCCAACGGTACATTCTGACTGTAAAATATGCAGTTAGGGATGTACTCTTATTTGGTTCTCAATTTGAGAACTATGAACAGTTGTATTGCTATTTGGCTGATCTGAAGAAATCCAAAGTTAAGCCAGATACAATACGAGAGTTGGGGCACACAATTGCTCTTGTACAGAGATTTGACATAAATGGTGAATTACCATCCAGGTCTGTCCATCATCCATTTATTACTGATAAGCATGAGGATCCTAATTTATCACCACAGTTCTCGTTTCTAATAAACAACTACAAATCAAATGCCTCTCAATTACTTTCACATAAGCGTGAACGTATAGTATCTTACACAAATGTAGGTATTTTATTTTTCAAGCACCTGCAGAAAAGAGGCATTCATAAAATACAGGATGCTGATGTCTTAACCGTTTCTTCTTTTTTCTATGATGGACCAAAACCAGTTCGCGGTAAATCACATAAAATGGCAATCAGAGCTATAATGAGATGCGTAAAGAACGAATTTCGTTCAGACGCTATTGACTTCATGGATTTACTACCTTATATTCCAAGGAAGGTGTCCAACTATCAATATATGACCAAGGCTGAATCTCATAATTTTGCAAAAGCAATTACCGATATAGACAATAATGTATCCTTCTTGGACAAAGCGTTGGCAGCTGTAAGTTATTTCTATGGAATGCGTTCAACTGATGTTACTTCTCTAACGTTTGACAATATTGATTTTGACAGAGATATAATAACGATTGTACAATCAAAAACGGGAAATATTCTGGAGCTTCCATTGAGTGCCCTAGTTGGAAATGCGATATTGGACTATATTGAGAATGAGAGGCCTAAGACAAATGACAATCACATTTTTGTACATTCGAAAGCTCCAAATACAAAGTTTGATAAGATTTTTTATCATCTGAAAAATGTATTCAATGCTGCAGGTGTTCGTACTGAAGGAGGACAAGTCGGGAGTCGCCTACTCCGTCATCATATTGCAACCTATCTTCTTTCACAGAAAGTATCTCAACCTGTAATTTCTTCTATATTAGGTCATTTACTTCCTGAGTCTCTCAATCATTACGTAGATTCCGACATAGAGGCATTGAGAACATTTGCTCTTGATGTAACTCCATACCCTTTAAACGACACTTTACGCAGCTTATGGCCACACTGACATTCTATTCTGGATTAAAGTCACAGTTTGAGGCTTTTGTTGAATACAAAGAAGGAACTCAGAGGTGGAATAGGTCATCAGAGTACTTCTTGGTTTGTTTTGATAAATATTGTGCATTGCATTATCCATTCGAGCAATCATTAACAGAAAAAATGCTTTCCTGGTGCGAGGAAAGAGAAACTGAGCATGGCAATTCCTGTTCTTATCGTGTTAGCGTAATAAGGGAATTTGTTCGTTTTGCGCATAAAATGAAATGGACAGATCTTGATTTACCAACGGTTCCAAATTATAAGCCAAGAGATTATATACCACATTTTTTTACAACTGATGAGTTGGTTTTATTTTTTCAAGAGCTCGACAGGCTATTGGTTGATAGTATTAATAGGAACAAAGATTATGCAATGGTCAGAATACTGACTACTCCCGTGATGTTCCGATTGCTTTTTAGTACTGGTATGAGAACCAATGAGGTAAGAATGCTCAAATGCAGTGATGTAAATCTGGAGGATGGTATCATTAACATAAATGATTCAAAAGGAAATGACCGTCATAGAATTGCATTACACAAATCAATGTGGAGTTTGCTATGTGATTACAACTCATCAATGAATAAATATATGCCTAATCGGTTTTACTTCTTTCCTTCACCTACAGATACGCCAAGACAAGAACAGTGGCTTACTGCAATCTTTAGAAAAGTATGGAAGAATGTAAGTCCCAATCAGGCTGCTGTCCCGTATAATTTCAGGCACAACTACGCTATTACAAATATCAATAGTTGGGAGAATATAGGTTATGAAATTAACGACAAACTTGTCTATTTGGGTAGAACTATGGGACATGTAAAATTCTCCAGTACGATGCATTATTTTCATCTGGCACCTTGTTTTGCAGACAAGATGAAACAAAAAGGTGCTAATCCATACAAGGAAATATTACCTCCAGACAATGAAGAATAAAAAACAGAAGATACTATTAGACCGATATGTTTTTGATTGGGTGACTGTATATTTACCCAAACAAAGAGTCAATAGCATTGGCACACTTAGGACATACAAGCGTGCATTAAACATCTATCTTGAATACCTGGAATCTGTTGGTATTAAAGAACTTACGCCAGAATGTTTTTGTTCCAAAATGGTAAATAATTGGATTCAATGGTTGATAGAGACAAGAGGTAACTCTGCCAGTACATGCAATTCCAGACTTGCAGCCCTGAAGAGTTTTCTAAAATACCTTGGTTCATGTGATAATACGCTCAGAAATATATACTTTGACATCTCTGACTATGTCAAGCCTGTAAAGGGTAAGAAGAAAACAGTTCACGGAATCTCCAAAGAAGGTATAAAAGCCATTCTTTCTATTATACAGAAGCAAGGCAAGGGACTAAGAGATAGAACGTTTATACAGATTCTTTATAGTGCTGCGTTGAGATTGGACGAAATATTGTCACTAACAATTGAAAACGTCCACATCGAAAATGGAAATTCATTTATTATTGTCATTGGAAAGGGCAACAAGATGCGAACAATACCTATTTTTGATGATGATGTTTTGATAATAAAGGAATATATCAATGAGTTTCATGGTCAGTCTCCTTCTCCTACTGATTATTTGTTTTATTCACCTGTACGTAATGAAAAAGGAAAACTTTCACAAGAATGTATGAGAAAACGTATTAAGCAGATTGCAGAAAATGCCAGGGAGAAATGTTCGGATATCCCAGACAATATCCATCCGCATCAGTTTCGCCACGCAAGGGCTCAACATCTTCTCGAAGACAAAATATTGAATTTGGCAGAATTGTCAAAATTCCTTGGACATGCAAATATTGAAACAACAATGGTTTATCTTGATATTACAATAAACCAGAAAATTCAAGCATTTGCTTTGATGGAACAAGAAAATGATCTCCCCACAGATAAAAAGTGGAAGAACAAAAATAACGGTTTTAGTGATTTACGTACATTGCTT
>DCHP01000074.1 GCA_002315675.1 Rikenellaceae bacterium UBA1749 | reverse complement strand
GGCAGCGTACCTGTAACAACACCACCTTCAATGGTAATGATGGCCTCATACTCTTGATACTTTACATGAAAATGAGGAGGATTGTGCTCACTCATATACATGTAAATCAAAATTCCATAAAATGAACTGACCTCAGGCATAACATTATTTTTTCAAAGATGCTGATTTTCTTCAGTCGTACAAAATAAATGAAAAGAGCCAGCAAAACTGACTCTTTTCTTAGTAGCGGAAGGAGGACTCGAACCTCCGACCTTTGGGTTATGAGCCCAACGAGCTACCAACTGCTCCATCCCGCGATCAACTATGGTGCAAAGGTAATGCTATTTTTTATTATTGCAAATATTATTCAAAAAACAGGTTTACTTTTTCAAACGAACTGAGTTGGGGGGATTTAACCTTTTCAAGAAAATCTACTCCTGAAAATATTTCATCAGAGGTTCTTGATGCCCTGAAAATATTAATTTCATCAAAAAGATTGGACTCAATAAATGAAGACAGCAGTTTACGGCCTCCCTCAACCATTAGAGACTGAATACGTCTTTCAAAAAGAGTGGAAAGAATCTGGGGAAGCACATCATGGCTAAAGTCTATATGCAAAATGTCAACATCATAATTGGAATAATTTCCAAAAGCCTTTTCTGAAAAAACTATGGTTTTTGCCTCATTCGAGAAGATGGACATTCCACTGTTAAGCACTCCCTTTCTGTCAATTGTTATCCTTACGGGATTGTTACCTTTAACAGCTCTGACAGTCAAGGAAGGATTGTCCTCTATTACAGTTGTCGTACCTACCATAATAGCATCATACAACGAGCGCATTTCATGCACTCTTATCCTTGCTGATTCACCCGTAAACCAGATGTTTGAATTTTTAGCCGCATCATCTTCACTTTTAGCCTTCCGCCTTACGCCAATATACCCATCGGAAGATTCAGCCCATTTCAGCATTATGTATGGCCTGTGAAGTCTCTGTGCTGTCAGGAAAAATCTGCATACATGCTCACATTCTTCCCTTAACACATCTGTATGAACTTCCACCCCAGCATCAAGCAGTTTACGCACACCACCACCTGACACCTTGGGGTTTGGATCAGAAGCACCGATATAGACTCTGGATATTTTATTTTCAATAATATAATCTGCACATGGAGGTGTTTTACCATAATGACAGCAAGGTTCAAGGGTAACATACATTGTTGCACCCTCAAGCACCGACTTATCTTCAAGAGAATCAATAGCACAACGCTCCGCATGGGCAAAACCATACTTTTTGTGCCATCCCTCTGCGATAATCTTACCATCCTTTACAATAACAGCACCTACCATAGGATTTGGAGAGACAAGAGATCCACCACGCTGAGCGAGTTCTATTGCCCGTCTCATATACAATTCATCTGCAGAAGTCATAGTAATGAAGATTTAAGGCAAATTTACTATCTTTCCTCTATAAATCCAGCTCGATTTATTTAGACTGGCCTATAAATGGAAGTTTTTATCTAAATTTGACGTATAGACAATGACACAGAAGGATTATTACATATATGGGAAGCAGCAGCTTTCCAAATACTACGAAGTCAGGGAAGCTGAAGCCCTGTGCCTTCGCCTTCTGGAAGATAAATACGGGATAAAAAAAGAAGATCTTATTATTGGATCAGACAAAAAGATGAATCCTGGCCGAGGATTCTTTCTGGCAATTGATAAACTATGTAGGTATATCCCGATACAGCACATAACAGGATTTCAGGAATTCATGGGATACAGATTCCAAGTATCTAAAAGCACATTGATTCCAAGACCAGAAACTGAGGAACTCGTTTCATTAATCGTGGACCATAATAGCAACAAATCGCAGAATCAAGGCAAGGGTAAGATATCAATTCTGGATATCGGGACAGGGACAGGAGCAATTGCAACAAGCCTGGCCTTACTTCTACCCAATCCCTGTAAAGGATCAACTGTCATTGGAGTTGATATTTCCAAAAGAGCACTTAAAATCGCAAGAGAGAATGCAAGAAGACTTAATGCTGATGTTGCTTTCGCATACTGCGATTTCCTAGACAGGCGCAAATCAGAGATTTGCATAGATACTATGCAATGGGATATCATTGTTAGCAATCCGCCGTATATTCCTGAAAGGGATAAAGCTATAATACCTTCAAATGTACTAAGACACGACCCTGATCTTGCACTATTTGTAAGCGATGACAATCCACTGGTATTTTACACTGAAATAAGCAGATACGCATACAGTCACCTTCGACCTGGAGGGAGACTGTATTTTGAAATCAATGAAAATTTCGGCAGTGAGACCATGAAAGAGGTCAGCAATGCCGGTTTTTCTGAAATTCACCTATTAAAGGACATGTCCGGAAAGGATAGAATCATATGGAGCCAGAAATAGACATCAATCACGCAGAATCCTCCAGCAGCAGTTCTTGCAGGCAAAAACGCAGACATGACACTAACATCAATCCAGGCACGGAGGCTAATTCAAAGAAAAAGACACCTGATCAGGTCCTTCTGTCACTTCAAAGGACATGCAGTAGAATGGAGAGAGCAAAAAGTGACATTCGCCGTTCTCTTTTCAGATTCGGAATAGACCAAAAAGAAGGAGAAAAGATCATTGCAAAACTTGAAGAGGATAAATACATTGATGAAAGAAGATATGCGGATAGTTTCGTACGTGAAAAATCATCTCTTCAGAAATGGAGTAAAAGAAGGATCTTTCAGGCATTGATACTCAAAGGTATACCAAAGGAATATATCGATAGTGCAATCTCTGAGAATATTGAAGAAAGTGATGAAACAGAAAATCTGCATTCAATACTTAAGAAACGATATGACAAAATCATCAGAACAACTGATGACGCTTTCACAATAAGACGGAAACTGTTTACTTTTGCCGCCGGCAAAGGGTATGATATTGATGAAATTAACGACCAACTTGATAAAATATGTCAAAAATAATTGAAGTATGCGCGAACTCCGCTGAAAGTTCCATTGAAGCTGAAAAAGGCGGCGCTTACCGCGTTGAACTATGCGCCGCAATTCCTGAAGGTGGCACCACCCCGTCATACGGAGAGATGGTGGTAACCCGAAAATCAATAGGCATTAAAATGAATGTCATCATAAGGCCACGAGCCGGGGACTTTCTTTATTCTGACATTGAGTTTGAAGCGATGAAGGAAGACATCCTAACTGCAAAGAAAGCTGGAGCAGATGGAGTTGTATTCGGATGTCTGACTGCTGACGGTGAAATAGACATCGAGAAGAACAGGGAACTTATGGAATGTGCCAAAGGAGTATCCACAACATTCCATAGGGCATTTGATGTATGCAAGGACCCATTCAAAGCTCTTGAAGAGCTGATCAGCCTTGGATTTGACAGAATCCTTACTTCAGGTCAGAAAGCAAATGCGGTGATGGGAAGCGACCTTATTGCCGAACTTGTAAAGAAGGCTGATGGACGTATTATCATCATGCCGGGATGCGGAGTCAATGAAAACAACATTAAAGATCTGGCGAAAAAGACAGGTGCCGTGGAATTCCACATGTCAGCCCGTGAAAACATTCCAAGCGGAATGACATACAGAAAAGATGGCGTCTCAATGGGCGGAGAGGTAAAAATTGATGAATTCCAGCGTCCGGTTACAACTTCACGAAGAGTAGCCGCAAGTCTTAGGGAACTTGAGTAAGTTACATATCAACAGGTAAACCCATTCAAGACGACCTATAGTATTAGTATTACACCTTGGATACAGCACATAGCATTAACCATACAACAACAGTAAAATAGCAGAAGTGAAATCTCTTTGGATTCTGACAATTGAATGATATACGATTTATGCATAATAGGAGGTGGTCCTGCCGGATTATTTGCAGCAATCAATGCTGCAAAGAGAGGTCTTTCATGCATTCTTCTTGAAAAGATGGAAAAGACTGGAAGAAAACTCAGAATTTCAGGAAAGGGAAGATGCAATATTACAAATACAAGAGGGAAAGAAGACTTCATCTCACATATGATTCATGGACAAGATTTCATTTCAACTGCCATAGATCATTTTTCAAGTGAAGACACTGTTCGCTTCTTCGAATCATTAGGAGTCAAAACCATTGAAGAGAGAGGAGGAAGGATATTCCCTGAAAGCGGCAAGGCATGGGATGTTGCCCAGGCACTGATTGACGAAGTGAGAAGGCTTGGTGTTACTGTTAAATTCAACTGTAAAGTTACATCTATCACCAGAAATGAAATTTCAACGGATAATGATAATATGAACAGATATCCGCTATTTTCAGTTGAAAGCGAGGATGGAAAATCAATAGATAGTGATAATGTCCTTATTGCAACAGGTGGTGCAAGCTACCCTTCCACAGGTTCCACAGGCGATGGGTATGCCTTTGCATGGAAACTGGGACATACAATTATTCCGGTACGTCCTTCACTTACCCATCTGGAGATCAAGGGCAAGCCAATGCCTATACTGCTGAAAAATGTCAATGCCTCAATTGAAATTAACGGGAAAACAGTATCAAGCGAATTTGGAGAGGTTGAATTCAACGACAGAGGCATTGCCGGTGCTGCAATAATATCACAGAGTATTCATGCCGTTGATGCTATTTTGGAAGAGAAGAAAGTCTATGTCATTCTTGATCTGAAACCGGCACTTGAAAAAAGACAGATAATAGAGAGACTGAAACGGGAAAATGTGGATGGACTTACGGCAAAGGATCTGCTCCGTAAATTAATTCCAGGCCAGATGATAAATTCCATCTGTGCTTCCTGCAAGATAAGCCCAAAAGTAAATCTTCCTGAAAGCCAATATGAAATTGCTGCAAAAGCACTTAAATCCCTAAGATTACCGGTTACAGGCTATGGAGATTTTCCATATGCAATAGTAACAGCCGGAGGGGTTGACGTAAATGAGATAGACTCCAGAACCATGGAATCAAAGATCTGTCCGGGACTATACTTCGCAGGAGAGGTTATGGATATTGATGCCCGCACCGGTGGATACAACATCCAGCTTGCACTGTCAACAGCTGCACTGGCTTCAGATTCCATAATGAAGCGGAATTAAGTGCCTTTTAATACAAATTATTCGTATAATAATGAATAGGTCAAGATTTGTTACATATCTGAATCATTTTATTAAAGCCAGACATTATAGAGGGCATGGCATTCATTCACCGTATTTATATTCATATGTTAGGGAAGTAGTAATAGTCAAGGGTGACATATGTAAAATGACTATTGACCGTTATCCGGAAAAAAAAGTTCAGGTAACAGACTCCGCAGAAGAAGCACTTAATTCAGATGCATATATTAGCATCATCAAAAAACCATTCAAGACAGTGGAAGACAAAAAGTTCTGGCACGCCAACCGACCTGGAATGAACATCTTAACCATTCACCTGCCCCACCACATCGTGATTTTCAGAGACAACCGGGTACACAACCAGCATTTTGAGATTAGAAGATAGTCTGAAATCAGAAGATGATGTTCCCCCGGTATACAGACGAGCAGGAGGTAAACACTATTCATAGATGTTTGCCTCCTGCTTTCTTGAAAATTTTGATTATCTCAGAATCCTTCTACTTCTGATGAAGTCTTATATCGGAAGATGAAGAACCTACAAATATTTCAGGAAGAAGTGATGTCTGGACAAAACACTTCTTTTCATCACTCCAAAAACGCAATTGCTGTTTAGAAATAGTAATGGAAACATCTTTAGTTTCACCTTTTGCAAGACTGATACGCTTGAAACCTTTAAGTTCCCTGTTAGGAGACTCACCTTCATAGTCCTTTAGTCTGACATATACCTGAGAAACTTCGTCACCGGCCATCTTACCTGTATTTCTGACCTTGAAACTGACAGTAACATCGGATTCGTTTTCCTTCACTATAAGATTACTGTAGTCAAAGGAAGTATAGCTAAGACCATATCCGAATGGATAAATAGGTTCACCCTTGAAATATTTATAAGTACGTCCCTTGGTTATATCGTAGTCATCAAATGCAGGAAGTTGCTCGATACCTTTGTAAAAAGTAAGAGGAAGACGGCCTGCAGGGTTATATTTTCCAAGAAGGACATCTGCTATGGCTGCACCGCCAAATTCTCCGCCATACCAGGCTTCAACGATAGCCGGAAGATTTTCATTTTCCCAGTTTATCGCCATAGAACTACCGGCTACGACAACAAGAACGACATTCCTGTTGACTTTGTAGATGGCCTTCAGAAATTCCTGTTGTTCCTGAGGAAGAGTTAGATAATCCCTGTCCTTTCCTTCATCCTCATAGTTTCTATTGATTCCCATTACTGCAACAACAATATCACTTTTTGCCGCAGCAGCACAGGCTTCGGCAAAGAGATTATTTCCGTTATTTACCATGTTATTTTCCGGTTTTTTCCATTTAAGGGAAACTATGGCATTGACATCTCTTCTTAGTCTATACTCGACCTTAAGATCATATGATTTACCTGCCTGAAGTTTAACAGGCATATATGAAAGCCTGACTGTATCATTATTGATCTTCTTGCCATCAATATAGAAACTTAGTTTTTCCCCTGATACCTTAACATTGAATATATATTCACCTGTTACATCAGGAACAATATTCCCGGTCCATATAGCAGACATATTGTCAACCGGAATATTAGGGTCAGGTGCCTGGTTGGCTGGTTCAAAGAATATATATGGTTCATTTCTTTCAAGGCGGAGAGTATTGAAATCCATTCCTGAAAAATAGCGGGCCTTTATACCTTCAGGAAAGTATTTAGCTTCAACAAAATCAGTTTCATCACTCGAGGACTTCCACTGCACATAATTAATCTTAACATTGTTATTGCTTGCATCCTGAAGTCCTTTAAGAACGGATACAGGTTCTACTGTCGGGATACCGCTATAGCCACCGAACTCAGGATGTGCTGCATTATTGCCTACTACAGCTATGGATTTGATTTTACTAAGATTGATAGGAAGAATCCTGTTGTCATTCTTAAGAAGAACTATAGACTTTCTTGCTGCCTCCATGGCAAGATCCTGATGTTTCTGACATCCGATTACTGAAGGCTCTATCTTTCTATAAGGATTATTCTTCTCTCCATCAAAAATGCCGAGTTTCATTCTGGCTGTCAGAATTCTTCTCGCCGCCAGGTTGATATCATCTTCTGAGACCATACCCATTTCGTAGGCCTTCATAAGCGGTCCTATATAAATATTATCCCCGCATTCCAGATCCAGACCTGCTTTAATTGCAAGAGTTGCGGCAGTCTCAGGTGTCTTGACAAATTTATGCGAATTGACGATTTGAGCTACACCACTGCAGTCCGACACTACATATCCTTCAAACCCCCAGTCTTCCCTTAACACTTTGTTCAAAAGCCATGGATTACAACAAGACGGCACACCGTTTATTGATGTATATGATGCCATAATGGACTCTGCATGCCCCTCCTTTACACAAGCCTCATAGGCTGCAAGATAATATTCCCGAAGCTGTTTCTCACTGATGTTCGCGTTGCATGAAAAACGATTATGTTCTTCATTGTTACAGGCAAAATGCTTGGGTGTAGATACAACTTTAAGATATCTTGGATCATTTCCCTGAAGTCCCTTCACAAAAGCTGTCCCAAGAACTCCTGCAAGGAAAGGGTCCTCACCATATGTTTCCTGAGTCCTTCCCCATCTTGGATCTCTGGCCATGTTTATTGTCGGAGACCAGAAAGTCAGAAGGTCCGTAAACAGACTTGTCTGTAGTTTACCCTGTTCCAGTTCATTCCATTTACCTCTGGCTTCATCTGAAATAGCACAAGCAACTTCATACAGGAAATCAACATCCCACATGGATGCAAGTGCTATTGCCTGAGGAAATACAGTGAAACGGCCTGGACGTATTATCCCATGCAGGGCCTCATTTCCATGATAGTATTTATCTATTCCCAGTCTTTTATTTTCAGGGGAAACAGAACGAAGCAAATCAATCTTTTCATTGACCGTCATCTTTGACAGCAAATCACTGACTCTCTCATCAACCGGCCTGGTTTCATCTTTCCAGACATCCTGTCCATAACTTGATAATGCAGAAGCGATCATCAATAACCCAATAATTATTTTTTTCATGATATGATAATGTATTTTAAACAATGAGTCTACTTGAAAATGTATGTTTTGTCGTTTTTACCACGAGTACAGACCTCTGTAATTGGGGCGTTTCTCAATATTTGGACTATTTCAAGTGGACTCAACAATAGTATAAATAGTATATGAAGCAGTAATACTAAAAGCAGCTATACATGAAACGACAATACATAAAACAATATTACAATATGTCCTATTTATTGGTGGCAGCTATTTATATTTTGCCCAGCGTATCAGATCCTTGATAGATGGTTTCTTACCATACATGAAGATTCCAACCCTGTATACCCTTGCAGCAAACCATGTTGTAAATGCAAATGTTCCATAAAGTGCTACTACACATGCAACCCATTGCCATACAGGCACTCCATAAGAGATCCTTGCCATCATTACAATCGGTGATGTAAATGGAATTATGGATCCCCAAACTGCCATCTGGGAATTTGGTTCCTGCATTACTGCCATCATCATAAACAAAGCTATCATCAATGGTACTGTAACAGGCAACTGCAACTGCTGAGTATCCTGGATATTGTCAACAGCCGAGCCAATGGCAGCAAAAAGAGACGCATAGAGAAGATATCCACCGACAAACATCAGAACGAATGTTCCTATTACTCTTACAAGCAAAGACCAGTCAGTTAGTACAGACATTAAAGACCCAAGAATGTTGTCAGCATCTGAGGCCTGGCTCATTGCCATTTGCATTGTTTCCTGATCCATTGGGACATTCAAGGTTTCAGGAGTCATTGCTATTCCAAATGAGATACAACCGAGCACAAAAATCACAATCCACATTACAAGCTGGGTAAATGCCACAGATGCAATACCAAGTATTTTACCCATCATAAGGTCAAAAGGCTTTACAGATGATACAACAAGTTCTAGTATCCTGTTCTGCTTTTCGTCGACTATACCTTGAAGCACCTGACTGCCATATAGCAATATAAACATATATATGATAAATGCAGTTATGTATGACACTGCAAGAGAAATGAACGCACTGGATTCCTTTTCTTCCGTTTCTCCATTGTCATTCTCCTTGACTTCAAAGGCATTTATTTTAAGATCAGCCTTTATCTTGTTCATTATGGAATCAAGACCTGCGATACCTGCCTGTTCCATCCTTATTTGTTCTACTATTTTCTCTACTGAAGATTGAAGATTCCTCTCAAGATCAATAGTTGATGATTCTTTGGTATAGAATCTCAATCCCTCTGAGTTACTTGCTATTACACTCTCGGGAATAACAAGAACGCCATAGGCTTCAGGATACAGATTCTGAGCTTCAGGATAATCTTTTCCCTGTGAATCGCAGAACACTATGCTTTTGTCACTTTTAAGTTGTGGAAATATTACATTTGTCTTGTCTACAACAACTACAACCCTTGTCTCAGTTCCTCCACCCCAGATCATGATAAGTGAAGGCACAGCAATAAGGGCCAGCATAAGGATTGGAGTAAGAAAAGTCATTATCCAGAAACTTTTCTTTCTGGTTCTTTCACTGAACTCACGTGAAATTACAATTGAAAGTTTACTCATTTGTCTCTCCTCCCCTATTCTCTATGTCAGTTTGCGCTGAATTATTCTGAACTGCATTAATGAAGATATCATTCATTGAAGGTATTATCCTGTGAAAATCCTCAATTTTTACAATATCATTTATCTTTGTTATAAGTTCACTTCTTTCAACATCACAGGTTGTCGTGAACTTGATAGAATCAAATGCAGACAATGACTTTTCCTCATATACATTTGCGTATTCTGAAAGGCGTTCCTTAAGATCTGCACTATCACCATTGTATGTCAACGAAAAGTCATTTCTACCATAGCTGGCCCTGACTTCATCAACCGTTCCGCTTAAGATGTTACGGCTTTTGTTGATAAGGGTAAAGTGGTCGCAGATTTCTTCAACTGATGACATATTATGTGTAGAAAAGATTATTGTCGCGCCATTTTCGGCCTGAGACAATATCTCCGATTTCAGAAGATTCGTATTAATTGGATCAAAACCAGAAAATGGTTCATCAAAAATCAGAAGTTTTGGATGATGAACAATAGTTACAATAAACTGTATCTTCTGCGCCATGCCCTTTGACAATTCCTCTATCTTTTTATTCCACCATGGAAGAATATCAAACTTCTTGAAAAGTCTTTTAAGTTCCACCAGAGCATCAGAACGGGTCATGCCCTTTAGTCTTGCAAGATACAATGCATGATCCCCTACACGCATTTTCTTATAGAGACCTCTCTCCTCTGGCAGGTAACCGATCTTATAGACATCATCTTCGGTCATTCTGTTACCCTGAAACAGAATCTGTCCAGAATCAGGAACTGTAATATGGTTCATTATTCTGATAAGTGTAGTCTTTCCTGCACCATTAGGACCAAGAAGTCCATAAATAGAGCCTTCCGGAATGGAAACACTCACATCATCAAGTGCTCTATGGCCTGTATAATCCTTGATTATATGTTCGGCCTGAATTATATCTGACATAAAATAAATTGTTTGTATTACAATAAAGACGGATTAGAAGATACAGTCAACGTCATGGATCTCAATCCTTTCAATACACATAATATAATAAATAGGCATATAGGCAACTGAATTTTTTATTGTGCAAATACACTCTTTTCCAGTGCTTTGATAATACGAAGTATACATTTCTATTGTTTTCACAGACTTTTGATGTAAGATATGAGTATCATTCACGGAATGCTAACTCACAAAATACATCTCCGCAGATTATTCTTCCGTAAGGGTTGATTGCACAAAATTTGTAAGTTCCACAAAGTTATCAACCGACAATCTTTCCGGACGCAACTGATAAAAAGGATGTTCTGTTCCCTTCAATTGCGGGAAGGCTGCCATGATTGAATTTCTTATGGTTTTCCTTCTTTGAAGAAAAGTCCCTTTTACAACTTTTCTGAAAAGTGTTTCATCGCAATCAAGATGCACTCTTGCGTTTCTTTTGATACGGATAACAGCACTTTTTACTTTTGGAGGTGGAGTAAAATTTTCAGGTCCTACTTCAAATAGATACTCTGTATCATAATATGCCTGAATAAAAACACTCAGGACACCATATTCCTTACCGGTTGGTGTTGAAACAATTCTTTCAGCAACTTCCTTCTGCAACATGCATACTACCGCTGGAATTCGTTCCTTGTATTCAAGAATCTTGAAGAATATCTGCGATGAGATATTATATGGAAAATTGCCTATGACATTAAAATCACCTGGAAATACAGTTGAAAGTTCCATTTTAAGGAAATCCCCCTCTATTACCTTCAAATCAGGGAAATTCCTGTGAAGATATACAACACTCTCGCCATCAATTTCAACAGCCTTTAAATTGACATCATCACGATTAAGCAGGAATTGGGTAAGAACTCCCATACCAGGGCCTATTTCAAGCACATCATGAGGGGGAGTTGTAAGTGCAAGGGCTATATCTTCCGATATCTGAAGATTATTCAGAAAATGTTGTCCTAGCTGTTTCTTTGCTCTTACTTCAGTTTTCAATTTCCGGTAAAGTATTAAATAATTAAAGAAATACGAAGTTTATCTGTATCTATAATTGTTCCTTAGATCTTCAAAGGAGGAAGGGTTCTTCCTCAGATTCTCATCATCAACCATTATATCATAGTATTCCGGTTCCTCCATTTTATATGATTCAGGACTTTTCCAGTTCTTGAGTTCATAATCAAGATTAAACCAATTAGAAAGAGCCCGTACAGCCATTTCCGTAGCACGGACCTTTCCTCTTTTTGAATACCCTGCAATATGTGGAGTTGCAATAGTCACCTTGTCCAACAAGTTTTTGTTGATTTCAGGTTCATTTTTCCAGACATCAATTGCAACCTTTGATAGTTTACCATTATTTATTGATGATAGTAACGCATCCTCATCGACAACGGCAGGACGGGAACTATTAAGGAAACAAGAACCTCTGAATTTTTCAAGAAGTTCAGCGGATACCAATCCATTTGTTGATTCATTCAATGGAACATGCATTGTAAGAACATCACTGCATTTAAGAAGCGTGTCAAGTTCAACAAATTCCAAGTTGCCTTCCTTTTTTGCACGAGGAGGATCATTTCGAAGCACCTTCCAACCTCTTTTTTCCGCCATCTCAGAAAGCTGGGAACCTACATTTCCGACACCGACAATCCCTATGACCGATGACTTTGGGATATTCATCTCACGAAGTGCGGCGAGCACCCATTGGGCTACCCCTCTGGCATTACACCCTGCAGATGAAGAAAATCCTATTTTGTTTTCTGAAAGATAACCCAGATCAATATGATCAAAACCTATAGTTGCAGTTGCCACAAACCTGACTGATGTCCCTTCCAGAAGTGCTCTATCACATATAGTTCTGGTACGAACGATAAGCGCATCGGCATCAATAACATCCTCACGACTTATCTGCGTCTTGTAAAGAACATTAATTCCGAATTTTTCAAATACACCACTTAAAAATGGGATCTTACTATCGGCAACTATTTTCATATAGGATACAGGCGGTGCAATTTCTTGAAAACAAATATCAAAATAATGATGTTACGATGATGATATCATGCATATCATACCTAAAACACAAACAAATTGTACAACCTATCTGGGACACTATCTACCATGACAATTCTTGTATTTCTTACCAGAGCCACAAGGACATGGGTCATTTCTACCGACAGTCTTCTCAATATGAACAGGTGATGGTTTCTGTCTCTCCTGAGTTGAGTTGGCAGTCACTTCTGTTCTGGATGTCTGCATCCTACTCATATCAGATGTACGTTCCTTAACATTACGATCTTCTGGTCTGCCTACAGGGATAAATGACTTCATCAAAAATGAAAGAATCTGCTGTTCGCTTTTTTCAAGCATAGACTCAAATAAATTGTATGATTCAAACTTGTAGATAAGAAGAGGATCCTTCTGTTCGTATGAAGCAGTCTGTACAGACTGTTTTAGATCATCCATATCACGAAGGTGAGTTTTCCATACATCGTCAATCGTATATAGCATAAGAATCTTTGAAAGTGCTTTTGCCACATTTGATGCATTAGTCTCATATGCTTCCTTCAGGGAAACAGGAGCACCTATTGTACGGCGACCATCTGTATAAGGGATGAACATTTGTGGTGTCACTTCAGCCCTACCGGAAAGATAAGCATCCTTAAGTGCAGGAAGCGTCAACTCTGCCATTGCATGACCTCTTCTCTTCCATGTTTCTGTCATATCATCAACAAGTTTGCCTGAAAGTTGACGATCTGTCATATTATCGTATTCTTCCTCCGAAATTGATGGTTCAAGACCTAACTGGGATATAATATCAAGTTTGAATTCTTCAAAACTGTCCGCTTCATGATACCTTTCAACAAGAGTAGCAGCATAGTCTGATATCATATTCATAAGGTCAACTTCAAGACGTTCACCATATAGGGCATGACGACGACGGGAGTAGATTACCTCTCTCTGGGAGTTCATAACATCATCGTATTCAAGAAGACGCTTTCTTATACCAAAGTTGTTTTCTTCTACTTTTTTCTGGGCACGTTCAATTGCCCTTGTCATCATTGGGGCCTGAATCTTTTCACCCTCTTCTATTCCCATTCTGTCCATCCACTGTGATATTCTCTCAGAACCGAAAAGACGCATAAGATTATCTTCCAGTGATACAAAGAACTTTGATGTACCTGGGTCCCCCTGACGACCGGCACGACCTCGCAACTGTCTGTCGACACGGCGACTTTCATGTCTTTCAGTACCGATAATTGCAAGACCACCGGCTGCAACCACCTCCGGGGTCAACTTGATATCCGTACCACGACCGGCCATATTTGTTGCGATTGTAACCTGACCTGCACGTCCGGCTTCAGCAACAATCAAGGCTTCTCTCTGGTGTTGTTTTGCATTCAGCACATTATGTTTTACACCACGCATGGTAAGCATCTTTGAAATCTGCTCAGAGATTTCAACTGATGTTGTACCAACCAGGACCGGACGTCCTGCAGCCTGAAGTTCAACGACCTCGTCAATTACAGCTTTATACTTTTCACGTTTTGTCTTATAGATCTGGTCTTCGTAGTCAATTCTCTTGATTGGACGGTTTGTAGGAATTACAACAACGTCCAGTTTATAGATATTCCAGAACTCAGCCGCTTCAGTTTCAGCAGTACCTGTCATACCGGCGAGTTTATGATACATTCTGAAATAGTTCTGAAGGGTAATAGTTGCAAAAGTCTGGGTTGCAGCCTCAACCTTCACATGTTCCTTGGCTTCAATAGCCTGGTGCAGACCATCAGAATAACGACGTCCTTCAAGGATACGGCCGGTCTGTTCATCAACGATTTTGACCTTGCCATCCTGGACAATGTATTCATCATTGTTTTCAAACAATGAATAGGCCTTAAGAAGCTGCTGAAGCGTATGTACACGTTCTGCCTTAACAGAATAATCTGCAAGTAGCTGATCCTTTTTCTGAAGGCGCTGTTCGGCATTAAGTTCGCTGTCTGCTTCAATGTTTGCTATTTCCGTTCCGATATCCGGCATGACAAAGAAATTCCTGTCATCCATCTTCTTTGCAAGGGCATCAAAGCCCTTATCAGTCATTTCAATGGAATTTGCTTTCTCATCGATGACAAAGTAAAGTTCATCGATAACCTCAGGCATTCTCTTGCTGTTCTCCTGCATATAGATGTTTTCACTCTTCTGCATGAGAGTCTTGATGCCTGGTTCAGAAAGATATTTTATTAAAGCCTTATTCTTTGGAAGACCCTTATGGGACCTGTATAGAAGTTTGCCACCCTCTTCCTCTTTTCCTTCTGAAATAAGTTTACGGGCTTCAACCAGGGTAGAAGTACATAGGGATTTCTGCAGCTGATACAGGTTTTCAACTATAGGACAGTACTCATCATACATCTGATCCTCACCCTTTGGTACAGGACCTGAAATAATCAGAGGTGTTCTGGCATCATCAATCAGCACAGAGTCAACCTCATCGACGATTGCGTAGTGGTGATGCTTTCTCTGAACAAGATCCTCAACATGGAAAGCCATATTGTCTCGAAGATAGTCGAAACCGAATTCGTTGTTAGTACCGAAAGTAATATCCGAATTATAAGCCTTACGACGATCTTCAGAGTTAGGTTCATGTTTGTCTATACAGTCAACGGAAAGTGAGTGGAACTGATAAAGGGGTCCCATCCATTCAGAGTCACGGCGTGACAGATAATCATTGACTGTTACGACATGGACGCCACGTCCAGCCAGGGCATTCAAAAATACGGGAAGGGTCGCTACAAGAGTTTTACCTTCACCTGTTGCCATTTCCGCAATATTACCAAGATGAAGGGCAACACCACCGAACAGTTGGACATCGTAATGAACCATATCCCATTTAATGGCATTTCCACCGGCAGTCCAGCTTGTATTATAGACAGCCTTGTCCCCGTCAATATTGACAAAGTCCTTCTCTGCAGCCAGGTCACGGTCAAAATCATTTGCAGTGACTGTTATAGTTTCATTTTCAGCAAAACGCCTTGCAGTATCCTTTACAAGCGCAAAAACTTCAGGCAACTTTTCAAGAAGCTTTGCATCCAAGGTAGAGAGTATCTCAGTTTCTACTTTGTCTATCTGTTTTGCAATATTTTCCTTTTCAACGATATTCTCTTCTACCTCCATATCAGCTGACAGCTTCTTCTGGTCAGCTTCAAGTTCAGCAACAGAATTTCTTATTTCACTACGAATATCAGCTACTCTACGACGAATTTCATCATTTGAAAGATCATGAAGTGAAGGATAAATTTCAATGACCTTCTTTACATAAGGTTCAATCAATTTACGGTCACGATCCGCCTTACTACCGAAAAACAGCTTTATTACGCTTTCTACTACGCCCATTTTCTTAAATATTTTAATAATCTGCAAATATAACTCATTCGCCGTAATAATTCAATAATTCATTGATATTTCACGTAACTATTCAGCAAATTACTCCATAATCAATATCACAGGATAGTATTAGTTTAGTATTGATATTAAATTCCGTAATTCATGTGTATCAAATTTTATCAATGAGTCTGTTTGAAAAGTATATTTTGTCATTTTTACAATTGGCACAGGGCTCCGTATTGGGGGTATTTCTCAATTTTGGGCCTTTTTCAAGTGTGCTTATCAATGATAACGACAAAAAGTCTGAACATGTTCATGTCAGTAGCTTTGTTGATGAATGTAGATTACTTGTTCTTTCGATGAACAATAGCAAGACAATCCTATAATGATCAGGGGCAACTATATAACTTAATATAAATAGTCGAACATCATAAAGAGA
>DCHP01000107.1:388-5561 GCA_002315675.1 Rikenellaceae bacterium UBA1749 | reverse complement strand
TATGCTGAGCCATCCGTTCTGAAACGTCGAGAAGTTCCTTTTTACCTGTCACTTCGTAGTATGCAACGGCTGCTTCAAACATATGACCTGCACAATACATCTCATGTCTTTCCATATCTGTCCATCTCTCTTCCTTATCTTTGTTTAGAGTATAGAAGGTATTGATATATCCATCAGATTGTTGTGCCGCAGCAAATTTACCGATCCATTCATCGCATTTCGCTTCCAGTACTGAATCAGGATTGCTTTTCAGTGAGTATGCCATTCCTTCAAGTGCCTTGTAGACATCTGAATCATCAAAATAGATCCCGGAATGTTTGTTTACATTATTTGCAACATTTTCAAAATTCTTCATTCTTCCGGTCTGATTTTCTATCTGGTCAATACATACTCCGATTGTAACGTCGCGGTGCCTTTTTAAAATCGGACTCCAGTATGAATCATTTATTTCTACTTTTGAGAAATTAACAGGAGTAATGGTCTTCTGTGCTTTATTCTTTTGACATGAGGATAACGTAATAGCTATCAGGCATAGTGGTAAAAAACATCTGATTTTCATATATTTGGTTGTTGTAATTTGTTAGTTTTTCTATTTCCATTTACAAATAGGGATATCGAAGTTGTATGTCTTATTGTATTGTTATGGATTATCGATGTGTCATACATTCAAGTCCTATATCCTAATAATTTTATATGATTCATTATTGTACCTAATAGAAACTGATACTCAATTATGTGACATATGTTATATCGTCCACAGCGTTTACATTCCGTAAGTTTCCAGATAATGGGGTTGAGACGGTATGCAACAAATATTTAGGTAAACATTAAGAATTCAATTATTTTATATTGCTTTTATCTTTATACCAGATTCTTTCTGTACTTACTTAATTTATCGCAATTATTTTACTGCCATTCAATCTTGATTTTTCACATTTGAATCCCATTATGTGACTTTCCATTGATACATCTATTGTTGTAGATAGTTTCGATGATGACTGATAGGCAACTGCCTCAATGAAATCTCTTGCAATTCCCCAATCTCCACCACCATGACCTGATCTGGAAATGTCAAGACCATTTAAAGACCATTGCTGGGTTTCACCTGTCTTGAAATCATAGAACTTGAATCTTTGACTATCACTGTTTCCTTCAATAAATCCCTTTGATCCTATTACTCTAATACCTCTTCCACCATAAGGTGTCATTGCTTCCATTGTAAAGGTCGCTGTTATTCCTCCTTCAAAATTGAAAGACGAGACATAATAGTCTGGTTGATCATTATCCATATGGAATACGCATCTCCCATAGTTTGAATTTTTCAACAAATCAATTATTTCCTCGTCTGTCCCCTTTTTAATATCAAAAACATTCAACCACATTCTCTTTCTGCAGTATATATCCACTGCAGAGAATGGGCAGTTGCTTTCGTGAGGACAACCATCTGTACATCGTGCAGTTGCCCCTTCAGGTTCATTTTCTTTTCTAAAGTAACGTAGACTGCCGTGCGCAGTTGCATCCAGGCATGGTTTGTCTACAAGCCACCTTATTATATCCAAGTCGTGACATGATTTTGACAGAATGATTGGAGTCGTTTCAACTGAATTATGCCAGTTCCCTCTTACATATGAAGATGAAAAATGGATCCTTTCAACATTTTCTGTAAGATCAATACGGACAAGGTCGCCTATTATTTTCTTCTTAATTGCTTCCTTGACAGCCAGAAAGAATGGAGTATAACGCAATACATGGCATGTTCCAATTATTACATTTTTCTCGTGACTTTTGGCTAAAAGATCTTTGCATTCTTTTTCGGTCTGAGCCATAGGCTTTTCAAGTAGCACATCATATTTAAGATCTATTGCCTTCATTGCTGCATCATAATGAAGTTTGTCAGGAAGGCAGATAAATACGCAATCTGCTATTTTACCTGCATTTAGCAATTCTTGATAATCACTAAAACGTCTCTCTGCAGGGATGTTATGTCTGTCTGCCATATTATTAAGACGATATGCGTTGATATCGGCAACGGCAACTATCTTAATGTTATCCTTATATTCAAACAAGTAAGATTCATATGAACGACCTCTGTTTCCTGCACCAAGAATTGCACATGTTACTACCTTTGAACCAATTTCAGGTTTGTATGGACGGATAAAGTCATTAAGTCCTGTTAAATATTTTTCATCCTCCCCTTTTGCAAATGCGGATGTTCCCACAGCCATTGCTCCTATTGACGCTATAGATACGTTCCTAATAAAGTTTCTTCTTTTCATGGATATATGTATTTTGATAATAATTGACTTACTCAGTAGAATTATTTTACCTCAAAGTTATCATTATTTGATTAAATCACGATGAATAATTCCTATTTTTGAATTTGTAATTAAGTCACTATATCTGAATTATGAAATCAATACTTTTAATACTACGCAGTAGTTTGCTTGTATCCGGACTCTTTCTTACTACTTTTTCTTTTGCGTCAACATTAAGACCGACTTCTCTTAAATGTGAATATCTCGATAATCCGGGTGCTGTTGATGTCATAACACCTAGGTTATCTTGGGTCAATCAGATTCTTGATAGTAAAATACATGGTGAACATCAGACTTCATGGCAGATTCAGGTTGCGACTTCAAGCGAACTTTTAACTGACAACAAAGCTGATGTATGGGATAGTCAGAAACAAACTGGTGAGTCATCTCCTTTCATTTTATATGGTGGACAAGAACTCCAGCCATCAAGTAAATACTGGTGGCGTGTTAGAGTCTGGGATTCTAAGGATAATGCTTCACAGTGGAGTCTTCCAGCTTCCTGGACAACTGGTCTGATGGGAAACTGGAAAGCTCTATGGATTGGCGCTCCGTGGGATGAAGAATCTCCTAGAGATCTTATAAACGGCAAGACTCTCTTGGAGTTATACCCTGATGCAGTAACTCTATCCGCTATTCAGAAACTGGCACCATCCACTCCGGCTCCACTTTTCTCTAAAACATTTAATATTTCCAAACCAATCCGCTCTGCAAGACTTTTTACCACCGGACTTGGGTATTTTGAAACATATTTAAATGGTGAATGCTTTTCAGATGATTTGTTTGTTCCAAATCTTACAGATTACTCATCAAGAGTCTCATTGGATAAAAGGCGTCTTCCCCTCCGCTTGAATCCTACTTCATTTTCTGTCATGTATCTTGGATATGATTTGACACCGTTTATCCGCAGTGGAGAAAATGTACTCGAATATATACTTGGTAATGGTTTCTTTAATTCTGTCAATGTATGGGTAGCCGGTTATGGCTCCCCAAGAATGATAGCTCAGCTTGAAATTGAGTATAGTGATGGTACTCATGAAACAATAATAAGTGATCAGTCCTGGAAAGTTACTGAAAGTAGAATAGTATCCAATGATATATATGCCGGAGAAATATATGATGCCACAAAAACAGAATCGAACTGGCAGAATGCAGTTCTTAGGAAAGCTCCTGATGGCAATTTGACTGCTCAGACAGGTCCATCTGATAAAGTTATGGAGACACTCTCCCCTGTTTCCATAAATAAAATAGGAGTCAATACTTTTCATGTAAAATTCAGTAAGGAGGTATCAGGAAGGATTAAGTTGTCAAATATTAATGGCCAAGAAGGTGATACTATCAAATTACATTTTCTTGATGGCAGTGTTTCAAATTATGATTATAATGGAAGCGTTTGTTACGTAATAGGAAATAAACCAAATCAGTCTTATGCTTCACACTTCTGCTGGTTTGTATTTGACGGTGTTGTTATATCAAACTGGCCATCAGACAGACTCTCAAAGGATGATATCCAAGCTGAGGTAATCTACTCGGATGTTAAGACTAATGCAACATTCAAGTCCTCAAATCCTCTTGTTGATTCAATATTGAGTATGTGGGTTCTGACTCAAAAAAACAATATGCATGGTTCTCTTCCATCTGATTGCCCGCACAGGGAAAAGATTCCATACACTGGTGATGGACAACTAAGCGGAGCAATGGTTATGCATAACTTTGATGCCCGATCGTTCTACCTGAAGTGGTTAACAGATATAATGAATACACAGGATTCTAAAACGGGTTATGTCCCAAATTCTGCTCCATGGGAACCAGGTGCAGGAGGCGGACCTGCTTGGGGCGCAGCCATGACATTGCTTCCATGGGAATATTATCTTGCCTATGGTGATAAAAAACTTCTGCAGGATTGTTATGAGGCAATGAAGGCTCAAACAAATTATATGTCAAGATGGAGAACAAGAACTGGTACTATGTTTTCAAGAATCAACAGGAAGGAGTACTATTTGAATCTTGGAGAACACCTTCCTCCTTTTACATCACCTGATCAGGAGTTTATCCATACCTATATGTGGATGACATGTTGTGAAACTATAGCCAAAGTTGCAAAAGTACTTGGAAATCAGAAAGATGTAGATTTGTATGAAGACATAGCAGGAGATATTCTTGGCGCATTTATGGCCAAATACTATAATTACAGGATTGGAAGTTATGGTAAGGATGAATGTGATGTAATCGCTTTGCATATGAGAGTAATTGAGGAAGAAAAGATTGTGGCTGACTTGCTGAGAATACTTGATAGTCATGACGGTCATATTCTGACAGGCTATGTGGGAACCCGTATATTCTTTGAAACCCTATCAGATAATGGTTTGGATGAAGCTGCATATAAAGCACTTACAGTAAAAGGTTATCCAGGTTATGCATATATGATAGAAAACGGCTCGACTACAATGTGGGAACAATGGGATGGAAAGAATTCGCATGACCACCCTGCTCTTGGCAGTGGCCTTGTATGGGTATACAGGTATCTTACCGGTGTTAAAATCGACCCTGATCAACCTGCTTACAGACATTTTGAAATTTCTCCATACATTCCTTCTGATTTGCATGAAGCATGTTATTCTCTTGAAACAATATATGGTCAGCTCAAGTCTGCATGGTCTAAGAATGATAAATATTTTTCAATGGATATTATAGTTCCTGAAGGATGCTCCTGTACTTTGGTATGGCCAGTAAAAAATGTTAGAGTAAAAGGTAAAGGTCTTATAAGTACTGAAGAACAAGGAACATATAAACTTCTCAGTGGGCAATATCATCTATATTCAAAAAAATAAACTACGAGTCCACTTTAAAAAGTCCAAAAA
>DCHP01000107.1:0-352 GCA_002315675.1 Rikenellaceae bacterium UBA1749 | reverse complement strand
CGGATATAAAAACCTTAAACGATACATATTAAAGTGGACTCAACTACCAATTTACTGAAATAGTCCACAGACGAAAAATACCCCTACTACAGAGGCATGGCAGTGGCTAATACAATAAAACATACTTTCCATTTGATTCAATTCGTTTTGAAAAGAACAAACACTGAGTAATAAAAGTAAATAGCGGTAAAAAGATGTTAATAGTAGATATTTTTAATAGCAGATAATTTAATTAAATACTTATATCTCACGTCATCCAGTATTCTATGTTGTAAGGCAGTACGGAACAATTCATACCATTCTACTGCCTTACATTCTTTTTAATACTGAGTCCACTTTAAAAAGTCCAAAA
>DCHP01000033.1 GCA_002315675.1 Rikenellaceae bacterium UBA1749 | reverse complement strand
ATTTGGATTACAACATAGAAGCAACGTTCCTAAAATGTATATAGATAATCAACAATATTCGTGGGCAACGAAATATGAAGCTTGTGTAGTCATGATTTGCCCCAACTGCTGAATAGTTACCCTGAATTGAGGGAAAATGTGTAAGAAATAAAAAAAAATATCTATATTTGTACGCTATTTGCTTCATGGGCAGATTAGATGCTCGGGTGGTGGAATGGTAGACACGAAGGACTTAAAATCCTTTGGGCAGTAATGCCTGTGCGGGTTCAAGTCCCGCCCCGAGTACAAAAAAGGTTGTTAAGTTATTAACTTTTCAACCTTTTTTTCTTTTTCCCAGTGTCTTGGAGGTGTCTATTGTAATAAACTGACCATTTTTGCATCATCCACATAATTATCCAATTCTCCAATAGAAAACAATATGTACTTTGTCGGACAGACGCGTATGGTAAAGATGCAAATTTCATCCTTCACCGCAAGTTCATTTCACATAGACAAATCTTCGAACTTGACGGATTGAGGAAGTGTCTGATAAAGTGAAGAGGTTGTTTTTACACGCCAAATGTAATGGATACAAAAATGCCTTTTGATACTATTTGCTGACAACAGAAGCTTTTGATGGGAAAGTGAAGAATGTTTTCGGATAAGGTTCGTTTTTCAGCGTGAAGTGCCACCACTCTGTTGATATCCCGACAAAACCTGCCTCAATCATTGCGTCGTGAAGTAACTGGCGGTTTGCCTTCTGTTCATTTGTGATACCTTCATAATCAGGGTGCGAGAGAACTCCGAAGAAATCGAACGGGCCTCCCATGTCGACATCCCTTCCAAGTTTCATATCAAAGAGCGTAAGGTCCACTGTACTGCCGCGGCTATGTCCTGAACGATGGGCAATGAAACCGAGGTCAAACAATACGCTTTTGTCAAGATTGGGGTAGAAGAAGGTCTTGGTAAGGGTATCACCAAGTTCTGCAGCCCATCTTTCAAAGTGGTTGACAGCCTTTTGTGGGCGATAGATATCAAATATCTTGAGTCTGTAGCCTTTTGCAATCATCTTATCGCTTACCTTCTTGAGAGATGCTGCCGCCTCCTTGGTGATAAGGGCAACTGGCTCTTCATATCCGTCAACACGTTTTCCTACGAAATTGAAAGCAGAGAAGTATCTTATCTCAAGAATAACATCAGGAATAACATCAGTGACAAGGACGAAACCTGATGCGTCATCATCCCTAATAATCTTTTCCTCTTTGTTTTGAGCTGCGATTGATGTGGCTGACAGGATGAGTACTACAAGAAACAAGAATCTTTTCATGGCCTTTATTTACAAAGTAAATACTGTTAATTCCAGGCAATTTGCTGGGTATTTCTGCGTAGGAAGTTTTTTCTTTCCTATATCTATAGTATTTCACCATTATCGGAAGAAAATTGTGAAATTGACCGTCTGTAAGGATTTATTTGAAATAATTTGGTAGTGTTACTTCATCCTTGATTTCTCCATTTAGGAGGTGTATCCAGGTCTTAAGTTCCTGTTTGCCTTCGTGAAGTTCAATGACTCTTGCACCGGCGGGAATGTGATTGTATTCAGTGTCACCTCCGGAGAAGTTCCCATAACTCAAGCACATACCTTTCCAGAAAACAGTATAATTATTGTCATGATCATGTCCTACAAACGTTGCAAACACATCTTTGTTCTCAAGCATTCTTGTAAACAGACCGCTGTTGATTGCCGGAGAGCAGACCTTTTCTTGATATGTTCCGACATATGGTGCCCCTGTTTCAATTGCTTCCTTGTATTCAGGAAGTGGAATGTGGAAAAATGCAATTGAAGGAACTGGTTTTCCATTGTTGGACTTCGTGAAACTTTCACTGATTTTTGTGTACCAGTTGATCTGGCCGAAAGGCATCCATCCGTATCCTTTTACATCGTTTTCCTTGAGTGTAGAGTAATCTCTTGAGTCAAATATATATATAACAGATGCAGTGCTGTCACATTTTGAAGAGAGTATTGGAAGGTATCCATATGTTATGCCTAATGTTGTATCTTCCGGATAATCCAACAAAAAACCCTTGTATTGTTTTGCTATTTTCAGTATTTCCATACCACTCATCTTCTGCTCTCTGTCATGATTTCCGAAAGTGTAGATGAAAGGTATATTATGCTCATCAACAATGCTGAATTGTCGATCCAACGCTTCTTCTACAGGTCTGCCGTAAACCTGATCGCCTGTAAATACTATTAGATCCGGTTTCTCAGTTTCAATCAGTAGTTTAATAACGGAATCCGCTCTGGTTGATTTTTGGTTCCCTGGAACATAATGTGTGTCTGTAAACTGGACAATTTTGAATGTTCCGTTCTCGTTGAACTTCACGGATATGCTATCTTTATTGTTGGAAGAACATGAGAATTGGGAGATAATTGCAAATAGTATTAATAACCTTTTCATGTGTAATTTTTGCTGTAATTTCTTTGATTTAACAAATATTCCGAAGACTGATATATTCTTACTGAAGTTTCGCAAGTATAACTTGCTTAATTATAATGATTTGAATGTTTATTTTCATGTTTTTTTCTTTTATCCCATTTAAGAGATAATTCTTGTCGGACTTTTTGCCCGATTTGTAATGTGCCCATCGCCAATGTTGTCGGGAGGTTTGATGACAGAGACACTGGACATTTAGGTCCTTTTAATCACAGTCCGCAGCTTGGACACCACCACGGAGTGTCTATGAATTCTCCTACAACGTAGTTCCTGTCCGACCAGGACTGAGGCTAACCCGCTTCGCGAAATGTCTGATTTCTACTTGCGAAACTTGAGTATTCTTAATCTTCGGATTATAAATCAAACTATTGGATTATTGACAAGAATAATCCTACTTGAAAAAGTAAGTTATGTAGTTTTTACCACTAATGCATGCCTCTGTAATAGGGGTGTTTCTCAATATTTGGACTTTCAAGTAGGGTCAATAATATTTTTTTTTGAAACAAGGCATTCTAATTGATTATTGGATTCTCCAGCCTGCTGTTATGGCGAACACTCTGTTTTTTGAAGTATTGCCAACTTCCTTGAAAACGTTGTCAAAACCAAGATAATAGCTGAGCCCGAGATTCAGACCGAAGTCAAATTGCCAGCCCGCACCCATAATCAGTCCACAATCAATGGTGTTTAACTCGGAATTGATGTTTACAGAACTATTGTCTTTTTTTCTTTTACCGCCCAGACAAAATCCAATCTGAGGTCCCAGATATGCAAATACCTTATCCTCATATGTGAATTTTGCTTTTAATGGTACATTGATATAATGTGTTTTAATCTTAACTTTTCCGGGTTCTTCAGTAAGATAGCTTGCAGGGTCGGTTGGGTCAAGATATGCTGATCCCAATGAAACACCTTGTCTTGAATACATTAAATCTGCCTGTAGTGAAAATACTCTGCCGAAGGAGTACTCAGCATAACCGCCTATCGCAAGTCCGGTCTTTGCCTTTGGTTCAGTATTCTGAACTATCTCACTACCCATATTGGTAATGTTTGATATGTTAAGTGAAGTCTGTGCGCCAAAATGAAATCCCTGAGCTCCGGCTGTAAGGCACGAAGCAAAGCATAAAACAACTAAAATTATTTTTTTCATATTTTCCCAAATCATATAAATTCCTTTAGATTATTCACTTTCCCTCATTTTCATTACTCTCATATAATTGTCCAACTGATCCTGTAAAGCAGGAAGGAGTACGATGTTATTTTCAATATCTCCTCTTGGAGTCTCTTCCAAACGTTTCTTTCCAATCTTTATGATTTCAATAGCTTTATTATAACTTTCTTTATCATCTTTGATTCCATCAAGGCATGGACTTTTCTCTGGTCTGTCAAATGAAATCTGGGCAGTCATTTTTCTACGATGGTTATTAAGTCCATAGAAGTTGATATTTACCAGTCTGATAAGTGAATCGGTTTCGACTTTATTCAAAGGAGAACGGCCTGAAAGATTCTCAAACGAGGTTTCATATGTTGGATAATAGACTCCGTTAATGTCCATCCATGTATAAAGCATCTCTTTTTCAGCTTTCTTTAGTTTTACTCCGTGATGCTCAGAATCAATGACTTTTGTTAACTTGCTTGCATGTGACCCCCACGTATATGGCAGCTGAATACTTGCAGGACCACCTCCGACTTCATGAATCATATTTTTGACATATAGGTTGATGTAGGAAGCATTAAAGAACATATTTAGGTCTCCTGCAAGAACCAGTTTGTCTCTGTTCTCTGAATCAAAATCATGACATTTCAGGCATTTTTTGTCAAAAATTGGCTGAACTCTTTCCTTGTATGAGAAATTGCGTGGTTCTTTCTCTCCATTCCATGGCGTTAATTTAACCGGTTTGATTTTCATGGCAGATGCGTTAAGAGGTGCTGATAATCTGTCTTCATGGCAACCTATACATCCGTTTATTTCGCCTGGCATCAACATTGTTCCGCTTCGCATAGATTGAATCATTTTCTTATCCTTGTCTAGAAGCTGGAAGTAGAAGAATAAATTTGCTGGTGCTTCGAAACATACAGAACCATCTTCGTTAACTGTGGTTTCTCCGATAATACGTTTTACTTCAAAATCATGCCAGTTGACTCCTGGAGCCTGTTCTCCCTGGCCGCCCCAGCAACCATGAGTCCATGTCCTTTTCTCTCTTGTTTCAACAACTCTTATGTATTTCACACTTCCTGGTTCAACGCCTTTCATGTGAGTACCTTCGTAAACATTCTGTACATAGAAAATACCTGAGTTTTTACTGTCATCTCTCATGTCAGGAATCATGGCAGGGCGTTTCCTTGGTGCAATAATCATTGGGTCGAACAATGACTTTTCACCTTTCAGAACCAATTCATCTCGTCCATCTGTAGCAACTATGAAAATTCCGGACAAGGATGATGAAGGCTGGTTTCCGGCTCTATTATGAAAGAAAGTCTCTGAAACAAGAAGATTGCATGAATCAATCGGAAATGGATCCTCATACATATTTTTCAGACCTATGTATGAATCAATATGTCCACGGTCAACAACATCTCTTGCTTCGTTTGGTAAAATCCATTTAACCGGAGCTTCTCCGTCAACTCCTTTTTTTCTATCCAGAATGGCAACAGCTCCCCATGGTAAATCATGGCAGGAACTGAAAGTACAGGCAACGAGGTCGGTCCCGGGAATCTGTCTGCCATCAATTATCGCTCCAGGAGTACAAGTGTTATTGCCATAATATATTGCATGCTTTGTACCATCAGGATTAACAGTCCAAAGCCCCTGGGCATCACCAAAGTTTCTGTCTACATATTCCCATCTGTCATATAGTACAAGTCCATTTTCCATTATGGTGGAATGACCATCCATAAGGGTGTTGACTCCAAGTTGAATCATACCGCTTCCGTCAGGGTGCATTCTATAAAGATTGCACATGATATGTCGGTTGCACATACAATATTTAGGCTGTCTTGAAGCACTGAATATTATATCGCCATTTGGCAGATAAACTGGATCTATGTCGGATATCCTGTTCCCAAAAGTCAATTGTCTTAGGCCATTTCCGTCAATACCTATTTCGTAGATATGGTAGTCGTCCTGAATATTTTTGCGCATTGAAAAAATAATTTTTGTAGCATCATAGGATAACTCTGGGTCACGGATGACACCATCCTTTGACTCCAAAACTGTAGTTATGGTTTTTGTATCAAAGTCATATATGCGCATCGCACTTCCACCATTAAATTTGGAGGTGTTGATTTCACATGTTTGAAACATGGTTGCAGTATTGTGGTGGTCCTGTAGGTACTGGTTTCTTTCTATGTATAGTATCTTCTTGCCTTTCAGTACATTGATACTCTTTTCGGAAAGTTCTTGGGCTGATGTAATAAATAGTGTTGAAAGTATTATCAATAATACCAGAGTGTTTTTTTTCATTATCATTGACGATTATTTAAGTAACTTTGCAACGAAGATACGATTTTTTTTGCTATGTTTTTGTTTCTTGCAGATAAAATAGAAGGAAATTCGGCTGTGATTTCCGCAGAGGAGGTTCAGCATGCAGTAAAAGTCCTTAGAATGAAAACAGGAGATGAAATTCTTGTTACATCACTTGATGGAGTAATGCATAAAGCTGCTATTGATTTCATTTCAAAGGATTCCATTTCTGCAAATATTGTTGAAAGCTTTCCTGACTGGGGAAAAAGAAACTATAGTCTAAGAGTCTGTCTTGCACCTACTAAAAATATAGACCGTTATGAATGGTTCCTTGAAAAATCAGTTGAAATAGGTATTGACAGAATAACTCCTATTTGTACAGATCATTCAGAAAGAAAAATTGTGAAAATGGACCGCTCTAAAAAAATACTTCGCTCTGCTGTAAAGCAATCAATGAAGTCGTCAATGCCTGTTCTGGATGAAATGATAGATATTGATGATTTGTTGAACGAAAATTTTGATAAGGGTGAGTCTCTTTTCATTGCTCATTGTGATGAAAATGAATTTCGTTCCTCAATTAAGGAATTAATGAAGAAGGGTGGCAATTATACCATTTTGATAGGTCCGGAAGGTGATTTTTCTGAAAGAGAAGTAAAATTGGCAAGAGATAAAGGTTTTATTCCTGTCACTTTCGGAGAAAGCAGACTTCGTACGGAAACGGCGGGCGTATGGGCTGTAGCTCTGGCCTCCATTATTAATTAGAAAATCAATTAGATACAATATTTTAGTTTAATAAAGATGAATCCACTTGAAGTAGTTTCAAAATTGAGTAACACCTCCATTACAGAGACCTGTGTCGGTGGTAAAAGCAACAAAACATACTTTCCAGTTGATTCAAAGATAATTTCGGTAAACAGAATAGATGATTGAAAGTTTATTTCAGATATTATTGCCATCACTGGCATTGTTGCTATTTGTAATTCCCAAGAAATACATTGGATTTTTTTCATGCGCAGTGATAATACTTGGATCTATCAGAGTAATTTTGGGAGTCCTGAATTCGTTGTATTCATTTGATTTGCCATTTGGTGTACAGTTTACCCCACTTGCATCATTGTTTGCAATTTCAGTAGTCATTGTGGCTTGTGCTTCTTCTGTTTATTCATGTGGGTATATAAAGGAATATTTAAACCACAAATCCAGATTGGAATTTGCCGTTCATTTTTTCAGTTTTGTTCTGCTGTTCTTCTCTATGGTAGGAGTGTTGTCTGCTGACAGTAAGACGGGGTTTCTGTTTTCTTGGGAGTTGATGTCTTTGTCATCGTTTGTTCTGGTTCTTTGGAACGCTGATGAATCAAGAAAAATCCTACATGCAGCCTTAGGTTATCTGGTTCTGATGCATGTCGGATTCTTCTTCCTGCTTTTTGGATTTTATCTTCTTCCCGCAAATCAAGGATTGATGGGTTATGGGGCAATGCCGATATATGTATGGCTGCTGTTCTTTGCAGGTTTCGGAATAAAAGTCGGAGTTTTCCCGATGCATGGGTGGTTACCTGTTGCACACCCTGCGGCTCCAAGTCATGTCTCTGCACTGATGTCCGCGGCAATGTTGAATATGGGTATCTATGGAATTTTCCGCGCAACTTTAGGTGCATCCGATATACTGACGACCGGAATCATTCTTTTTGCATTTGGGGCTGTTACTGCGTTATACGGAGTTTATCGTTCAGCAGGCGAATCCCATCTCAAGCGTCTTCTGGCCTACAGTTCAATTGATAATATGGGCGTGATATTGATTGCAATAGGAATAGGTGCCATTGGTAAAGCAACTGGTAGTTCCATTCTTGCTTTCTGTGGATATTCAGGGGCGCTAATACATATGTTATGCCATAGTTCATTCAAATCCTTGCTTTTTATGAATGCCGGAGCAATTCAGCATTCAGCAGGGACATTGAATCTTGATGCGCTTGGCGGACTTTTGAAAAAGATGCCGATAACCGGGACTTTATTCCTGTTAGCTTCCTTATCTGCTATAGCTATTCCTCCATTTGCAGGATTCGCGGGAGAGTTTGTTCTACTGGGTGGGATTTTCTCTGCATTTACACTTAGACAGGATGTGCTATTAGCCCTAATCGGTCTTATCCTACTCGCTTTAATTGGAGGGACTACCATCTTGGCTATGTCAAAAGCATTTTCAAGGGCTATGCTCTCAGACCCAAGACGTCAACTTAAGAAGACTCCGGAAGAAGTTGATATCTGGATGAAGGCCGGGTCTATGATTTCTTGTTTCTTTGTCCTGATTGGAGGTGCGTTGTTTACAATGATTGTATTTGGAAGGTCAGAAATTACTTTTGCGATATCTGAAATTTCAGGAAAGGAAATAATGTCCCATACGATATGGACAATTTTCATTTTGGGGCTGATAACAATCTTAATTGCTGGAATAATATTCTCGGTTAAGGACTTGCTAGTATTGAAATCAAACAGGAGAATGGAACCGACATGGGGATGCGGGGCTGATAACTTATCGCCAATGACTCATTATAGCGCTGCATCATTCTCATCTGAACTATCGAGGGAAATGGCCGCGGACACATCTCTGTCCCCAATTGTAGATGAGGGACTGTTTGTCCGCCATGAAACCAGAAACAATGGCATTAGTGACAGAATCTCTCGGAATATAACACGTCAGTTGGTTGGACTGATGCATCATTGGACAACCAGGCTGGCATATATTCAAACTGGTAAGGTAAATCATTATGTCTTCCATGCTCTTTTGTTTATTGTATTGATTTGTTTATTGTCTTTATTTGGATTGTAGAAATAATGGTCGCATTAATTTTCATATTGTTTTGTGCTGTATTACTGCCAGGAATGACTGTAAAAATCAGATCCTTTTTCGCAGGTAGGAAGGGTAGGAATTTCTTTCAACATGTATCAGATATGATTCTTGACTTTAAGAAGGGAAGCGTATATTCATCAACATCATCGTATGTAACAAAAATTGCGACGTCTGTTGATATAGCATCTGCTATAATAGCCATGTTGTGTGTTCCCGTGGGCGCTCATGAATCTCTGATATCGTTTCAAGGTGATATTATATTTATGCTATATATAATGTCGCTTGGCAAGGTGCTTATGATTTTTGCTGCGATGGACAGCTCGAGTGCATTTGGCGGAATGGGGGCCTCCAGAGAAGCTTTCTATAATATATTATGTGAGCCGGCATTTATGATATTGATGGCCACGTTATGTATGGTTACCGGTACATGGAGCTTCAGTCAGCTGTTTGCAACATTTGGCGGTGAATCAGTTAATCTTCTTGTTCTTTCGATTCTCGTTGGTTATGGTATTTTCAAACTGGCCTTGACCGAGACTTGCAGAGTTCCTGTTGATGACCCCAAGACGCACCTCGAACTGACAATGATTCATGAAGCTCAGATTCTTGAATTCTCGGGTCCGGATATGGCATTGATAAAGATTTCTACCTGGATTAAAAGTGCTATCTGGTGTATTCTGTGCATTAATACATTAGTTCCATACGATCTTCCTATCTATAAGGAATTCCTGTTTCTATTGTCAGCAATGGCTATTTTTGCCTTGTCTGTCTCTTTTGTTGAGACATTTAAAGCCAGGTCATCACTGGTGCGCAATCCACTATATATTCTCTCTATTTCAGCAATTGCACTACTGGCTTTAACAGTAGGTTTTGTAATACTGTTAAGTCCGACAATCTAAAATTAATAATATGCTATTAGCACTTGTTCTTATATACTCAGTCACGCTCTTATATTTATGTTCAGTTGAACGTTTTAGATATTATGCAACGATAATAGCTCTTCAAGGGTGGCTACTATTCTTTATTGCACTTTTGACTGAAACAGAATCAACTACTTTCGGAAGTATCTTTCTTTTTACAGAAACTTCCATAGTAAAAGGTATTATCGTGCCATATATGCTATTCAGTATTATAAAAAAGACAAAAGTCAACCATGTCCATCGCCATTCATTGCCACCGGCAATAACAGTATGTCTTGCTATTCTATCGCTGGCCTGTTCTGTATGGTTAGCAAATGAAGCGTCATTTGACAGTACCCTGATAAGGTTGATATTCGGGCTTTCAATTTTCGGAGTTCTTGTAGGTCTTATCCTGATAACAACTCATAGACGTATTTTTTCACATTTAGTTGGTTTTCTGGTTATAGAAAATTCAATGTTCTTGTTTTCAATGACTCTTGGCGCAGAACTTCCGATTCTTGTGAATATAGCAGTCATGCTTGACATACTGGTAGGAATACTTCTGTTAGGATTTGTAATCAATAAAGTGTCTGAACATGCGGGCACTTTGAATAGTGAGAAACTATCAAAACTAAAGGATTGATATTATTTGTTCTGGTATGTTGCTTGAATCTAATGGTGTAAAACTCCGTTCTATGGAACCGTCTGATGTAAATTCCCTCTATCAATGGGAAAATGATACATCACTATGGTGTATGGGTGATACCATGACTCCATTTTCGAAGGAAGCCCTTAAACTTTTTATAGAATCATCATTCCAGGATGATCCAAAAGATCAGTTCAGGTTTATGATAGACTTTGAGGGATGTACTGTCGGCTGTATTGACCTGTTTGAAATTTCTATGGTGAATCACCATGCCTCCGTCGGAATATTGCTTTATGATATTTCAAGTAGAAGAAAGGGAATAGCAGGAACAGCTCTATTATTGCTTGAACTGTTTGCAACCAGATCCCTTGAGCTAATATCTCTGAAAGCCGAAGTTTCTTCAGATAATGTCGCTGCAATTAATTTTTTCAATAAGATGGGATACAGGAAAGTTGGTGTTCTGTCTGATTGGAAAAGAATGGAATACAATATTTTTTCTGATGTAACCTTATTTCAACACAAGATATCATCTTTTTAACCTAAGCATAAATGGTACTAACAGCACAAGATATATTTAAGTCTTTCGGTGATACTGAAGTTCTCAGGGGTGTATCAATTGGAGTGGAAAGATCTGAGATAGTTTCAATAGTTGGGCCATCAGGAGCTGGCAAGACTACTTTGCTTAATATCCTGAGTACCCTGAGCAAACCATCTTCAGGGCAGGTATGCTTTGAAGGAAATGATATTTCCAAGTTGAAAGGAAAGGAACTTCAGAGCTTCAGGTGCCATAATGTTGGTCTTGTATTCCAGTCGCATAATCTTCTGCCCGAATTCTCTGCTGTTGAGAATGTTGCAATAGCAGCAATAATTGCAGGAAAGGGCAAAGTTGAAGCTGATAATGAGGCAAGAAGACTTCTTTCAATGTTGGGCCTTGACCATAGACTTGATAGTAAACCGGCAACTCTCTCAGGTGGGGAATCACAAAGAGTTGCTGTGGCCAGAGCTCTCATCAACAACCCGCTTGTGGTATTTGCAGATGAACCATCAGGAAACCTCGACAGTACGGGGAGAGAAGAACTTCATTCGCTTTTTTTTAATTTGAGGGAACAACTTGGCCAAACTTTTTTGATTGTTACCCATGATGATGCTCTTGCAAGTCGCAGCGATAGGACAATAGTTATTAAGGACGGACGTGTATGCGGAGAATAAAAGCTGTTTTTCTCGATATTGACGGAACCATTATTTCAATCAAGAATCATTTAATTCCTCAAAGCGCTATTGAGGCAATTGATAGAATCCTCCGTGACGGGTTTAATGTCTTTCTTTGTGCCAGTCGTGCAAAACAATTTTCTAATGCTTTGAACTATTTTATTAATTGACTGTGAATATGGTGGATTTGAAAGATTATTTGGATAATCTGGTTGCGACATACGAAAATCCGGATTTCATAGAAGAGGACCCGATAAATTTTCCACACAGGTATTCAATTAAGGAAGATATCGAAATATCAGGTTTCCTTTCTTCGATTATTGCGTGGGGAAAACGTACAATGATTGTTAAAAATACACATAGGATGGCAGAACTGATGGGGGATGCTCCATTTGATTTTATAATGTCGTCATCTCCAAAAGACCTTGATACTCTGTCTTGTTTTGTGCATAGAACATTCAATGGAGAGGATTTTAAATATTTTGTTCTTTCCCTAAGGAATATCTACCAGAATTATGGAGGTCTGCAATATGTATTCGAACGTAATGGCAACGATCTGAAGGAAACATTGTCTCAATTCTACAAACTTATTTTTGAAGCAAAGGCCCTTCCACGTACGTTGAGGCATATTAGTTCGATAGACAAGGGTTCCGCATGCAAACGATTGAATATGTATCTTAGATGGATGGTCCGTCCAAGTACAAAAGGCGTTGACTTTGGAATATGGAATGGTATTGCCGCTTCATCACTATGGTTACCGCTTGATGTCCACAGTGCCAATACATCCAGGTCCCTTGGACTTTTGAAAAGGGCTCAAAACGACTGGAAGGCGGTGGAAGAAGTTACGTTGAGACTTAGGGAACTATGTCCGGATGATCCGATAAAATATGATTTTGCCCTTTTTTCCGCTGGAATAGAAGGCGCAGAAATCCCGGATGTCAGATAGAAGTTTCAAATCCACTTTTCTCAATTGGGAAATAAGCACTACACCATCACATGCAGTGCAAGATAGAGATCTGAAGGTGTACATTACGTTCCCCACAGATTTTATCTGGAACCGACATTATTGCATCATTTGTAATGTCAGATAGAGATTTGAATGTATACGCTCCATTTCTACAATTAATCTCGTTGACACAATCGTGATTATATCCGGGTGGTGATATTTTGATGAAATCCTGGTGATGTTATTTCGGAGCTTTTATGTATAGGTAGATTCCTATTATCAGATATATGAAGTTCGGGAACCATATCGCAATGTATGATGGCATCATTCCGCTCTTTGCAAATTCCCCTGCGAATCTCATAAGAACTATATATGAGAAACAAAGTGATAGCCCAACACCAATGTGGAGTCCGGTCCCGCCACGGACTTTTCTTGAAGAAAGGGCAACGCCAATAAGTGTAAGGATAAAAGTCGAAATAGGGTACGCAAATCTGGAATGCTCTTCAACTTCAAATATTGCGACCATGTCGGATCCTTTGGCCTTCTGCTGCTCAATGAATTCTCGTAGTTTGCGGGAATTCATGGTCTGGATTAACTGTTCCGTAGAACTCAGCTCGTCAGCAACAAGGTTAATCATGGTGTCAATCGGCTGGTCGAATTTTGTCAATTTCTGCTCTTCATTCTCATATTCCCTGATCATGTATTTTGGACAGCTCCATTTCAGGGTTTCAGGGTTGAACGTTACGTTGGATGACTCAAATGAACTTACGATTTTACCTCCATTGTATGTCTCTAGTACGAAATATCCGGCTCGGTGTCCAATTGCATTATAATCCCTGATGAACGCAAAATCATTTTCACTCAATTGTCTGTAAAGATATTTCTCGTAACTGTTGTTTTCGAATCTGTTTTTTTCTGTATAGGTGTTCTCGAATTCTATTCGATTGCTATTGGCTCTTGGAATCAGAACCAGGTTCAGGAACAGGCTTAAGGTTGCAATCAGTAATGCGGAAACGAAATATGGCCATAACATTCTTCTGAAACTGACGCCTGATGATAATATGGCTATGATTTCGGTCTGATATGCCATCTTCGATGTAAAGAAGATTACTGCAATGAAAGTGAAAAGTCCGCTGAACTGGTTGATAAAATAGGGTATGAAATTCAGGTAATAATCCAGAAATATGGCTTTAATCGGCACATGGGCTTCTAAAAAATCGTCAAGTTTCTCAGCAGCATCAAATATTACCAGGATTATAATAATCATGGCAATTGCGAATAGATATGTCTCAAGAAATTTCCTGATAATATATCTATCCAATATGAGTAGTCTTAGATCTGGGAACTTGTTTCTTTTCATAAGATTGGCCTTAATCAGGCAAAGATATGTCGGATCGTTATTTTATTTTGGTTCTGTACCTTGCTGAATATTTCCCATGAGTCATAGCTTTCAGTTTGGAACTGATCAATTGCTTGCGAAGTGTTGAAATTGAATCTGTAAAAATTCTGCCAAGCAGGTGGTCGTATTCATGTTGGATAACCCTGGCCCACATTCCTGTGAAATGAGTCTCATGCTCGTTGAAATCCCTGTCCAGGTACCTAATTGTTATCTCTTTTGGACGATTGACATTTTCATTGATTCCCGGTACGCTCAGGCATCCTTCTTTGAAAGGACAAGTCTCTTCACTTGATTCAATTATTTCCGGATTTATGAATGTCTCCCTTACGAACTCTGGAGTATCATTCGGAAAGTCCTCATTATCGTATTCTTCCAGTGAAACGACAAATAGCTTCATTTGCTTTCCAATCTGAGGTGCAGCCAGCCCTATTCCATCAGCAGCAAACATCGTCTCAAACATATCATCTATTAGTTTATTCAATTCGGCACTTGGCCCTTCAACAGGTTTGGCTGTTTGTTTCAGGATTTCACTTCCGTTGACATAAATTGGTAGAATCATATTACTTCCTTTCCAAATAACTTTGAAGAATCAGCGATGCACTTGTTTTGTCAACCAAAGATTTATCTCTTCGGTCCATTTTTTTTACACCTCCATCAATCATTGCCCTGTGCGCAATAACAGAGGTGAACCGCTCATCCTCGAAATCAATTTTACAATTCGGGAATTTTTCCTGCAATTTAATGGCAAATTTATTTGCCCCATCGGCGTTGTCGGAAAGTTCTCCATTCATTTTTCTGGGCATTCCAACAACTATCGTTTCAACATCATTTTCTCCGATATATTGTGTTAGGAATTCCAGCGTCTCCTTTGGACTTAAAGTCGTAAGTGGTGAGGCGATAATCTTAAGTGGATCTGTCGCCGCAATACCGACCCTTTTTGGTCCATAGTCAATTGCAATTATTCTTCCCATAATCTGCAAAGATAATGATTAAATAATTTGTCTCGGAAAAATAGTTGTTATTGTTTCTTCCATTATCTCGGATTAACGTGCTGTTTTTCATCGATTTTATCAATCTTAATGCTAAAAACAATGAATATTTTGCATTGGCTAAATAAAAATAGTCAGTTGATATTAAAAAATGAGTAACTTTGTGGTAATTAAACATTTTGATTATGACACAAGAGGAACTTTTCAAGAAATTGGTGGCACATTGCAAGGAATATGGTTTTATTTTTCCTTCAAGTGAAATATATGATGGTCTGGCTGCAGTATATGACTATGGTCAGCTTGGTGTTGAATTGAAGAATAACATCAAACACTACTGGTGGGATGCTATGATCAAGCTTCACCATAACATTGTAGGTATCGATGCTGCAATCTTTATGCATCCAAGAGTATGGGAAGCATCTGGACATGTCGGAGCGTTCAATGATCCGTTGATTGACAACAAGGATAGTAAAAAACGTTACCGCGCTGATGTCCTTATCGAAGAATGGATGGCAAAACAGGGTGAAAAAATCAACAAGGAAGTTGAAAAAGCCAGAAAGCGCTTTGAAAACTTTGATGAGGTTATGTTCCGCCAGACAAATCCAAGAGTGCTTGAATATCAGGCAAAACTAGATGAGGTTCATAAACGTATGGCAGATGCACTTAACGCAAATGATCTTGAGGGGTTACGTCAGATTATCATTGATCTAGAAATTGCATGTCCAATAAGCGGAACAAGAAACTGGACTGAAGTCCGTCAGTTCAACCTGATGTTTGAAACGAAGATAGGTTCTGTCGCTGAAGGTGCAAACAAGATATATCTTCGTCCTGAAACTGCACAGGGTATCTTCGTAAACTTCCTGAATGTTCAGAAATCAGGTCGTATGAAAATTCCTTTTGGTATCGCCCAGATAGGTAAGGCTTTCAGGAATGAGATTGTTGCACGTCAGTTCATTTTCCGTATGAGGGAATTCGAACAGATGGAAATGCAGTTCTTTATCGAACCAGGAACTGAAATGAAATGGTTCAAACACTGGAAAGAATTCAGAATGAGCTGGCACAAGGCACTTGGATTCGGAGACGGCCATTATCAATTTCATGATCATGACAAACTGGCTCACTATGCAAATGCCGCTACAGATATTGAATATGAATTCCCATTCGGTTTCAAGGAAGTTGAAGGTATCCATTCAAGAACCAACTATGACCTAAGCCGTCATGGTGAATATTCCGGAAGAAAGATTACCTATTTCGATACAGAAAAGGGTGAGAGTTATGTTCCATATGTAATTGAAACATCAATCGGTGTCGACCGTATGGTTCTTCAGGTTATTTCTGCATCACTTAAGGAAGAACAACTTGAAAACGGGGAATCCCGTATCGTAATGTCATTCCCACCTGCCCTAGCTCCAGTCAAGGCAGCTGTTTTGCCTCTTATCAAGAAGGATGGTCTTCCAGAAATGGCAGACAAGATTGTGGATAAATTGAAATTCGATTTCAATGTTCAGTATGATGAGAAAGACAGTATTGGAAGACGTTATCGCCGTCAGGATGCAATCGGAACCCCTTTCTGTATTACTGTTGACTATCAGACACTGGAAGATGGCACTGTTACGCTACGTCATCGTGATTCAATGGAACAGGAAAGAGTCAAGATTGATGATCTTCATTCAATTATCTCCCGTGAAGTCGGTTTCGCTAAATTATTCGAAAAGATTGTCAATAAGGACTAAAATAAATGAAAGCAGAATACCTACCATTCATTAATGATTTGATTGAACTTGCAATCAAAGAAGATATCGGTGATGGAGATCATTCATCATTGTCAACTATCCCTGCTGATGCAATGGGTAAGATGAAACTTCTCTGTAAGGAAGAAGGTATTATTGCCGGAATAGAGATAGCGAAGATCGTCTTCAAGCGTCTAGACAAGGATGTTGTTTTTGAACAACTAATCGAAGATGGTTCAAAAGTCAAATATGGTGATATTGCTTTCTATGTATCAGGAAAGATTCATACACTTCTTCAAAGCGAACGTATAATACTCAATATTATGCAGCGCATGAGCGGTGTCGCTACGGCTACTTCTGTTTATGTCAAGGAACTTGAAGGTTTGAAAACAAAGGTCCTTGATACAAGAAAGACCACTCCAGGTATGAGAGTGCTTGAAAAAATGGCAGTCAAACTTGGTGGAGGTGATAATCACCGTATGGGCCTTTTTGATATGATGATTCTGAAAGATAATCATATAGATTTTGCAGGCGGAATCACTGCTGCCTTGACAAAGGCAAAACAGTATATTAAGGATAAGAACAGACCTGATATCAGGATTGAGGTCGAAGTCAGATCTTTTGATGATATCCGTGAGGTGCTGAAAGTAGGTGGAGCATCAAGAATAATGCTTGATAATTTTACTCCTGAAATGACTCGTGAAGCAGTTGGTATTATTGGCGGCGCTGTTGAAATAGAGAGTTCAGGAGGTATCACTTTGAAGAACCTGCGTGAATATGCAGCCTGTGGTGTGGATTTTATTTCTGTAGGTGCATTGACTCATCATATCAAATCTCTTGATATGAGTCTGAAAGCTATAGACTAATTTTATAATATTAACAAAAGGGTCTGCATATATTAATATACAGGCCCTTTATGATATTCTAACTATGGAAGACAACAAGATTATATTCTCAATGGTGGGAGTTTCAAAGATTCTCCCTGCGAACAACAAGAAAATCCTTAACGATATTTATCTATCCTTTTTCTATGGTGCAAAAATTGGTATCATAGGTCTCAATGGTGCAGGAAAATCAACCTTAATGAAAATTATTGCCGGAATAGATAAGAACTATCTGGGTGAGGTGGTTTTCTCTCCTGGGTATTCCGTAGGCTATCTTGAACAGGATCCTAAACTTGATCCAAATAAGACGGTAAAAGAGGTTGTTGAGGAAGGATGTGCAGATGTTGTTGCACTTCTAAAAGAGTATGAGGATATAAATATGGCTTTCGCTGAACCAATGGATGACGATAAGATGACAAAACTTATCGAACGTCAGGGTGAACTTACAGAGGCTATAGATCATGTTAACGGATGGGAACTGGACCAGAAACTTGCTCGGGCTATGGATGCACTACGCTGTCCACCTGCAGATGAAAATGTTGCCCATCTTTCCGGTGGTGAGAGACGACGAATAGCGCTTTGCCGTCTTCTTCTTCAGGAACCTGATGTGCTGCTATTGGATGAACCAACCAACCACCTGGATGCTGAAAGTATTGACTGGCTGGAACAGCACTTGAATCAATATAAGGGTACGGTCATTGCTGTTACACATGACAGGTACTTCCTTGACAATGTTGCAGGATGGATACTTGAACTTGACAGGGGTGAAGGTATACCATGGAAAGGCAATTACAGTGGCTGGCTGGAACAGAAATCTCAGCGTTTGGCACTTGAGGAAAAACAGCAGAGCCGTCGGCAGAAGACTCTGGAAAGAGAACTTGAATGGGTGCGTATGTCTCCTAAAGGCAGACGTGCAAAAGGAAAGGCGAGACTTAATGCCTATGACAGGATGATGAATGAGGATGTGAAGCAGAAGGAAGAACGTCTTGAAATCTTTATTCCAAATGGTCCACGCCTTGGAGATGTAGTCCTTGAAGCCAATAATATAAGCAAGGCTTTTGGCGACAGAGTCCTGTATGAAAATCTTAGCTTTAAACTTCCTCCCGCAGGAATTGTTGGAGTTATAGGACCTAATGGCGTTGGTAAGACGACCCTTTTCCGTATGATTATGGGGCTGGAAAAACCGACATCCGGGGACTTTACAGTGGGTCAGACTGTGAAAATTGCGTATGTTGATCAGCAGCATCAATCTATAGATCCTGAAAAATCGGTATTCGAAACAGTTTCCGAGGGAGTTGAATTTGTAACTCTTGGAGGCAGGCAAATTAATGCCAGGGCATATTTATCAAGATTCAATTTTTCCGGAGCAGATCAGGAGAAGAAATGCGGGGTTCTGTCAGGTGGTGAAAGAAACAGGCTTCATCTTGCCCTTGCACTTAAGCAGGAGGGTAATCTGATTCTTCTGGATGAACCGACCAATGATGTCGATGTCAATACATTGAGGGCTCTTGAAGAAGGTCTTGATAATTTTGCCGGATGTGCTGTAGTCATATCCCATGATAGATGGTTCCTGGACAGGATTGCAACCCATATCCTTTCTTTTGAAGGTAATGGAGAAGTGAGATTCTTTGAGGGTGGCTATTCTGAATATGAACAATGGAAGCGTGAAAATCTTGGAGAAGAATCTGTCAAAAGTGCTAAATATAGAAAACTGACAGAGTAAACAATTAATATGTTTGCCAATTATGTTTGAAGGGATAAATCAGATTGAAGAAAGACGTGAGGTGTCTCATTCCAAATTAAGGATTACATCCAACATCTTTGTACTTATAATGCTAGCTCTTTGGACAGTCGTAAATCTGTTCCAGGGAGCCTATACGGATTTGTCAGCAGATGAATCATATTATTATGTGCTTTCACAGAATCCGTCATGGGGCTATTTTGATCATCCTCCAATGAACATGTGGTTGATATTCTTATCAACCGGCATCTTCGGTAACAGTGAGCTTGGTATTCGGCTTCTGACGATTCTGCTTCAACCTGTATATCTCTATCTTTTCTGGTTAACCATCAAGACAGAACGCAGTCATATGCGTTCAGCTCTAACATTCATTCTTCTTGCGGTATCAATGCCCATGCTTCAGATATGGGGTTGGGTCTCTACTCCCGATGCACCGCTCATGATGTTTTCAATATTGCTTCTCTGGGCATATAAGAGATTCTTAGAGAGTAACAGTTTGTCTGATGCCCTGTTGATGGGCGTTTCAGTCGCACTGCTCGGTTATTCAAAATACCACGGGGCCCTGTTTCTTGTTTTCCTTTTGGCATCCAATAGAAGGCTCTTTCTATCATGGAAATTCTGGATAGGTATGATATTGGCAGCTGTTTTGTTCTTTCCTCATATCTACTGGCAATATATGAATGATTGGGTGTCATTCCGGTATCATCTTAGTGGAAGGACAAATAGTTTTGAATGGGAAAATTTCTGGATATATATAATAAATCTTTTGACCACATTTAATCCTTTCCTGGTAGTTGTTCTAATAGCCTTTATGGTCAAGGGTGCTCTTCCATCCAGGGATGATGTCGGACGGTCAATGAAATGGATAATGTGGGGTTTTCTACTCTTCTTTCTTTGGAGTGTCAGAAATGTCCATGTACAGGCTCAGTGGCTTATTCTGGTGTCATTCCCAGTGATGTATTTCATTTTCGTAGCATCAGAAACTCGTCCACATCTAAAACATTATGTAAATGTTCTCGGCGTATGGATGTTGGTTGTTTTCGGTGTGGCAAGAGTTGTACTGATAGCAGCTCCTGCTGATTTTTTACGTTTTGATATGCATGGATCCAAACCTGTCTATAAGGAGTTTGCACAGAAGCTGGATTCAATCCCATTTATAGGAAATTCGAACTATCAATTCTCAAGTAAACTTGCATATTACGGTGATATTGATACATATGGCAGACCATCACTTGATTGCCGTAGCAGTCATTATGAATTCCTTGACATGGAGGATTCATATAAAGGAAAAACGGTGGCAGTTGAAATTTCTCAATATGCGATGGATGAACATAGAAAGGGAATTCCATTGTCAGATACTCTCATTTCTCAAAGAACAGAGAAAAAGATTGTCTTGGAACCTAAAAAACATGTTGTGAAGCTAAATGTACAGGATACAAGCATCATTAGAAGGAATTATCATTATGATACAATACTGGGTTATGAAATAGTCTGGGACACCATTCAGAATTATCTCCCTACGGAAAAGGTGTCTATTAAGGCGTCAGGCTTTCCATCAAAGATTCATTCTGCAGATATAGTCATTGCAGACTTTGAGGTTTCAAATCCATATGATTATGATATCCCGATAGAAGGTCCTTTCAGCTATAAATTGTACATGAATGTTAGATATGGTAGATTCTCGTCATTTCTGATGTGGATAGGCTGGTCTGGAAATCAGAAATATCTGCCTGCGAAAAGCCTATATAAGTTCAAGAAGGAGATACATTTCCCTGAAATGATCCCTAGTGGTGCGGGAACGTATGGATTTACCATTGCAAGACTTCCATATGGCAGCTGGTATAATAGTAATCGGTATAATATAACTATTACAAACGTCAAGAATATTGGTGGGGAGGAAAAACAACAGCTGTTCAGATAATTTCTCCGTTGTATCAGACCTATTGGCCGATCTTCATAGAGTTCACATACTTGTAGCATCATTTTTTTTTGTTTATTACTGCCCGGTAAATAAAAAATAGGTATTTCGGTATTATTTGCCACTCTACATTTATGCGAGTAGATAGTGATGTGGCAGATTTTCTGGTAGATCTTATACCTATAGCAAGATATAATCACCATTGTCCTATGATTTGGCGGTGGTGATTTAGTAAAAGTAGGACTATAGTTCAAATTGCGTGCTCAAATCTTTGCAAAAGACTAACATAAAGTTAATGCAATCTTCAAGCTGTCTTGAAGTGATACTGTCCAAATAGTGTGTCAGGGCTCAGATAATGGTCTGCAGATGTTGGGATATATGCGATTTTCATTAGAAATTGATGCTGGGAACTGTGTGTCAGCCCAGTTTCTATTCAGCAAAGGGTGTTGGGAGGACTATCTATCCGCCTATGATTTCACCGAAATCCTTGAATCCGTCTCCAAGAGTTTCGTGGGCATTGACAATGATGATGAAAGCCTTGTCATCTATGGATTTTATACAATCCTGTATGGTAGATAGTTCGCGCCGTGATATCACTACAAAAATCATGTCCTTGTCTGATTTTGTATATGCTCCTGATGCTTTTATGTATGTGCAACCGCGACTTAGTTTATCAAGGATGAATTCCTTTATTTCCTCGTGTTTTTCTGAAATAATAAATAGTAACTTGTCGCTTTCACCACCTTGCAATATGTAATCCATCATTTTTGATGACACGAAAATAACTATCAGGGAATATAGTGGAATCTTCCAGTCTCCAAGAACGATAAGACCAAACAGAACTACGAGACTGTCGACAACCATAACAGATTTTGCAATAGGGAAATGTATGAATTTTGATATTATCATCCCAATAATATCCGTTCCTCCTGAAGTTGCATGGGCTTTCAGTATTAGACCAATTCCGGCTCCTATCATGATTCCTCCGAATATACATGAAATAATCAGGTCGTTCTGGAAGTTGATTGTGCCACCAAGCATTTCTGTAGGGTCATTGCCGATCTTCCATGTCATTATGTTCATGAATAGTGGTGTCATACATGATGACGCAATAGTCTTTATCCCGAATCCCCGGCCAAAAATAATGATAGAAATAATCAGAAGTGGTATATCTAGACACCATCCGAATGTCCCGACTTCTATTGAAGGAAATAGATAGTGAAGAACAACTCCGGCTCCGTATACGCCTCCTGGAACAATGTTATAGGGGTTAATAAAAAGAACGAAACCTACAGCAAGGATAAAAGTACCCAAAGTAACGCTTATCCAGTCCATTATTTCCTTTCTGGGAGTTGTTGGTAACGTAATCTGCATTTACTATAAATATAAAGTATTGTGTGTTTATAGATAGGTGGTGTTAGGTTTGAAATCATGATTGCCTTTCAGAATCGCGTATAGCATAAAAAGGGCTTGAGATGTTGCTCTGGCGATATTCTCATGACGCAGCTTCCCAAGGCAGATTCTGTGGGCAAATGTTTTTCCGGTTTCTCTTTCAGCAACAGCAATCCAGACAGTTCCAACTTCATCGCTGGTACCTTTATCAAGCGTTGGGCCGACATTACCTGTTGTTGCAATTGAGTAATCGGCCTTTGAGATATTCAGGGCACCAAGAGCCATCTCAATAACGGTTTCACGACTTACTGCACTATACTTTTCAATAGTATCGTCTGAAACTCCTACAATTTTCTCTTTGATATCTGCAGTGTAGGATGTAACTGAACCTAAAAAGTATTCTGATGCACCGCATATATCAGTTATGGTCTGACTGATAGCACCTCCAGTGCAACTTTCTACGACAAACAGTTTTTTATTCTTTTTCTTCAGTTCGTCAGCAATGACAGTTACGAGACTGGAACTTTCATCTCCCAGAAAGTTAAAGGGAATAATATCCCTGAGTATGCTGAACTGTTTCTCTATTTCGTCAGCTACAGATGTTTTGTTCTCAATGTCATATGCTGACAGTCGTAGTTTAATACCTGAAGGTCCAGGAAGATATGCAAGATGTAGATACTTTGGTAATGAGTCTTCCCATCCGGATATTCTTTCACTCAGTACGCTTTCTGCGATTCCGTAGGTTATGATGGTTTTGTGTACGATGTTCCTCAAACTGAAATGTGAAATTATTTCAGGAATGACGCCTCCGTTTATGAGTTCCTTCATCTCAAATGGAACTCCGGGAAGAGAGAACAGCAGATGACCATCTCTTTCAAACATCATCCCGGGTGCAGTTCCGTGGTGATTCTTGATTACAGTGGCTGCCTCTGGGACGTCTGCCTGACTTTGATTGGATACATTGAAATCAAATCCCCTTTTCTCTGTTATTGATTTGACATGATTGAATGTGTCTTCGTCACGTCTCATGCCGCATTTGAATAATTCGGCAATTGTCTTTTTAGTGATATCATCCTTTGTAGGGCCAAGCCCTCCTGTAACAATAACTATTTCTGATCTCGACAAGGCTTTTTCAAGTTCGTTCAAGATTTCATCACGCCTGTCACCGATTGATGTGATTCTTGAAACAGGAATACCGATTTCAGAGAAACGGGCTCCAATCCATGCAGAATTTGTGTCAACGATTTGCCCGATAAGAATTTCGTCTCCTATAGTTATGATTTCACCTTTCAGCATTTTATTACTCTATTGCTTTACAAATCTTCTTAGGAAAAGAAGGACCATTGTATATATATCCTGAGTATATCTGTACTAATGAAGCTCCTGCGTCCAGCATTCTTTGTGCATCTTCAACTTTCATAATGCCTCCGACACCAATAACGGGAAATGCATTTTGGGAATATTCGCATATGTGTTTCACTACTGCGATGGATCTTTCAGTAAGAGGAGCTCCACTTAAGCCTCCCCTTCCGATATTCTCAATAACTGTCTCTGGAGTAAGGAGTCCTTCCCTTGTGGTCGTTGTATTTACAGCAACCATGCCATCAATTCCACTTTCCTTTACAACATCAACCATTGTCTCAATTTGCTGTATTCCAAGATCTGATGATATTTTCAGAAAGATAGGTTTCCGAATACTCATTTCTGCCCGGAATGAAGTTAACTTCTCAAGAATGGCGAATACCCCGTCCTTGTTCTGTAGTCCGCAAAGGTTGGTGACATTTGGACAACTGACATTTACAGTGAAGTAGTCAACGTAATTATATAATGCACTGAAGGCTTTCAGATAATCTTCAGGAGCATTAAAATTGTCTGTTGCAGTATTTTTGCCGACATTTCCTCCAATCACGACTCCCTTTGCACATCCTTTTCTCAGTTTCTTGATATTTCTTACAACATGTCTTGCGCCTTCATTGTTGAATCCCATCCTGTTGATCAGAGCTTTATCCTTGATAAGACGGAATAGTCTTGGTTTTGGATTTCCGCTTTGTCCCAATGGAGTGACTGTACCTACTTCAATGAAACCGAGTCCCATGTGGCTTAGTATGTCAAAACATTCTGCATTTTTGTCAAGACCTGCAGCTATTCCGATAGGGTTACGGAACTCCAGATCAAGAATATTTCTTTTCAGGCCTGGTCTGTCGTATGTAAACAAATCTTCCAGTATTTTTTTGCCGAAAGGAATGTATCTTAAAATTTTTAGTGAAAATATCGTAATACGATGGGCGGTCTCTGGATTGAATTTGAAAAGAATGGGACGGATTATTTTTTTGTACATGACAATTCTAAGCGTTTTTCTTATTTTTTGAAATCTCTTTGTAAATCTCTTTTTGCTTCTCGTTCCTTGATGGTCTCACGTTTGTCGTAGACTTTTTTACCTCTTGCCAGGCCAATCAGAATCTTGGCCAGCCCTCTTTCATTAATGAACAGTTTCATGCCGACAATTGTTAAGCCTTTATCCTGTATTGCGCGTTTCAACTTACGTAGCTCCTTCTTCTGGAGAAGCAATTTCCTATCTCTCTTGGGTATGTGACTGTTTCGTGTCCCCCAGAAATATTCTGAAACATTCATTCCTCTTACCCAGAGTTCTCCGGAAAGGGAAAAATAACAATAGCAATCAGTCAGGGAGGCTTTACCCGCTCTGATAGACTTTATTTCTGTGCCCGTTAGTACAATGCCAGCCACCCATTCTTCCAGTATCTCATAGTCGAATGTCGCCTTCTTGTTCTTAATCTGTATGTTACTGCTCCTGTTCGCCATAACGCAAAATTAGTAAGAATTAGTCTAAACGCAAACTTTCTTTATTTGTAACCCATGGCATTCTTATTTGATTTCTG
>DCHP01000109.1:10068-10275 GCA_002315675.1 Rikenellaceae bacterium UBA1749 | reverse complement strand
GTAATGGAATAGTGCAAATTGAAACTATGTTTGCACTTTGCACTTTTGCACTATTGCACTTTCATTTTAGAACGGACAGTCATCACTGCTATCATTTTGCACTATGGTTTGCACTTTTGCACTTTGCCTATCTTCAACAGGAGGCTTGTATTGAGGTTTTTCACTGGAAAGTGCAAAAGTGCAAAGTGCAATTGAACTTTTAATCTT
>DCHP01000109.1:0-9979 GCA_002315675.1 Rikenellaceae bacterium UBA1749 | reverse complement strand
TTTGACATATCAAATTGCCTTCCTACGCTGACAGCTTCCGCTGCAGAGAACGTGTCACCAAGAGATGACAGCCAGTCTTCTTTTACTTCTCCTATCTGATCTGAGACAAGATTTTCTTCTATCCTTCTGTAAGTGTCTTCGTAGTATTCAATCATACGTATTGCAGATTTGACAGAGTCAAGATCTATCGAGTCCATCCTGTAAGATGATGCAGCCCATTTCATTACCTGAAATATCAAGGCCAGTCTACCGGCATGACCATTAAGCTTTATCTTCCGGCTTTCAACTTCCTTGTCATCTTCAATAGCATTGATGGAATCAATAATACCATTTTGCCACTTAAAGAAATATCTTCTGGCATCATCTGTCATTGACAGTATCTTTGGTGAGATATTTCCTTTTTCATCAACATCACATGGAATTGCCAGTATCTGGTCTATTATTGCTTTCCACTCCCTTGTAATCTCAGGAATCTCTTTGATATTGTCATATTCTTTCCATGAGGATATTTTCTGATTATTCGGGTATACAAAAAGAAATCTGTCAAGCAATCCATTTGATATAAAGTCTTTCCGGAATACTTCATTTACGATATTTGTCTGAATAGACCCTATGATATTTATACAAGGACGCTTGATGAATATAGGATTAGCTTCGCTCTTTCGGATAATCTTTATAGGTTGACCACTATATGCGGAAAGAAGAATCTCAATTAGATTGTTTTTGCTACTATAACGATTTGCTGAATTGAAAAGAGCCAGAATCTCATCTACCACCAGGGCTATCCCACGAGGATTATACTTATGACTAAAGAGCATAGCCTCAGGAGTGAAGTCCGAGACAACAGTATTGACAAAATGAGGTTTCTCAATATTCTTATCCTCCTTGTCTGCATAATCCTCATACATTTTACACTCCTCTACATACTTCTCGAACATCCTGTCATCATGTTCATTGATAGGAGTGTAGAGAAATCCCAGTGGTGGAGTTTTCCCAAGTCCTGGACGACCGACAAGCATCATAAACAGTGCCGGATTGGTTTTCCATTCACCTTTGATGCGAACATAGCACGAATTGCCAATAGCAGTTGAGATAGCAGATAGAATTATTGATGTAGTATATTCTACATTGTAGTTTTCATAACTTGCAAGATCAAGAATGATTTTCTTGATCTTCTCTGGAAACACTTCCAAAGGAAGGCCCGTGTCTGAGATATGTCCTACCTCAGAACGGACCATGTTTGTGAGTTGGAGACTATTAATCATTATGATTCCCTTTCTTTTGATTATCCCATTGTTTAGCTGAGAATAGATTAATACTATGAGAATATCCGGTTTTCTCACCTATAATATTTTCACTTCTCATACTAATAGTCTCCCATTTTTGATTTGGGTCTGTGTCTAATACAGTTCTCTATTTGAACTTTGATAGAGTCCATATCAAAGTTCCTTCCATTATGTTCTATCCATTCCATAAGATCAGAACGCTTGAAGAGAATCATCTTACATCCCAGAGGCTTGTAAGATTTAATTTCCTTCTTTTGGACTTTGTGGTAGAGAGTGGGCTTCTTTAACCCTAGAATTTGGCAGGCTTCTTCGATCCCAACCATTTCATTAGTTTTTTCCTGCTTAGAACTGCAGGTCTGCTCCATGAATCTGCTGAGAGTCTCTTTTAATTGTTGCACTTCCTTTAATAATTCACAAGTGACTTGAGGTAATTCCTCAAATGAAATTTTTTGATTTTCCATTTTTTCGCAATTAATATTTAATATCGATTGCAAAACTCATGGGTGATATTAAGGTGAAAAAGGTTATTCAGGAATAACCCCAAATAACCTATTACTATTAATCAAAAACGGGAAGAGGTAATCTTTTATCTTCTACCGGAATCAATATATTATTGTAGTCTGTATCTGTAAGCCTTCTTTCAATAGTTGATATTTCGTATCCTTTACAGAATCCTGGGAAGACATACTTGTAAAATATTGCTATCTCATGGGTGGATCTTTTTCTAATTGTATGATTTGCTATGGCATGACATAGGTGGGCCATATCTTTGAAATTATAAGATCCTATTTTTGTCTGGCTAACAGGTTTGAATATGAGTCCAGGCTCGCAACCAGAATCGTGAGAATGCTCTAAACATGATGATGAGGATGACATGTTGCTGTCTGTCAGATCATCTTTTGCCAGTTTGAGAAGATTGTCCTTAAAAATCCCTTTTTCATTTTCATTTAGGTAACGTCCTAAATAGTGTATGGCGTAATCATATTGTTCCTGGATGGAATCTGATAGTTCGTCCTTTCCTTCATTATCGGATTTCTCGGCATTTTCTTTTGCCATATATCTAACAGTAGTCTTCGCCAAAGTATTATTTGATTGCTCAAGTTCTTGTCTGCTGTCTGTAGTAATTGTATTGCAAAATAGAACAGAGGAGTAATGAGGGTTAAAATTTCTACTCAGGAAATAATTGCATATTATTATGATACTACTCCTTAGGAATTTGTCCCATAATAGATATATGATATTGTAAACAATGTGCCAGAATCCAAAATTGAAAAAGAATAACAATAGGGATGTTAAGGAATCCAGTCCTTTCACATAGTGTATGTCTACATATGTCAGTATTGAACCACCTAGAATTACTAGGTAAGCAATCGGATCTAAGATTTTGTTTTTGATTTTCATTGCTGATTGATTTTGTTACGAATCTATCAGCGTTTTTCTCATCTAATCATAAATACTGTCCGTTTTTGCCTTTTATTAATTGATTTTCATCATAATTTTTAAAATGGTACTTGAAAATGGTACTTGCGAACATTTCTAAAAGGATACTATCAGAAAAGGCAAATCAATAAATAGCAACGTTCAGCAACTATTATCAATCAAGAACAGATTTTGAGCAATATGTTTTTTATGACATGAATTCAATATATACTTTATATTTATACACGTAAACTTCTATTTTAGTGACACTAATTCCCGGAATTAATTTTATCTTTTGAATTTGTTTTTGGGCCTGGCTTTTGTTTAGGTGTGCCATCTTTTTTCAGTTTGACAGTTTTGTGGTGGCTTCCTGGTTTTGGACCTGGTTTTCTAGGTATGACATTGCCGTTCTCATCATACTTGTTGTTATGCGAACCTTTTTTTGGACCCGGTTTCCGTTTGCGACGTCTTTCAACAATACCATGGTTTAAGTTGTTTTCTTCAGTAACGAGTCTATTTATCAAATCCTCAGTGATGCATAGGGATTTCATAAGATTGAGTTGCCTAGTGTTCTCGTTATGTATGAAGATATAGTTGTCGTCAGGCAGTAGTCTAGCCTCTAATAAAGATATTTCTCGTAATGCAACATTTGGAAAGGAGTGCTGAAATGATTTTCATCTCTGTCTTTATTGAAATCCCTCGCCAAGACTTTCATCTTGCCTAGGGATTGAGTCTACGTCATCCTCCGGATGGCAATGGTTAAACATTGCTCAGCTTTCCTTCTGCAAGCACATCACCGGATTTCTCGCCGGTAGTGGTGTTTACGTAGAAGTTCTTGAAGAAGACCTTCGGTTTGCCCTCGGTAGACGCACCGAACTTCGCATCACAGGATGACTTGATGCAGATGGCGGTGGCCACAGGAGTCTGAGGGGCCATAATGGCGAGAGTAAAATCAACAAAGGGATGGCATTTTTGAAGAATCTATTTCTCCGAATTATTTATGAACAACTCTTTTTGTCTCCTTGCATATTCAGCTCTTCTGTTAAGTAGAATTGCGAGTTCATCTTTCATTATGGCGATAATCCTTTCAGCCACAATATACATTTCAGTCGTGAACAATGAGGGAAAACTATCCTCAAAAACAATATGTTCCTTAGCATTATTAATAGCCAACGATATTTTATCTATTGTTTTTTTTGGATTGATGCCTCCATTTATGAGATATGGTATTTTCTTTTTCAACCAGATGCTTCTTTCCTTCGGAAGTAATTTCCTTGATTCTTCAAGCAGCGTAGTATTATTATCAAAATGGTAGTAGAGCCATATCTCAAAGCATGGGTTGCTGATTATCCACCGATAATCATTTTGCATTCTATCCTGTATATAGAATTGCTTGAGTTCTAGACCGAAATGGTCGACATCCTGAATAAGATAAATGTCATCTCCACCAAGAATATCTCTTTTATTACCATAGAAGTCTACGAAGTAGCCATTGGAAATGGATTTTTTGGTAATATTAACCATTTCTCCAGGCATTAAGCCCTTTCCTTTCTCAGACACAAATATGATTGAAAGCCGTTTGGCATCTTTGTATTGCTCAAAATAATTGCGCTCTCGTACAGTGCCCCCAGAAATAGTAAAAATACGCGACACATCAACTTCTGGGATGCCTTTCTGATAGTCAGAAGAAACAGTTTCATCAATTGAGTCAAGAACCTCCTCGACAAATTTTCTCTCCTTTGCCGTCTCTATTTTTGGCTCCCGGGTACTCTCGGACTTGTTATATTTCAGACCATCAATATCCATTATGAGTGGAATTTTTGAAAATTAATGAGAGGCGTTCCACCAAATCTATCATCCATATAACCTTTCCGGATAGATAGAGTTTTGTGTAACTTAAATTCATTGAGGGAATATAGTTGAGAAATTCCATCCTTTTTATCTACAAGCCATATCTCATCAGGCCTTAAGATTTCATGCTGGTCCAATAGATAGTCTTCATGAGTGGTAAAGACAAGTTGTCCTTTAGATCCGATTTGACCGACAAGTTTGATTAGTCCTTTAAGCAACTTCGGATGAAGACAATTATCAAGTTCGTCAACAACTACCAGGACATCTTTATTCATCATTTGGTACAGTGCCGGCATTAATATCAGAAGTTTAACAGTGCCGTTGGATTGTGCAGCAACGTCCATGTCGCCCACAAAACCATCTTTGCCTAATTGCTTAAATAATAATTCTTTAACTATTCTCAATCCATCTTCATTGGTAATTGAAGCTACGGGTCTGTCATCCTGCATCTTGGTCAATGATATGTTGTCTTCAATGTTAAATTTACCCTCGCTAAACAATTTCTTCTCTTCTTCGTTAAGGTTGGCATACCAGTCTTCAAATGACTTGTTCTTGACATCAAGATTCTTGAGACCTATACCAATAGATGAAAAGACCATATTGGTGAAGGACATCAGGCCTTTGTCTTTTGAAAGCAAATCAATCAGTTGTGGAATGTTTCTAAAATATGATAAAGGTAACACATCGTTCATAAACCACTCAAAAGGATCAATAAATTGTTGGGAACTAATGATTTTTAGGTTCCCATTCAAAGCGAGGAATGAACAATTGGAAAATGAGTTCAACTGTCTTTCAATCATTTCTTTGATTTGATAGGAAATCTGAAAACCAATTAACTCAATCTTGTCATAAGATCTCCTATATAGTGGGGTATTCTCTTTTTCGCCCATTCCGCTTAACAAAAGTTCCTCCTTCTTTACTCCTTTTTCATCTATTTCAAGATTAAGTATATATGCATTTTCATTTTTCGCAAATTCTACGATAAATGAAACGGGAGGATTGTTCGGCATAGGAGGAAGAACAAATTTGTTTTTGCTATACCATTCTTTTATATTCAGTTTATTATCGAAAATCGAACAGAATGGCTTAAGAAACTCAAAAGCCTTGTAGAGATTTGACTTACCAGCCCCATTAGCTCCATAAATTGCGGCCATTTTCATTACAGAAGGCCAATTTGCATCTGAATATACATGTTCCTTGAGATTTTCACGCTTGAGATTTGGGAACATGTCAAATTGTACAGGTTGTCCAAAGGACTTAAAATTATCGAGTAAAAGCCTGAAAAACATAATGATAAGGAATTAGTGTGATTGGTTGTTTATAAGTATTTGGTTACAAAGATAGTACATTTTCCTCTGAAACAATAGATTTCGCGTGAATTTTTCACGCGAAATCTAAATAATTGTATTATTGGGTAATCAATGATGATAACGAATGATACTGCGACCTGTACCCAGTCACCGAATCAATAACTATGTACCGCATATGCTGTTGATTCCATTTGAAAAAGGGGCCACAATTGCAATTGAAATCAACAGCATTAATCCCTATCATAAGTGGTCGAATTGAGTTTTCGATCGGATTATCCCGAAGTTTGGATAGTCCGATTTATCCCAAATTTTCAGTTAAATACAGCTAAGTAGTTATTGACTGTTATTGACTGTTATTGACTGGACATTAGTTATTCAGTCATATCAAAAGTACTCGTTCACTGCAAATTCAAACTGTTCCATGAATATTTGTTTGAAGGCGAATAAGTTATTCTGCTCGTAGAATATCAACATAGCTTTTTTGTAATCTATGGAATCAACAGAACGGAAACTGAGAGGGCAATAGCCATTGGCAATTAGTATCGCATTGCTGGTAATCCGAGCGGTGCGTTTATTGCCATCAGAGAATGCTTGTATGTATGAAATAAGAACAAGGGTAAGTAAGGCTTTTTCAAATACATCTTTTTTGCCATTGATAAGGTTGCAAGTATCCTGCATAGCTTCCCTAATTTGGTGCTCATTATCAAGTGGGTGGTAATTGGTCCCTGTTACCCCTATTCGTCTTCGGCGTATTCCCTTGTCAACAGATAATCCTTTGGTTAATAGTTGGTGTATATCCTCAATGTGGCTTACAGATAGATGCTCAAGATAATCAGGATTGTTAAGTATAAACCTAAGAGCATATTTGTGATTCAGCAACATGGTTGCTTCCTCCTGTGTTTTACCGTTTGCAGTTTTACTTTCGCGAAGTAGCCGCTCTGTTTCCAGTAAAGAGTAAGTATTTCCTTCGATTTGGGAAGATTTCCAACTGAGATCGATACCAAGCCGTTCCATTTCTTTGTTATACTCATTCTTGGACATCTCACCTAAATGCTTTTGAAATACACTTTGAAGATACCTAAGATGCGCCTTCTCATCTTCTGAAAAGATAGAAACTTTAGGTAGCTGCTTCGTTATCAGTTCATAATTAAATGCCGTTTGAACCTTACGCTCGTCAATATTTTCAGAAAAATATGTCTCCAAATCTAGTGGCATGAGAAGGTGTGATTGGTCGGAAAGTTTGTAACGTGTAGCACGAGCCTTTCCATTCACAATTATATCACCAATTTTCACTAGATTCGCAATAGCCCTTTTTAAAGTGGCGTCGCTGCCTTCAAATGATATACCCTTTGCAATCTCATCGCGAGATGATAATGGATTGTAATGAATATATTGAAGTATATCTCTTGAAATATCCATATCTGAAATCTTTAATCGGCTCAAATGTATTAATTTTTACGAAGAATCGGCTCAAATTGTGCTAAGAAATACTTATTTATTTGTAAAATTTGAGCCGATTTGTGTCGTTTACATAATGTCGCTTGGCTTACAGGATTGTAAAAGGGGAGGGAAATATATTAAGATGTAGGACTTAATTTTAATAGAAATAAGCTTGGAAGCTAAAGTTCGTTTCCACTAAGTCCTACTTCTTAAGTCAGTTTATCACTTTAGACTGATTCTGTTGACTGTTTCTCTTTTCTTCTCACTGACAAGATCTGCATAGATCTGAGTGGTTGTTACGTTCCGGTGGGTAAGCATTTTGGAAACGGTATAAATGTCAGTACCTGCAGCTATCTGTAGGGTTGCATATGTATGGCGGAAGCAATGGAATGTAATTGCTTTTTCAATTCCGGCAGCTTTTACCCATTTTTTTAATGGCTGTTGAGTCATACTTTTGGTTAAACCTTTGAATATTTTCCCGGTTCTTCTTGTTCCGCAGAGTTCCAATGCTTCATCGCTGATAGGCAACGTGGCATCTGTACTGGTCTTGATCGTTCTTATTCTCATACAATATCCACCATCTGAAGCCTTCATGATATTCTCCCATTGAAGGTTATATACATCACTATAACGAAGTCCTGTCAAACATGAGAATAGTGATGCTCTGTAGAGGACATCAATGTTACATGGTGTTGATGCAAGTTTCTTTAATTCATCAGCGGTCAGGAATTCTTTGTGGACATCTTCAGTTTCAATGGCATCCAGGAAATCATTGATATTCTCCTTAAGATATTTATCTCGATAAGCCATCTTGAGCATGGATCTGAATGTTGACCAATATGCTGCAGAAACATTTAGACATAGCTTCATGTTTGAATGCTTTAATTGTCTGGTATTCATAAGATAATCCTTGAACTTGTTGCAAAATTCAATAGTCAGATCTCCGAATATGCATTTCCCTTTAGTGAAGTCTTTTAAGTGCCTGCATACAAATAGGTATTTGTCGCCCTTCTTTTTGCAGATTTCATTAAAATATTCCAGAGCATCTGAATTTTTCTTGGTGGAATCTGGAAGCTCGAACTCTTCATTAATAAGAGCGATCTGTCTTTTACATCTGATTGATTCTGCTTTTTGAAGCATAATCTCGTTATACTCTTTGTATGCGGGATTAACAGGATCTTTGAAAATGTAAAAGCCAAGATATTCCCTACGACTCATTTTCATTGTTTTAGGATTACGAACAGGTGGGTAGTAATCAAGGTAAAGGCTGATTCGTCCATTTGCTCCTGGACGTTGGCGAAGTGTAACCTTCGGACATGTGTTTGAGTACGTCATAATAATTGAGTTTTAAAATTTGAAATTGTTTTATCTGATTTATGAATTATTTCTATTTGTCATGTTTGTTCCTTTTTCAGGTACAAACTTCAATGGTTATTATAGGGTGGAAAAGGTTATTTTGAAATAACCATAATAACCTATTTGTTGGTATTTATTATCATAGGACCTGCAAAAAGTATGTCAAGTTCCTTCTTTGAGTATTTCACATATTTCCCGTCCATTGTTTTCGTAATTGAGTATGCTTTTGTATAGTGGTATATCTGATCTCTTGACATATGGAATTTTTCCATTGCCTCCTGCATGGTGTAGTACTCAGGTTTCTCAGGCTCTTTTATTCCTTTTGCGATGTCAACATGAGTTTTTGAGTAGAAACATTCCCTTTGTATTTTCTTCTTTGGTATCTGTCTCTCAGAAACAAAAGAGTAAACAGCTACTTTAGTCATATTGAATTTCTCCATTAACTCAGATACACTGTACCATTCTGTAATAGATTCGTCAGGCTGGTCTTTTATGATGTATTTATCAATATGTTTTTTACTCCAGTATGTTTTTCCCATTTTTTTTGTTCTAGGAATCTTCTTCTCTTTCCCCAATATGAATATCCAGCTTTCTGACACTCCGTATTTCTCCATTATTTCCCTGGTGGTGTAGAATTCAGTGATTGGATCCTGTGAATCTAGTATGGCGTTTTTTGTGTATGTACTGCGTAAAATCATTGTATCAATGTCACATCTTCTGATTATTGTCATCCTTGAACTGATTTTTGAGGCGTATAGCTTTTTCTGGTATATCATGTTGTATACAGTCATCCTCGTAACACCCAGTAATTTTGCCGCCTCGGCGGCTGATAGATATTCTTTGTCTTGCGGCATAGGTGTTTTTAATTCAATTGTTTTTGTTGCACCCTTAATTTGAGATTCTCTAAGTCCCTTTTTGTAGGCCTTATCTCTACATTTTTTGCAACAGAATCTAGTAGTGAGTTTCTGTGCATCGAACTCACTTCCGCACCACTGGCAGGTTCTCTTGATTGTGATTGAACTTGTTGACATAATTGTTTTTTTTTATATTGTTCTCTCCGATGATTTCGCCCTGTTTTTGCATCATCGTATATCATTGTATACCATTGTCAAAATCCTTTAATACTTGGCTAAGGGTGGTGGAGGCCAAGTTGCGAGAGGTACATATTTGGTACAAAAAAGTTGTAAAATCGACAAAAAACGATTAAAAAGCAGATTTGATGAAAAAAGAAAAAGCGCTCATACTGAGCGCTTTACGATATTTTGTGATGGATGCTAATCGATGATAATCGGGTTCTATTTCCCGATGCAGGTTATG
>DCHP01000089.1 GCA_002315675.1 Rikenellaceae bacterium UBA1749 | reverse complement strand
GGCTTTAACTGCAATGTGGGTTAGAAAGAATCTGTCTTTCTACAGGTCATCAAACAGGGAACCTGTTGTCATGACAGGTTGCTGGGACTTCTCCTCTTCTATTATCAAGGACTCTTTCTTTTTATGTTGATGCCGGGAAATACCAATAGGTAATTGTCGTCTCATAAATGCCGGACGATTATCATCAACATCATAGTAAATCTGAACATTGTTTTCAACTACACAACCACTTGAGTCATCAACAGAAACTGTTCCAGCAACAGACGAAGGTCTGACACGATTTTCAGGATTCTGATCACTCGCCGATGATTCCATAGCAGATATGCTACAACTTTTATTTGTATTTATTGACCTTTGAATTGTATGAGAAGATATTCTGACTGGTTGAAGTGGTTCACGAATCGGTTCGGGCTTCTTCTTGTATAGATTTGAACGACTATGTACAATATTGTCATTAGCATCAATCTCTATTCTAGTGACTTGGGAAGATGAATCAATGGTCTCATCAGCACTTTCAAGCCCATAATAAGTTCTCATACTTGGAATATTATGAAGGTTGAAGCCTGTAGCAACAACTATCACCTGTATTTTATCCTCAAGTGTATCATCGTACCCAGCACCCCAGATCACATCAGTTTCATTCTGCATTCGGGTCTGTTGCTGGATAAAGGCAGGAACATCCCTTGCATCACTCATCCTTAACTCGTATTCTGGTCGGGAAGATGAAGTAATGCATACCAGCACATTTTCGGATCCAGTAATATCCTGCATATGCAGAAGTGGGGAGGAAAGTGCCTGTTTTGTTGCTTCCAATGCTCTACCTTCTCCGGAAGCGACTCCCGTACCCATCAAGGCCACTCCTGAGTTTCTCATAACCCTACACACATCAGCAAAGTCAACATTGACAACAAAATGCTTTGTTATTATATCCGAGATACTCTTTACGGCCTTTGAGATTATGTCATTGGATTGATAATATGCCTTGCTTAAGGATAAATCACCATATATTTCAACAATATGCGAATTGTTGATAATAATCAATGAATCTACATTCTTGCTGAGTTCATCAACACCCGCTACTGCTTGAGCCAACCGAGGACGGCCTTCTGATTCAAAAGGAATGGTTACCACACCGATAGTAAGAATTCCGAGATCCTTCGCCGCAGCTGCAATTACCGGAGAGGCACCTGTACCAGTACCACCACCCATTCCTGCAACAACAAAAACCATACGGATACCACTTTCTGACAATAGCGATTTGATATTATCAATGGAATCAGTGGCATATTGTTTTCCGATTGCTGCCTGGTTGCCGGCACCAAGACCATCCTTGCCAAGCAAAATTTTTCCGGTTTCAGGAATAGGGCTATTTATTAGAGCTTGGCGATCCGTATTACATAGCATGAAGGAAATATTTCTTTCCCCATGGGCATACAAGTGGTTGATGGCGTTACCACCGCCACCACCGACACCTATTGCCATAATAATAGATGCAGATCTTATTCTACTTCTGACAAATTCCATCCCACATTAGAGAGATTCATCGTCTTCCTTGCTTACAAACATATCACTGAAAAAGTTCTTTGCCTTCTTCCTGGCATTGTCAATGATATTTGTTTTTTTCTGACTCCCTGCTTTTTCAGGTTTTTCTTTCGGTAGTTCGGGGTCATCCGAATAGCCAGGTTCAAAAATAGGATTCACCGGATCCTGATTTTCAAGGGACTGTGGATATACAACGGGTTCTGAAGGTATACCCTCACCAATCTCATTGGTTTCATTCTGGTCTTCAAACATTATTGTTTTTGCACCAGTATCCTTACCATTGGAATAATTATCATGGCCGGACTTTGATAAAGACGAGATATATGGTTCATCATCTATCTGTGACACATAATTGCCACTATAATCATCCTGTTTATCTTCATCGAACTGGATTCTGCGTTCAGATTCGGAAGAGTCAAGCTGAACCTTGTTGTATCCATTCTGGTCTGATGTTCCTTCTCCTTCAAAGTCAAGATTAATACGTTTTGTCTTTGGCTGGGAATTATCTTCGTTTTCTTTCACAGGATCATAGCCTAATGTCTTTGAATAATATTCCTTCATTGCCGGAATATTCTGGACATTGAAACCGGTTGCAATAACAATTACCTGAATCTGGTCATCTAGAGAGTTGTCATATCCAGCACCCCAGATGACATCTGTTGTATTCATGGTCTTAGTTCTCTCCTGAATATATTTCGGCACTTTGTATGCATCACTCATCTTTATTTCATTCTCTTCTGATGAAATAAGGCAGACAAGAACATTCTTTGCACCTTTTATATCCTGATTATGAAGAAGCGGAGATGTCAATGCTTCTTCAGTTGCAATAATAGCTCTATTATCACCAACTGCACGTCCTGTGCCCATCAACGCTACTCCAGAGTCACGCATAACCTTACAAACATCCGCAAAGTCGACATTAACCAGGAAATGTTTGTTGATTATGTCCGAGATACTTTTTACTGCCTTTGCAATTATCTCATTGGACTGGAAGTATGCCTGACTCATTGGAAGATCACCATACATCTCTACAATATGAGCATTATTGATAATAATCAATGAATCAACATTTTTACTTAATTCATCGACACCAGCTATTGCTTGTTCTATTCTATGACGTCCTTCTTCCTCAAATGGAATTGTAACTACACCGATGGTTAAAATCCCCAACTCTTTTGCGGTTTTTGCAACAATCGGAGCTGCACCTGTACCGGTACCTCCTCCCATACCAGCGACAACAAACGCCATTCGTATTCCGCTTGAAACCAAAGCCTCCTTTATGGCATCAACCGCTTCTTCCGCAAGTTTCCTGCCGCTGGATGCTTCATTACCAGCACCAAGTCCATCCTTACCCAACTGTATTTTGTATTTATCAGGAATCGGACTATTTACAAGAGCTTGTCTGTCTGTATTGCATAGCATAAAAGAGACATCCTTGTCTCCATATTTATATAAGTGGTTGACTGCGTTTCCACCGCCGCCACCTACTCCGATTGCCATTACAATCGAAGCAACAGATTTATTATCATGAATTACATCAGGCATATTATTATACTTCTTCTATATCAAACTTATTCATTAAACGTTTCCACCATGATTGTTTAGGCTTTTCCGTAAAATCATCATCCTCGTCATCATAATAATCACTGGTTTGCTCCGGCTGAGTAGGGTATGTTTGGCGAGGTCTTTCTTCGTAACCATAGTTCTGTCCCTGTCTGGTTTTCTTAGGCTGTTCCCTGCGATTGTGGTGTACTGGAACTTCCTCTTCCATCTGGTCCTTCAATGCATCATAAAGCATTCCGACAATAGTAGAATACCTAGGATTGGAATATAACTCAACATTCGTTTCAGCAAGATGAACAACCGGATGAGCTATTCTTGTGCTGCATCCAAGTTCTCTCTTGAACAGAAGTTCAATATTCTTAAGGTTTGCCCCACCGCCAGTAATAACGACACCGGCACATAGTGGCTTACCTTTCATTGTCTGTTCTATCTGAGATTTAACCCACTCAACAACATCAAGCATCCTTGCTTCGATTATTGTTGAAAGATCTTTTTTTGCAATTTCCTTCTGAGGCTGCTGATTCACACTTGGGAGGCAGATAATATCATCATTAGTTTCTGAGGCAACAGCTTCTCCGAATCTGGTTTTTAATTTTTCAACCTGACGTTCAAGTATTCCGATGCTTTTGATATCTGAATTCACATTAGTTCCACCAATTGCAAGCACGGAAACATACTTGATAATTTTATCGGAATATATGCACAAATCAGTAGTTCCACCACCAATATCAACAACTGCAACACCTAATTCCTTTTCATCCTCAGACAGGACCGCTTCTGCAGACGCCAATGGTTGCAACAATATTTTCTGGACATTCAGATCAGCTCGTTGAAAGCATCTTTTAACCCTATCAATAGCAGTGGCTTCACCTTCTATGACACTGAAATTACCTTCAAGTCTACCGCCTTCCATTCCGACAGGGTTTATTATACCATCTTCCGAATCTATTTTGTAACTCTGTGGAAGAATACTTATTACATGTCTCTCACGGCTATTACTCAAATTAAGGGTCTCTCTACTTAAACGTTCAAGGTCCTCTTTAGTAATTTCAGATAGACCACTGCCATCACCGATAGAGATATCGCGAATCTTACTTGTACAACTTATATGCTGACCTGACAAGCCAACAAGCACATCAGAGATAGGATATCCGAGGTCCTGTTCAATTTGTTGTTTCACGGTTGAGATTGCCTTTGATGCCAAGTCCAAATTACGAACATCCCCCTTTATGACACCATCCGAAGAGGTTTCATGAAGAGCCACAATCTCAATTTTCTTTTCACCACTCAATTTTCTGGCAACGGCTATCACAACCTTTGTAGTACCAATATCAACCGCTGCAACATACTGCGTGTCCATAATTATATTCTTTTGTTACGTTTAACGACAACTTTATCTCCGTATTGGAAACATAGTTCATAGGCATCCTGCCACCAGCCATCCTTGAAAGTCTTTAGATAAAAAGTCTTCAAACGCCTAAGTTTACTATCCATATCCTCCAAATTACCAAGAACAATAACCTGCCTTCCGACACGGGGAACAAGACGGATTTCCTCCTTACCAGGTTCTAACCTTCCAGTAAACCTTATCTGGGTAACTAAACTACTTAAAAAATCGTCTTTTTCCAAAATATTAACAAAGTTACTTAGTTTTTGTAAATAATAATATGTAGTATCACTAAAAACTTGACCTAAATTACCGAATTTGTCGGTATCAAATGGCAATTTTATATCCGTTGTAATTACCGGTACTTTTTTTTGCCATTGCCGGCTTGGATCAAGTATATATCCCAATGTATCCACAAAGAAATCATGTCCTTCGGATGAAACAACCCTAAATATGACATCCCTTTGAGAAAGCGTGATACAACAATCACCGTTTATCGTAGGATAGACATCAATAGTCTGAATATATGGCTTTGTACGTAGAAAAGATTCAATGGTTTCCATCTGAAGTGAATCAATAGGAGATCCTACTATTGGAAGTCTCAGACTGTCAACCCATTCTGAGACCAGAGCTGCATTGACAAACTTCTGCTCTTCATCAAGAATATCGACCTTTATTCCTTTGCAGATATTTTCAGATTGAGAAACATCAGAACGATAGGAGACTGCAACTATCAAGTATGCGATAAGTGCCATCCACATCAATGATTTTAGAATAGTCTTTAGTCCCTTACTCATCTGACAAATAATTTAATTAGCCAATATTTCTGCTATCGGTTCCACCAGTCTATCTATATCACCTGCTCCGGCGGTAATAAAGATATCAAGATTCTTTTTCTCTGATGATACCTTGTCAACCAGGTCCTTATACGGAACAATATCACATGGGACAGAAATATTGCTCATCAACATCTCTGAAGACACGCCCTCGATAGGCAATTCGCGGGCAGGATATATAGGCAGCAGCCATACCCTATCAGCTTTTGACAATGCCTTTGAAAAATCTGCAGCAAAATCCCGCGTTCTTGTAAATAGATGAGGCTGGAATGCTATTGTTATTTTTCTGTCAGGAAACATATGGCGCACTGAGTCAATCATGGTGCCAAGTTCTCCGGGATGATGTGCATAATCGTCCATGAATACAATATCGTTCCTGTTTACATGGAAGTCAAAACGTCTTTTTATACCCTTGAAAGATGATAGGGCATCTTTCAGTAATTCATCGTCAAACCCTATGCTATCCACTAGAGCAACAGCAGCAATTGAATTCTCGACATTCACTTTCCCCCTGATTCCCAATCTGCAATTTTTAATTATCCTGGTTGGTGTAACAATATCGTACGAATAGAAACCATTTTCATCACAAACTATATTGCTTGCATGATAGTCATCCTGATCTCCATCAATTGAATATGATAGAACCTTTATGTCCTTGTTCCTGACTTCAACCTTCACGCCACTTTTCAATATCAATCTTCCACCTGGCTTAATACACTCAATAAACTGGGCAAAACCTTCTGCAAATTGTTCGGCAGAATGATATATATCGAGATGATCAGGGTCAACTGCCGTTATTACTGCGGCATTTGGGGTCAACTGTAGAAAAGAGCGGTCAAATTCATCTGCTTCAACTACGAGTCTGTTTCCATTGCCAATAACAAGATTGGAACCAAAGTTTTTGGATATCGCGCCTAAGAAAGCACTACCCTCACCTGCTGCCACCGAATTGATGTATGCGGCCAACGTGGATGTTGTACTTTTACCATGAGAACCGGCAACTGCCATAAGGAACTTTGAATTTGAAAGTTTTCCAAGCGCAGCGGCCCTTTTAATTATATGATATTCTCCGTTATTGTATAATGAAAAAATATTTGAATCTGATGGTATCGCTGGGGTAAAGACAACCAATGTATCCTTCTCCGCAAAAATACCGGGGATTGAAGAAATCTCATCATCATATGTAATCAGCGCCCCATTTCTTGACAAATCCTCCGTAATAGCTGAAGAAGTCCTGTCATAACCGGCAACTTTCCATCCTTCTGCCAGATAGAAACGTGCCAGTGCACTCATTCCTATTCCTCCAATGCCAATGAAAAAAATCTTATTTTGCATTTTTTACCCTCTTATCTTTTTCTATTTCCTCAACAATCAATTCTGATACCTGTTCCGCAGAATTATATACACCCATTTTCCTGACATTTTCAGAAATTGTTCTTCTCCTGTTCTCGTCCACAGCAAGGGTTGTAATTACCTCTAGCAGTTTATCCCCGAGTTCACAATCCTTTATCATGATAGCCGCCTGTTTCTCAACCAAAGCCTCTGCATTATGAGTCTGATGATCTTCTGCAACATTTGGTGACGGCACAAAGACGGCAGGAATCCCAAGCATCTGAATTTCTGATATCGTTGAGGCACCGGCCCGGCAGACTATCATATCTGCAATTGCATAAGCCAGATCCATTCTATCAATAAATGACGTTATTTTAATCGGGATAGAAATCCCCCCATTCTTGTCATAGAAATCAAACTCCCTTTCCCAGTAATAAGCCCCAGTTTGCCAGATTATCTGGATAGGGACAGGAGGATTGGGATCCGATTTCACCAGTTTTTCCATTGCACCATTGATGGTACCTGCACCCAGCGAACCTCCAGTTACAACAACTGTTATATATCCCGGTTGCAGATTAAAATACTTGTATGCTTCCCTACGCTTCTCATCAGTAAATGCGTTATAGTACTTAACCCGTAATGGATTTCCAGTCTTAACGATTCTTGTGTTGGGGAAGAACCTTTCCATACCATCATACGCAGTACAGATCACTTTTGCATATTTGGCATGTAACCTGTTTGCAATCCCGGGAAAAGAATTCTGTTCCTGAAGGATGGTAGGAATACTAAAATGCTGGGCAGCCTTGATAACAGGAGCAGATGCATAACCGCCAAAACCTACCACTGCATCAGGCTTCCATCTTTTGACTATTCCCCTCGCCTTGATCAGACTACGTATATATTTCGCAAGTACTATTAAATTTTTATGGGTAATCTTTCTTTTGAGTCCCTCGACAGGCAGTCCAATTATTTCAAAACCTGCTTTTGGCACCTTATCCATTTCCATCCTTTCACTTGCTCCAATAAACAGGATCTCAGCCCCGAAGTTCTCTTTCAGTACCTGGGCTGTTGCTATTGCAGGATATATATGTCCGGCAGTTCCACCACCGCTAATTATTATTTTCATGATAATCTTCGATCTCCACATTTACCTGTTCTGTCTGAACTGGTGTATGTTCTGATAATGTTGCTTCGTTCTCATCCAGAACCATATCTGATTCTGCACTATCTCCCACATTTTCCGTATTCTCCTTCTTAACCTTATGCGCGCTTATGCACAGGATAATACCAAGAGCTATACTATTGGCCAAAATGGAACTACCGCCTCGACTGATAAGAGGCAATGTCTGCCCAGTTGTAAACATATTTCCTGTCGCAACCGACATATGAATAAATGCAGTAAATACCATATGTATTACAAGCCCCAAGGCTGCAAGTCTGAGTGAATAGTATTTTGATCTCATGGCAATCGTAATACCCCTAAACAGAAGTGCGATATAAAGTATCAGCACAACCATTCCTCCCATAAATCCATATTCTTCAACAACAATGGCATATGCAAAATCATCATATGAGTTTGGAAGTTTGGAACGGAGTGTACTATTCCCAGGGCCTTTACCTATCAGTCCACCTGACGCCATTGCGATTTTTGCATAGGTCCTCTGATAATTTGAATTTTTCTTATCATTACTTCGTAGAATCTCATAATACTCTGCCTTTGTATCATCTGAAATTTCTTTCGACGAGACATTCTCCACTACAGGAGCAACAAAAAGACCTATTATTCTATTCTTCCATGCTTCTCCACGTCCAAGCCCGAATACGATGAAAACACTTACCATAAGAACTACAACAACGATCCCGGTGATCGCAACATTCCTTAATTCCTGTTTCCTGACATTGCCAAGAGCCAGCATCGTTAGTATCATGATTGAAATTACAATGGCAGTTGATAAATTTTCTTTAAATACAAGAATGATTGCTAAAAATGATGGTAAAAGCATTCCGGAAGTCGTATTTTTCAGAATCATCCAGTTCTTTTTCCTCGACTCATCATCCAATTTCAAAAAATTCGGGATTATTCTTATCTTGTATATAATGTCTCTTTTTTTCGTTAGCTGGCATGCCAAATCAAGAATGACGGCAATCCTCAGAAAATCAAACGGATTTATGGGAACGCCTAAAAAGGGTAATGTAATCCACCTTTTGGCATCATTCTTTTCAACGCCAATACCTGTTATGTATACCATAGCAGAGAGAATGATTGCGAAATACAATATAACCCTTGCATGCTTGACAATCCATGTAGGATTAAGGAAAGAGGAGATACCCCACATTATCAGGACACCACCAAGCAAAATCGCAGACTGACTGAACAGGAAGTGTGAATTATCCTGAGCCTGTTTCTGTGCAAGTGCAACAGTTGACGAATAGACAACAAGAACTGACACCAGGCATAGAAAAAGTATTATTACCCACAAGGCATAATCGCCTTTGAAAAATTTCTTAAAAAACGGCTCGTCAAACATATTATTAAATTTACGCAAACCATAGATTTTTTGTACGATAAACGTTACTTGATTTGCTAATTGCAAATGTACTAAATTTATATTGATATTTGACCTCCAAAAAAACTATGGAATCGGATTGTGCAGAGAAGATAGTTCTGCACAAAAAATGGCATAAAAAACATGTAAAGTTCTAATAATCTTCGATTTTCCCTTTGCAGATTAAATAAAAATAGCTACTTTTGCAGACTTTGTGTCTTGAGCACAAAGCAAAATTATTGTTTAACCCTTTAAAATATTATCAGAAGCAATATGGCTACTGACGAAAAAATCCTTAATGCATCAGTTCAGAATGATATTTTTGACTGGAATGCATTTGAAAATGAAACTGCAATTTATGGAAAATCAAAAGCTGAAATCAGTGATGATTATGTAAAGACTCTTTGCAACATCAAAGCTGGTGAGGTACTTGAAGGCACTGTCGCTGCACTCGACAAGAGAGAAGTTCTTGTTAATGTCGGTTACAAGAGCGAAGCTTCAATCTCAGCTTCAGAATTCCGTTACAATCCCGATCTTAAAATCGGCGATAAAGTAGAAGTTTTCGTTGAGAACACTGAAGACCGTATGGGTCAGATTATTCTTTCTCATAAGAAAGCTCGTCAACTTAAATCATGGGACCGTGTTACCGAAGCAATGGAACAGGGTGAAATCGTTAAAGGTTTTATCAAATGTCGTACAAAAGGCGGTATGATTGTAGATGTATTCGGCATCGAAGCATTCCTTCCTGGTTCTCAGATCGACGTAAAACCTATCCGCGATTACGATGCGTTTGTTGAAACCACAATGGACTTCAAGATTGTCAAGATCAACCAGGAATTCCACAATGTTGTTGTTTCTCACAAAGCACTTATCGAAGCTGAACTTGAAAGCCAGAAGATGGAAATCATCTCCAAACTTGAAAAAGGTCAGATTATCGAAGGTGTTGTTAAAAACATCACATCTTATGGTGTATTCATCGACCTTGGTGGTGTTGATGGTCTTATCCACATCACAGACCTTAGCTGGGGCCGTGTTAATCACCCAGAAGAAATTGTTCACCTTGACGAAAAGATCCAGGTTGTTATCCTTGACTTCGACGAATCCAAAAAGCGTATCGCTCTTGGCTTGAAACAACTTTCTAAACATCCATGGGAAGAACTTGATCACGAAATTAAGGTAGGTGACCATGTTAAGGGTAAAGTTGTTGTAATGGCTGACTATGGTGCATTCATCGAAATCGCACCAGGTGTTGAAGGTCTTATCCACGTTTCAGAAATGAGCTGGAGCCAGCACCTACGTTCTGCTCAGGACTTCCTGAAAGTTGGTGATGAAGTTGAAGCTGTTGTACTTACAATTGATATTGAAAATCACAAGATGTCTCTTGGTCTTAAGCAACTGACTGAAGATCCATGGAAAGATATCGACACTAAATACGCAGTAGGAACAACTCATACAGCTACAGTTCGTAACTTCACAAACTTTGGTGTATTTGTAGAAATCACTGAGGGTATTGATGGCCTTGTACACATTTCTGACCTTAGCTGGACAAAGAAGATCAAACATCCATCTGAATTCACTCAACTTGGTGCTACAATGGAAGTTGTTGTTCTTGAAATCGACAAGGAAAATCGTCGTTTAAGCCTTGGCCACAAACAACTTGAAGAAAACCCTTGGGATACATATGAAACTATCTACAAAATAGATACTATCCACCAGGGTAAAGTAATGGCTACTGCTGAACGTGGTGGTGCATTCATTGAAATGTCTGAAGGTTGTGAAGCTTTCTGCCCTGCACGTGGTCTACAGAAAGAAGATGGCACTACATTGACTGTCGGAGATACAGCTGATTTCAAGGTAATAGAATTCAATAAATCTTCTAAGAAACTGACAGTTTCTCACTCAAAGGTTTTTGATGACAAGAAGGTTAACGAAGAACAGAAGGTTGAAAAAGCAACCAAGAAGGCAGTCCAGCAAGTAAATATTGCAACTGAAAAAACAACTCTTGGCGACATCTCAGAATTAGCTGAACTTAAAGCCAAACTTGAAAAGGGCAACTAATTTTCGCAAACTGACATATATTAATTAGGTATTTTTGATTAGTACTATTAATATATATCTATAAAATAAATGGGGCGGTTGTTTTTCCGCCCTATTTATTTTATATTTGTGTAAACACAAATAATAAAATGAAAAAGATTTTACCTCTATTATTAATTGCACTATTTGCACTAACATCTATAAGTACAATTGCAAAAACTACAATTCCAATATATGTATGGACTTCATTCAGTCCAAGAATGAATGATTCCATTATCAGGAAGGAATTTCAACAGTACAAGGATCACGGGATAACAGGTGTCTGCGTCGGTTCAGGAATGGACATCAAGGCTATTGAAAGATTTTCAAGAATAGCACATGAATTTGGCATGGAATATCATGCGTGGGTTACAACCATGCCTCAATACGGACAGGATTCTACTTGGTATACCGTTAATCGTTTAGGACAATCCGCATACAATCATCCTGCATATGTTCCTTATTACAGGACACTAGATCCAAACAAACCTGAAGTTCAGCAATATTTGATAAACCAGTTATCAAAATTAGCAGATATACCTACAGTCGATTATATCCAGCTTGACTACATCAGGTATGCAGATGTCATACTTGCGAAAGGATTATGGGAAAAATATAAATTAGTAATGAATGAAGAATATCCAGCTGCAGACTATTGCTATTGTGACAAATGTGTAGCTGAATTCAAGGAAAAAACAGGTATTGACATTAAAAAAGTTGAAGATCCTTCAAAATGTGCTGAATGGGCCAGATTCAGATGCGATAAAATAACTGAGCTTGTAAACAATATCGCTGATGCTATCCATGCCAAAGGGAAAAAAGTCAGTGCAGATGTTTTCCCGGGACCAGACAGTTATGCAAAATGGATGGTACGCCAACAGTGGGATGAATGGAATATTGATGCTTTTTTCCCTATGAATTACAACGATTTCTATCTTGAATCTCCCGCATGGGTTGGTGAAGTTACTAGAGAAGGGGTTCAAAGCATAAAGTCTCCAAGCAAAAAAAGCGGAAACAATAACAAAAGTAAAAAAGTGAAAGGCAGGAAACTATATAGCGGTCTATTTATTTGTAATGATTGGAGAAATAAATCCTCAATCAAAGACCCTGAAGGACATGGCCTGCTCCCATCTGAGATAAATGAAGCTGTAATCGGTTCAATGAAAGCCGGTGCTGATGGCATTTGCCTTTTCACGGCAAGATCAATGACTCCAGAGCATTGGGCCGAACTTGAAAAAATTTCAAAATGAGTCTACTGGCAAAGTATATATCACAGTAAAAGATGCATTACATCCACTTGAATAAAGACTAAAAAATACAAAGTCCTGTACTGTTTCTGGTACAGGACTTTGTATTTTGTCCGCTTGAAGAACTGCTTACTACGCAAAGACAACTGTCTTATTGCTGTATGTCAAGATTTTCCACTCAATATGTTTTTTAACGGCTCTTGAAAGAACGATCTTTTCAAGGTCTCTACCTTTCATGGAAATGGATTGAGGTGTATCCTTATGGGATATCCTTGTAACATCCTGCTCAATAATAGGTCCGGCATCCAGTTCCTCCGTCACGTAGTGACTAGTGGCCCCAACAATTTTCACACCTCTTTCATAAGCCTGGTTATATGGTTTTGCACCGACAAATGCGGGCAGGAACGAGTGGTGAATATTTATTATATTGTGAGGATAAGATGAAATAAGCTTATCTGAAAGGATCTGCATATATCTTGCCAGGACGATAAAGTCTATTTTCTCACGCCTCATCAATTCTATTTCAGACTCTTCGACTTCATTTTTGTTGGAATGATCCTTTTTAATTGACCAGACATAATATGGTATCTGAAACTGTTCCGCCACATAGCGAAGATCCTCATGATTACTTACAATACACGGAATTTCGACATCAAGTTCACCTGCCTTATACCTTGCTAGAAGATCATAAAGACAATGGTTCATTTTACTTACAAAAATAGCCATTCTTGGTTTCTCATCCGTAAAGTGAATGCTGATTTTCATATCATATCTCTGGCCATACATTGTATTTAGATAGTCCAGAATCTTTTCCTCTGGGATTAGGAAATTATCCAGTTCAAACTCAATTCTCATAAAGAAATGATTTTCAACTGTATCAACATACTGGTCCAGATAAACAATGTTTCCCTGATTATCTGTTATAAAACGAGAAATTTCTGTAATAATCCCCGTCTGATCAGGACAATGGAGCAATAATATAGCTGTTCTTTTCATTAATACGTTTCTTTGTCTTTCGTAAAAAATTAACTGACTCTACCAATTGGAAAGTGCTTCATTGAAAATATTTTCAACAAGTGTTTCTACAATTTCCTTACATAATTCATCTTGAATTGATATCAGCATCTGACTTGTATCATAGTCAGCATAGGCAGAAAAAGTCTTATCAAAATTATATTGAGGCTGAATCTTGTTAGAAAAACGGACTTTTACTGTTATCGTAAGTCTGTTCTTTGTTGCATATTCGTCACCAGATATTGCTACTGGCTGAGATACATAACCGATTATTTCACCCTCAAAATTAAGATCACCCTCTTCCTTGACAATCTGTAGCCTGGTCTGATTCTGCATTTTATCTGTCAGTGCATCAGTTAATGTTGAACTCAATGTTGGCGCAACTAGCGGAGCCATATTAGGGAAATAAATAATACTAACAGACTTTACCGCAGGGTCAATTGACGCTCCTGATGTTGTATAACGTATAGTACAGTTATTCAACAGGAATACTAATGACACTAATAGCAATATTTTTTTCATGACACTTTAAATTTAAGAGCCTGCCCTCTGACATTATTAATAACACCATTTTCGTAGACCACCTTTCCGGATACAATTGTCTGTTCCACTTTCCATTTAAGATTTTCCCCCTCAATAGGAGACCATCCGCATTTGTAGAGAATGTTATCCTTTGAAACAGTCCAATCTGCCTTACGGATAATGACAATATCAGCAAAATAGTTTTCCTTGATATACCCTCGGTTTTCTATATGGAAGAGATCTGCAACTTTATTGCACATCAAAGATACAACCTTTTCAACTGAATATCCGTGAGTCAGCATAACTGGGAGAGAATGCTGAACCATCGGCATACCTGATGGAGAAGAAAGGTAACTGTTATTCTTTTCTGACAATAGATGCGGAGCATGATCAGTAGCAACAATATCCAGTCTACCATCTGAAATAGCTTTCCAGATTGCTTCCCTATCTGCAGAAGATTTAACTGCAGGATTACATTTGATGCGCGCTCCCAATCTTTGATAATCATCAGAAGAAAAATGGATATGAGGTATACAGACCTCTGCCGTTATCTGTTTGTCTGACAGTTTTGAAGGACTTAATAAGGAGACTTCCTCAGATGTACTGACATGAAGAATATGTAATCTTGTCCCATATTTAACAGCAAGCTCCATTGCTCTCTCTGTACTTCTTACACAAGCATCATTACTCCTTATTATTGGGTGCATTTCAAAAGGAATATTATCTCCGAATTTCGATTTAGCCTTTTCTATATTCTCTAGGATAATTTTTTCATCCTCTGAATGAATGGCAACAATCCCATCCGACTCCGCGAAAATCCTGGATAACGCATATTTATCATCCACCAACATTCCACCTGTGGAACTACCCATAAACACCTTTATTCCAGGTGTATACATTCTATTTACTGAATGGATATCGTCAATATTTGAATTCGTCGCACCAAAGAAAAATGCGTAATTCACAAACGAATTATTCTGGGCAATGTCCATTTTATTCTGCCAAGCAGATAGTGTTGTTGTCTGTGGATTTGTGTTGGGCATATCCATAAAGGATGTCACCCCACCAGCTGCTGCAGCACGTGACTCCGATTCAATATCAGCCTTATATTCAAGTCCAGGTTGTCTGAAATGGACCTGATCATCAATAACTCCAGGTATTACAAAACAACTTGATGCATCAATGATTTTACTAGAATGTGCTTTAATGGACTCATCAGGATTGCCTGCTGAAACAGTCTTTATCCTATCGTTCTCAATAAGAATATAACCTTCAAATCTACGTCCATTATCAACTATTGTACCACCCTCTATTAAAATCATATTGAAGTCCGTTAATTGATATTCCTTACACCTTTAATCTTTCTGAAACGAAGGGATAGAACACCCCAGAATGCTTCTCCGAAGATGCCTCCACTCATTTTGGATTTGCCCAATGTCCTGTCTGTGAAAATAATTGGTATTTCCACTAATTTGAATCCAAGTTTGATAGCAGAATATTTCATCTCTATCTGAAAACCATATCCAACCATTTTTATTGCATCCAGATCAATGGCACTGAGCACTCTGGAACTATAAGTTACAAATCCCGCCGTACAATCACGGGTTTTTATACCGAGCACTGTTCTGACATATGCAGACGCATAATATGACATAATAACTCTACCCATCGGCCAGTTGACAACATTTACCCCAGTAAGATATCTGGATCCAACTACTACATCTGCACCATTTTCAACAGCTTCAGCAAGTTTAGGCAAATCATCAGGATTATGAGAAAAGTCACAATCCATCTCGGAAACAATATCATACCCCTCCTTCAAAGCCCATTTGAAGCCAGCAATATATGCAGTCCCGAGGCCTAATTTCCCTGAACGTTCAATAAGACTTATACGATCTTGAAATTCCAGCTGAAGTTCCTTAACCTTAGTTGCAGTTCCATCAGGAGATCCATCATCTATCACCAGCAAATGAAAATCGCCTGGAAGAGTCATGACCTTTCTGACCATGGCTTCAATATTTTCAATTTCGTTGTAAGTTGGGATTATAACAACTTTTCTCATTTCTATTGTATTTTATTCGATAAAGGTAGACAAATTTCCTCTTTTGTAAAAAAAATCATAATTTTACGCATATGAAAAAACTAATTCTATACTATATACTCATATTTTTTGGCATTCTATCTGTCAGCGCAGATAATTTAAGAAGTATAAAATCCAGCAACAACTTCGTGATTTCCAGAAATCTTACATTTAATGCCAAAAACATACAGGCAGAGCAATATGCCATAATCAGGGACATCGTCACTAAACACGCAGGGACAATAGTTGATAAATTTTCAATAAAAAAGATTGCAATGCCATCTATTTCCATAAAGCACTGCAACAGAATCCCCGGAACCATGGTCAAGGAAGCCTTTCAGATAGACATCTCAGATAATTCAGTTAAAATCCGATATACCACATTGAATGCCGCACAAAAGGCAGTTGAGACACTTACGGGCCTTGTTGTGGTTAATGTAAATGGGGAAAAATGTTTCCAGGGAGGAAAATACATATGGACTGATGATTCAAATAAGACAGAGCTTATGAATAAGAGCCATATGGCAACTGAAATCAGGCAACTGCTGGCAGGCATGGATAAGATGGCGCCTGGATCAAAAGTTGAATTGATAATCGTGACCCCAACCGACTGGATGATGGAAGCGAATTCAATAGTTGACATAATGGGCAACAATGATCTTTATAGTAAAAATAATGGTTATGTGCAGCTTTCCCAGTTACAGGAGGTAATACAGTCAGCGGAAAAGCATGGTATCATACTCGCCATTACAATGCACCTCCAGGAAGAAAATATCCCATTGCTTGAAAGTACTGGCCATTCAATTTATTCAGTAGAGGGAATGCGTTTCCTACGTTCGGCGCTGTCTGAATGGCACGAGAAAAGCGGACTACAGAATATTACAATAACAACTGACCAGAAAGACGACTATATAGCCGAAAGGTTCAGACAATTTTTGGCAGACATTGCACCTTTAATCGGGATTACTATTAACTAGCATATTAAAACATGAGTTTACTTGAAATAGTCGGTTTTGTTAATAATAACCTTGATACAAGAATCTATACAACATCCAGTATTTAAAAAAAATACTAATTCATGTAGACTCAACTATTAATCTTGATATAACGTTCTACATTCTTCCCTCAAAAAAATAGTATAAGAATCATGAAGACATTGAAGAAAATATTAAAATGGTTGTTTGGTATTCTATTTGGTCTGATTGCACTTTGGACAATTGCAGCTGCTGTTATTGTTTCATATGTAATTCCAGACAATGAAGTGAAAACCACTATTCACAACGAAATCAATAAATTTGTGAATGTAAAGAATGGCTATTCAAATGCTGAACTGACATTTTTCAGAACATTTCCGAATCTTTCCCTCGTAATAGATGATATCTATTTGGTTGATACAACAAAAGAGCCTGCAGATACTATTTTCACATTAGACAAACTTATTGTAAACCTTGATATTACTAGTCTGACAGATAAGAAATTATCTTTCAAACGGATAGAACTGCTAAACCCATACATCCATTATAGAATTGACAGTAACGGAGTCACAAATCTTGACAATATAATATCATTTGAAAAGAAAGACTCAATAACCGAGAATCCTGTTATCTACCTGAATAATCTGAAGATTAAACAATTCAGAATAAAATATGACAATTATGCAGTACGTAAATACAACTATGTGGACAAAATAAATTTAGCTTTCTCCGGGAAAATAAACACCAGGGACTCCTTGCTGGATATTTCATATGGAGAATTGTTCATTGATGATAATTCCATAGACTTTGACGGGCATATCAGCAATAAGGATGTTGACTTAAAGCTATCGTACCAACTTAACAACATTCCAAGAATTACCAGGGTAATATCAACATATACAAGAAATAAAGAACTGCAGAAAACCGAGATCAATGGTAATTTCAACGGAATCATTCATCTGGCAGGACAGTTGAGGGATACGACAAAAAATACAATAAAAGTTCATGGAACTGCCTTTGGAAACAATATATACATCAGATCTTCAAAAAACAAGATACTTGTCAGAGATGGCAGTTTTGACATTGATTTTGTCCATGATATAATTCATAAGGATAGTCTGAGAATTAATATCAACTCTTTTGACCTTCAGGGAGACAATATTTATTTAACTTCAAATGGTTCAATAAGTTACTACAACAACGATTTTCATATTGATGGATCCATCAATTCCAATGGTGATTTAACAAAACTTTCAAATCAGACAGCCCTGCTTGGAAGAGGAATCTCCATTAAGGGTAAATACGATTTATTCGTACAGGCATCCACCTCATTGGACAGTCTGAAGCATTGTTATGATTATCCTAAAAGTATCAATACGATATCAACATCAAGTATTAATATTCCAAACATTTATGGTCAGATCGAATTATCTAATCTCATATATAATGATAGAGAGAAAAATATTTCATCCGACAATCTTACACTATTTGTAGATGGTACTAATGGGACAATAGTAAAATCAAAAATTGATGAGATAAGATACAAGACTAAGAAAATGTTTATCACCGCAAAAGGCTCTGACATTTCTCTGGATGGTAAAAAAATGAAATCATCTGTTTTGGTCAGTCAGATAGGATACTTGTCCTCAGAACAAGAGGATACTATATTAGTACAGGCCAAAAAGATTGATATCAAATTTTCACCAAAGGGCGGAAAAATTGCAAATGGAGCTATAGAGGAAATAACATACCGTAAAGGGGACAATAATATTTTCGGCGCTAAAATCTATATTGATCTCCTGAAAAAGAACTTAAAGAAGAAAAAGACTCTTTGGGATGCAATTGAATCAAAAATATTCATTGCTACATTCAAGAACAATGAACTGGAATCGTATGGCAAAATCCTAAAAGGTCATTGTATTTACGAGAATAAAGCATCTGATCTGAAAGTCACTTCAGACTCCCTTGACATAAAATTACCTGGGAATGAACTATTCGCCCGAAATCTTGCTGTAGACAGTAAAGATATCTCTTCATACAATATTGGGATAGACAATATTTCATCCAGGAAACTTGACTTTGATTTGCCACTGAATATCAGTTCATTATCAGCCTACTATGGAAACAAACATATTTCTTTGACCACTGGCCTGGTAAACTTTGGACAATCAAAAATATCACTGGATGCAAAAGTATCTTTGGAAAATAAAAACAAGACAAAGCTTACTGCCGATATTAAAGGCGACTACCTTAATATCAACGAAATTATGATTGCCCAGAATATGCATGCACTTGCAGAGGGTAATCCATATGCAATTCCTCTTGATTCTATTCCAGAAGGAGCAATACCTAGGGGAATAGGTAATGAAAAAAACGATTTAATATTGAATCTTAACCTGAAGAAATTTACATTATCAAGTTTGAACCTTGACAATACGACAGGAACAATTATCATAAAGGGAAATGAAATTCTGCTCAACAAAATCACTTCAAACAAAGACAATGGTGCATTTCAGTTAAGTTCGCTTTTCAGATATATTAACCCTGACTACTCTACGACAACAGTATCGATTGATGCAAAGAATTTCTCGATGGCACGATTAGGAGAACTTCTTCCACAGACAAGCAATACTTCCCCTATGCTTTCTGCTCTTGAAGGATCACTCGATTTCACAATTGATATGTTCAATACTGTAAGACACGTTATCTTGATTGATCTTTCAAAATCCAAAGTTGCTGCAACATTGCAGGCAAGGAATCTTGCAATCAGTAACAATGAGGAATTCTCAAAAATTGCAAAAACGTTGAAGTTCAAAAATAGAACAAGAACGGAGATAGATTCCTTAGCTGTTGCGGCACAGATAGATGATGGTCAAGTTAAAATTCTGCCATTTATGCTTAAAGTCGACAGATACAAGGTTGCAGTTGCCGGCGAAAACAATCTTAGCACAAATGAGATTGATTATCATATTTCTGTCCTAAAATCTCCTGTTCCATTCAAATTCGGAATAGATATTACTGGAAACAAATCTCCATACAAGACGAAAATCGTAAAAACATTATACAAGAAGTTAGATCCAAATGTCAAACCTTGGACAGATACTTCATTCTCAGATTACCGAAACAGCATAACATATCCAATTTCTGCATTCAAGACAAAGTATCTCAATGAATGATGGAGAATGTTTTCTGTAGCTTGCCATTGTTTATCGATGAGGTTGGTCGAATATTGACTAATACTTGTAATAACCTGGCAACATAAAATTGCGAAGAAGTATATACATTAACATACTTGCATTCAATTTTTTTACTTTTGTATTAGTTAAATTAGTTTATTTGAAACAGCCTCTTCGTGATTTTTAACTTTGATACAAGTATATGTAATGTATCTTGTTTTTGTGAGAGACATCCTTCACATAGACTCTTTATTTAAATACGAACAGATACTTAAATTATCATGAAACGACATCGATCACTGGGTATGTGGCTAATAAGCAAACTTATGCCGCTGTTTAGATTCAAGGCGATGCAGAGTAGAGATGAGGCTTTGCGTTTGCTTTCCGACGGAACAACGCCTGAACTTCCAGAAGGATGGAAAATGGAACATGGTATACCCGTTTACACCATTGGTGAACAGTATGGAGACGGTATCTTCTATATACATGGCGGAGCGTTCGTTGTCCAGCTTGACAAGAGTCATATCGATTTCTGTACCAGGCTTTCGCAATGCCGTAAAGTGCGTGTTACAATTCCAGTCTATCCTCTGCTGCCGAAACATACATTCAAGGAGACTTATAATGTTCTCACGGATATATATTCGCAACTGCCTTCCGGTACAATAATAATGGGGGATTCGGCGGGTGCCGGTATTGCCGTCGGCCTTGCAATGCATCTGGAACAAATCGGGATTCCCGGACCAAAACGTCTCGTACTTTTCTCTCCTTGGATAGATTTAACCATGAGCCGCCTTGAAAAGGACCATGACTGCATGTGTAGAAAGGAAGCTTTGGAGGTGTTCGCAGCGGCATGGGCTGCAGGCGCTGATCTAAAGGACTGGAGACTTTCTCCAGTATATGGGAATCTGTCATCACTCCCTAATACGGTGATATATTCCGGGACTGAAGAGATGCTCTACGAAGATGCTTCAAAATTCCATGAAAGACTGCTTGATGCGGGCATTGATTCAAAATTCCGTCCAGGGTATGGGATGCCTCATGACTTTGTACTGTTCCCTACTTCCGAACGGGATGATGTAATCAGAGAACTTGAACTGTAGTGCAACTATGTTCCGTTTTCAGGCGAATTCGAATGAATCGAATGGAAATATTGGCATAAAATCGAGTAGGAGGAAAACAAAA